>NZ_JARVSN010000037.1:0-105764 GCF_030209165.1 Pseudomonas sp. fls2-241-R2A-110 | reverse complement strand
AAGAGCCCTTGGTTACTTGGGGCTTTTCCAAGTGACCCGCCGTCAGGGCGGAACCAACAGCCGCCGTTACCGCAGAAACGGATATGCCCCCAATCTCAATCCCATCCCCAAAACATTACGCTCTTACGCAGAGATTTTGCTGTGGAGTCAGGGCTTCAGCGGACGCTCTTCGTCGCGGTCTGACAGTTCTCGGCTTTCATCATGCTTCCAATCCTGTCTCGTACGCTCCTGACGTTTGATCTCTTCTTCCGTGGGTTCATCTTCCTCTTCATCCAAGTCTGCACGCTTAGGGTCATTGGCCATACTCACCTCACTGCCTGAAGGGATCCACCTTTAAGCGTAGAACAATTTCCAGCCCCCGACTCAGAGCCACCAGCGCAGCAAAAAGAAGAAGCCCATGCTCAACAGCATGCTGAGCAAGGTATTACGGGTGTACAGCACCAGCCCCACCGCCACCAGCGAACTGATCAGGTAGGGATTGTCCCACTGCAGATTCAGTTGTTTGTCCGGCATGAACACAATAGGCCCGCAAATCGCGGTCAACATCCCCGGCACGGCAAAACCGAGGAACTGCCGAGCATTGCTGCTCAGCCGGACCGGCAGTCGCGGTTCGAGGAACACGTAACGGTTGAGAAAGACGAGCACGCCCATCCCGATAATCACCGCCCAGACCATCATGTACGCCCCCCGTAAAGTTTGTTGCAGACAAAGCCTGCCGTCATGCCCGCCAACCCCGCCAGCACCAGCGCCGAGCCCCACTGCCAATAGCTGAACAACACCGAACAAAACAACGAAACCGCCACGCAAATCACCGTCGGAACATTGCGCACCACGGGGGTGATCAAGGCAATGAAGGTCGCTGCGATCGAGAAGTCCAGCCCCAGGTGCTCAAGCCCCGGAATGCTGCTGCCCAGCACGATGCCAGCCAAGGTGAACAGGTTCCAGGCGACATAAAACGTCAGGCCCACGCCCAGGGCATACCAGCGATTGAACTGTTGTCGGTCATGTTGACTGGTCAGGGCGAACAATTCATCGGTGAGCAAAAAGCCCAGTCCCACACGCCAGCGACCCGGCAGCGGGGAAATCACCGAACGCATGCTCATGCCGTACAGCAAATGCTGCGAGGTGAGTAACAGCGTGGTCAGCAGAATCGAGAAAATCCCGGCACCGCCCTTGAGCATGCCGATGGCCACCAGCTGCGCGGCACCGGCGAACACGATGCTCGACAATCCCTGGCCTTGCAGGGGCGTGAGATTGGCCTCGATGGCCATGGAGCCGGCCAACAGTCCCCAGGGCGCGGTCGCCAGGGACAACGGCATGATCGCTACGGCGCCGCGAAGAAAGGCACTGCGTGGCATGAGTGAGTTCGACATAACGCTCTACAGCCAGGGAAAGACTTGCAACTGTGCCAGCCGCTACGACCGAAGGCTTGAACAATCTTGCGCACTTGCGGACAAGCCGCTGTCAGCTATGCAACCGAGTAGCATGGAGCCATTGGCAAAACGCGTGAGGGAGTCGACATGCTTTACCGGATAGCCGCCGATGGACTGGTGCTGTTTCACCTGTTGTTCATACTCTTCGTGCTGTTCGGCGGGCTGCTGGTGCTCAAGTGGCGCCCGCTGATCTGGGGGCATCTGCCCGCTGTGGCGTGGGGGGTGAGCGTGGAAGTCTTGCACCTGACGTGTCCGCTGACCGAGTGGGAAAACCGCATGCGCCTTGCCGCCGGACAAACCGGTTACGGCGGTGGATTCATCGAGCACTACGTGTGGCCCGTGATCTATCCCGCCGGGCTCACGCCGGCGATTCAATTGGCACTGGGCAGCGTGGTGTTGGCGGTCAACGTATTGGTCTATCTTCGGCTGTTCAAGTTGTGGAAGTTACGCCGGACCGCCTGAAACACCGCCGAGGATGTGAAACATGCTGTCGATCGAAGACCTGACGTTGCTCCAAGCCATCCGCGAAACCGGCAGCCTGTCGCGGGCGGCGGCTCACTTGGGCAAGGCACCGTCGACCGTGTCCTACGCCGCGCGGCAACTGGAGGAGCGCTTCGATGCCTTGCTCTTTGACCGGCGTCGCTACCGGTTACAACTCACCCCGGCCGGGGAGTTGCTGGTCAATGAAGCGGCGCGGCTGATGCAGGATGTCGCTCGGCTGACCCAACGGGTGCAACAAGTGGCCAATGGCTGGGAGAGTCGATTGTGGATCGTCACCGACGAATTGCTTGAGTTCGACACCCTGATTCCAGTGATTCACGAGTTCGACGCGCTGAAGTCCGGCGTGCCGCTGCGCATTACCCAGGAAGTGCTCAAAGGCGTGTGGGAAGCCCTGCGCGAGGGGCGCGCGGACCTGATCATCGGCGCCACCAACGAACCGCCGGCCATCCCCAGCCTGCGCTGGATGCAATTGGGTGAAATGGAATGGGTGTTCGCCGTTTCGCCGAAGCACCCGCTGGCCAAGGCCAAGGAGCCGATTTCACGGGCGATGGTGGCGCAGCACCAGGCGATTGTCGTCGCCGACTCGTCTCGGGCCACGGAAGGCAGCACGTACGGCGTCTCCGGTGGGCAACCCGTGCTCGCCGTGCCGACCATGCGCGCAAAAATCCTCGCTCAACGCGATGGCCTTGGCGTGGGGTGGCTGCCAAAGCACCGGGTCGGCTCGCTCCTGAAAAACGGCGCGCTGATCGAGAAGCAGATGGCCGATCCACGGGAACCGAACATTCTCTATGCTGGCTGGCGCGGCGATCATGACGGCCGTGCCTTGGGCTGGTGGCTGGAAAAACTCAAGCAATCGTACTTGTCCACACAACTGGTCCAGGGCATCGACCGGTTCGTTTGAAATCAGTTGGCAATCACACTCATGTTGCGCCCGCTGGTCTTGGCCACATACAAGGCCTTGTCCGCCGCGCCGATCAGGTCGTCGGGCGACTCTTGCAAGGCCATGTCATAGGCACAAACCCCCACACTGACCGTCACCATCCCCTCCGGGCTTTCGTTGTGTTCGATGTTGGCTTGCTGAACCGCGCGGCGGATTTTTTCGGCCACCAGAAACGCACCGACATAGTCGGTGCCGGGCAGCACAACGGTAAATTCCTCGCCGCCATAACGGGCGGGAAGATCCCCAGGACGCTTGATGTTGTCCTGGATGATCGCGCTGATATTACGCAGACACTCATCACCGGCCACATGACCGTAACGGTCATTGAAATTCTTGAAGTGATCGACATCGATCATCAGCAGGGCAAGGTGGGTCTGGGTGCGTCGGGCACGGCCCATTTCCGCCAGGATAAACAGGTCGAACTGTCGTCGATTGGAAAGACCGGTCAAGGCGTCTTCGAGCGCCAGCAGTTCCAGGCTGCGATTGACCTCGATCAGCTTTTCCCGCGCATCGAGCAAGACGCCCTGAATATGATTCTGCTGTTTCATGAAACGAATGAGGCGATAACCCAACCCTCCCAGAAACATCAGCAGCAAGAGCACGATGCCCGCGCTCAACGCGGTCTCTTGACGCCAGCCCGCCAGGACCTCTTCCTTGTCGAGCGCTACGAAAATGATCAGCGGATAACCATCGACCCGTCGAAACCCGACCACCCGTTCAACACCGTCCAGATAGGACTTGACCGTTGCCGTGCCATAACTGGCGCCGGGCAACAGTTGGGTAAACAGCGGGCCATTGGCGAGGCTGGCACCGACCTCCGACTCTTTGAACGGCCGTCGAACAATGATACTGGCATCGTCGGCAATGAGGTTGATCACGCCATTGCTGCCCATGTCGATACTGTCGTAAAGCTCAAGGAAATGGCTGAGATAGATCGTCGCCAGCGCCACCCCGGCGAAGCGGCCATCCGGGTGGTTGATCCGGCGCGACACAGTCATGATCCATTCGCCGCTCGACCGGCTTTTGATCGCCGGCCCGATATGCGGCCCACGGTCAGGATGATCACGATGGAAGATGAAATACTCGCGGTCGGAATTGTTTGCGCCCGGCACCTGCGCGCCATTGGAATTGGCCACCCAGCGCCCTTCTTCGTCAAATACGAACAGGCCATGGAGCTGGGGCAACTCGCTGCGCTGAGCGCTGAGCAAACGTTGCAACCTGGGGAGCCGAGCCGGGTCCATGCCGTCGTTTTCGAGACGATCAACCAAGGTGAACAGCAGCGTATCAGCCTGCTTGATCGACGCTCGCGCTTGCGACGCCAAGGTCTGCGCAAGGTTGGACATCGCCACTTCTTTGTCATGCAAATGGTACTGGCGCGAGTTCCAGGCTTCCCAAGTCGCAATTGCGGTCATGGACAGACACACCGCCACGAGCAGCAGCACCGCGTGTCGGACCCTGAATCGAGAGTCAACCAGATCGGGCAGCCAAGGCGCAGCGGTGACGGTATTTTCAATTCGGTCTTTAATGGACGGATGCCCCATGACGTTCCCTGGCTCCTGATGACAGGGCGAATGTTCCTGTTCGCCCGTGCAATGGCATCTCAACAAGATAGGTGATTTGCCGGATTCAGCCTAACCTTCACTTCCCCGATACCCCAGAGCCAATGGTGCGGTTTGTGCCTACGCCACCGATTTATCGCGACAGCGGTTTCATTGCCTCAAGCCAGGCCGGATCCAACTGCGTTTGTTGAGTGTCGATACCCAGCGCTTCCATCCGCGCCTTGTGTTGATCCATTTCACGGGTCAACTGGCTGTGGTCGCTGGAGTTGCCGTCCAGCTCATGCATCTGGTTCAGGCCCAGATGGTAGAAGCGCAACAGCTTCATGGCCGTCGGATCACCCTGCTCCACCGCCGCCGTGACCTGGTGCATGATGTTGGTGATACTCATCAGGCTGCGCTTGAGCCGCCAGCCGTAGACCGCCGGCGCCATCCAGTCCTGGCTCCAGAATTTGCCGCGCATCAGCGCCGCCATCAGCAGCACCGAGACAAACACCCCGCCGACGTTAAACCGCAGATTGTCGCCGCCGGGCTCACCGAACAGCGCCACCGCCGCCGTGGACAGCACCATTGCCAGCGCCAGGAAAATCAGGGCAATAATCACCGTGCTGCGCCGTGTCTGTTGTCGAAAGCGTTCGGCGTTCATCGGCTGGATTTCGAACATTGCGTCGGGTTTCCTTGGGTCGGAGGGCAAAAAGACTGCGGGGCATTATCGCCCCTGCGCAGGATTTAGCTATGCTGAGGCTCCTTTTCATCTTTTCATCGTCAAACGGGGAAATGGCGATACAGCGCAGTTCGTGCCATCTTCTTTCATGGATACATACTATTCGGATGCCATTTGCCTGTATGAGTGGCATCGTTTTAAGGATCATTGAATGACCCAACGCCATGTAATCAACGCCTCCGTCAGCCCTAAAGGCAGCCTGGAAACCCTCTCTCAACGTGAAGTCCAACAACTGAGTGAAGCCGGAACCGGCAGCATCTACACCCTCTTCCGCCAGTGCGCCCTGGCCATCCTCAATACCGGCGCCCATGTTGATAACGCCAAGACCATCCTAGAAGCCTATAAAGACTTCGAAATCCGCATCCACCAGCAAGACCGCGGCGTGCGTCTGGAACTGCTGAACGCACCGGCCGACGCCTTCGTCGATGGCGAAATGATCGCCAGCACCCGGGAAATGCTGTTCAGCGCCCTGCGCGATATCGTCTACACCGAAAACGAACTCGACAGCCAGCGCATCGACCTGAGCAACTCCCAGGGCATCAGCGATTACGTATTCCACCTGCTGCGCAATGCCCGCACCCTGCGTCCCGGCGTCGAGCCCAAGATCGTGGTGTGCTGGGGCGGCCACTCGATCAACACTGAAGAATACAAATACACCAAGAAAGTCGGCCATGAACTGGGCCTGCGCAGCCTGGATATCTGCACCGGTTGCGGTCCCGGCGTGATGAAAGGCCCGATGAAAGGCGCAACCATCGCCCACGCCAAGCAGCGCATCCACGGCGGCCGCTACCTGGGCCTGACCGAGCCGGGCATCATCGCCGCCGAAGCGCCAAACCCGATCGTCAACGAACTGGTGATTCTGCCGGACATCGAAAAACGCCTGGAAGCGTTTGTCCGTGTCGGCCACGGCATCATCATTTTCCCGGGCGGCGCCGGCACGGCCGAAGAGTTCCTGTACCTGCTCGGCATCCTGATGCACCCGGACAATGCAGGCCTGCCCTTCCCCGTGGTCCTCACAGGGCCCAAACATGCGGCGCCGTATCTGGAGCAACTGGACGCGTTCGTCGGCGCAACGTTGGGTGAAGCGGCCAAGCAGCATTACCAAATCATCATCGACGACCCGGCTGAAGTCGCACGGCACATGACTCAAGGCCTCAAAGCGGTCAAACAATTCCGTCGCGAGCGCAATGACGCCTTCCATTTCAACTGGCTGCTGAAAATCGACGAAGGCTTCCAGCGCCCGTTCGACCCGACCCACGAAAACATGGCCAACCTCAAACTCAGCCGCGACCTGCCCGCCCACGAACTGGCGGCCAACCTGCGCCGCGCCTTCTCCGGCATCGTCGCCGGCAACGTCAAGGACAAAGGCATCCGCTTGATCGAGAAACACGGTCCTTACCAGATCCGTGGCGATGTCGGCGTGATGAAACCGCTGGATCAACTGCTCAAGGCTTTTGTGGCCCAACACCGGATGAAACTCCCGGGTGGCGCGGCCTATGTGCCGTGCTATCAAGTCGTCTCATAAAAAACTGTTCCCGCACTCGCGCGGGAACGACAACCAACGAACTGACAAACTGCCGCAATTGCCTCTGCAAGAGGCTGCGGCGGTTTGACTTGCCGATGGCGCCCCTCCGAGCTCTCTGTCGCCGGTGAGTACGCCATCGCGAGCAGGCTCACTCCCACAAAACAGCGGATCGGCACAAGGCTTTTGCCCTTCACCACTCAACAAGCCGAGCGGTAGCTCGCTTGCAGCTCTTGATCTCGATGCACCGCCGCCTCGAGAGGCCGAGTGGAGGTTCTGCGCAGTGGGCAACCCGGCATGGATGCCGGGTTAGCCGCCCCCGGCCATGGATGGCCGATGGCGGCGGGCCCACGGAGCAGGACCGGAGCAAGGGCATGCCGAGCCTAGGCGAGGCACCGAACGTCAGGGGCAAAAGCGCTTGGTTACTTGGCGCTCTTCCAAGTGACCCGCCGTCAGGGCGGAACCAATAGCCGCCGTTACCGCAGCAATGGATATGTGCACCCAAAAAAAAAATGGTCGGCTACCAGGCCGCCATCGCGAGCAGGCTCACTCCCACAATGGTCCTGAGTACATCCACATAACTCAGCCGGCAACCAAGCCAAACTCCGTGGACACCGCCACAAATCAAACCGGCGCCACACCCTCGACAATAATCACCTCAGCCCGCGCCACGCCCTCACGGTGCCGTTTCGCCTCCTGATACTGCTCGCTGTGATAGCAAGCCAGCGCCTGCTCATACGAATCAAATTCAATCACCACGCTGCGTTGCGGCGTCGGCCGGCCTTCCATCGCTTCGCTACGCCCGCCCCTCGCCAACATCCGCCCGCCGTACAGCGCAAAAGCCGCCGGCGCCCGCTGGGTGTATTGGCTGTATTGATCGGGATCAGTGACATCAACATGAGCAATCCAGTACGCCTTCATAGTGACCTCTCGGTTTATTTTGTATTATGGTATACCACATTACATTCCCACCAAACACTGAGAACCCAACATGGCCTTCAACAGCATCGAAGAAATTATCGAAGACTATCGACTCGGCAAGATGGTGCTGCTGGTTGACGATGAGGACCGGGAAAACGAAGGCGACCTGCTGCTCGCCGCCGACTGCTGCACACCGCAAGCCATCAGCTTCATGGCGCGAGAGGCCCGCGGCCTGATCTGCCTGACCTTGACCGACGACCACTGCCAGCGGCTCGGACTGGAACAGATGGTGCCAAGCAACGGCAGCGTGTTCAGCACCGCGTTTACCGTCTCCATCGAAGCTGCCGTCGGAGTGACCACCGGCATTTCCGCCGCCGACCGCGCACGGACAGTGGCCGCAGCCGTTGCCGTCGACGCCGTTCCGGCTGATCTGGTGCAGCCAGGCCACATCTTTCCATTGCGCGCCAAGGAAGGTGGTGTGCTGACCCGCGCCGGGCACACCGAGGCCGGCTGCGACCTCGCCCGCCTGGCCGGTTTCACGCCCGCCTCGGTGATCGTCGAAGTCATGAACGACGACGGCACCATGGCGCGACGCCCCGACCTGGAAGTCTTCGCGCGCAAGCATGGAATCAAGATCGGCACCATCGCCGACCTGATCCACTACCGCCTCAGCACTGAACACACCGTGGTGCGAATCGGTGAGCGTGAACTGCCCACGGTGCACGGTACTTTCCGCCTGATTACGTTTGAAGACCGCATTGAAGGCGGCGTTCACATGGCGATGGTCATGGGCAACCCGCAACGCAACGAACCGACGCTGGTGCGCGTGCATGTAATCGACCCGTTGCGGGACCTGGTGGGCGCCGAATACAGCGGTCCTTCCAACTGGACGTTATGGGCAGCCTTGCAACGGGTGGCGGCCGAAGGCTGCGGCGTGGTGGTGGTGCTGGCCAATCATGAATCGTCCCAGGCCTTGCTCGAACGGGTGCCGCAATTGACCCAGGCGCCCCGTCAGTTCAGCCGTTCGCAATCGCGCATCTATTCTGAAGTAGGGACCGGGGCACAAATTCTGCAAGACCTCGGCGTGGGCAAGTTGCGTCACCTTGGCCCGCCGCTCAAATACGCAGGCTTGACCGGTTACGACCTGGAAGTCGTCGAGAGCATTCCGTTCACTGGATAACCGTAGACCCGCCGCAGGTCGCCACCACAGGGCGGCCTGACGGAAAAAACCCGCTTTTGGCTGATGGCCGGTAAGGCAAAGTGCTTGCACAAAGTTTGGAATACCATAATATGATATTCCATAGACCGGACGCTTCAGCCAAGTGCCCCCGACAGGGAAAGCACCCATAACAGCCCTTGGCACGGTCGCCGTTAGAGACCAGATGGACCTACTGCTCCCGATAGGCGGGCATTACCAAGCCCGCTCAAAAACACAACAAATGAGGGCGTGAAAATGGTGTTGAACAAACGTGCAACCGCAGTACTGTTCGCGGGTTTACTGGCCACGGTCAGTCACGCGGCCATTGCGGCTGAAAGCGTCAACTTCGTCAGTTGGGGCGGTAGCACCCAGGACGCACAGAAGCAGGCCTGGGCCGATCCGTTCAGCAAAGCCAGCGGCGTCACGGTGGTCCAGGACGGCCCAACCGACTACGGCAAACTCAAAGCCATGGTCGAAAGCGGCAACGTGCAATGGGACGTGGTTGACGTCGAAGCCGACTTCGCCCTGCGCGCCGCTTCCGAAGGCTTGCTCGAACCCCTCGATTTTTCGGTGATCCAGCGCGACAAAATCGACCCGCGGTTTGTTTCCGATTACGGCGTCGGTTCGTTCTTCTTCTCCTTTGTCCTGGGTTACAACGAAAGCAAGCTCGGCGCCAGCAAACCTCAAGACTGGTCCGCACTGTTCGACACCAAGACTTACCCCGGCAAACGTGCCCTCTACAAATGGCCAAGCCCTGGCGTGCTCGAACTCGCGCTGCTGGCCGACGGCGTGCCTGCCGACAAGCTCTATCCGCTTGACCTGGACCGGGCCTTCAAGAAACTCGACACCATCAAGAAAGACATCGTCTGGTGGGGCGGTGGTGCACAGTCGCAACAGTTGCTGGCCTCGGGTGAAGCGAGCATGGGCCAGTTCTGGAACGGCCGAATTCACGCCCTGCAAGAAGATGGCGCGCCGGTGGGTGTGAGCTGGAAACAGAACCTGGTCATGGCCGACATCCTGGTCGTGCCTAAAGGCACGAAAAACAAGGCAGCGGCCATGAAGTTCCTGGCCAACGCGAGCAGCGCCAAAGGACAGGCCGACTTCTCCAACCTGACCGCCTATGCGCCAGTCAACGTCGACAGCGTGGCACGCCTGGATTCGGTGCTGGCGCCTAACCTGCCGACTGCCTACGTCAAGGATCAAATCACTCTTGATTTCGCGTACTGGGCCAAGAACGGTCCGGCCATCGCGACACGGTGGAACGAATGGCTGGTCAAATGAAAATGGCGGCAACAGCTTCCTCTCCAGCAACCAAACCCGGGAGCGCCGCTGGCGCTGCCGGGGCAGTTCCCGGCAAGGCCGCTGTGCGCAAGCAATCTGCGTCCTTGGCGCAGCGCTGGCGCGGTGCGAGCAACCTGATTCCGGCCCTGCTGTTTCTGGGCCTGTTCTTCCTGGCGCCGCTGATCGGCCTGTTGCTGCGTGGTGTGCTGGAGCCCGTTCCGGGCCTTGGCAATTACGAGCAGTTGTTCGCCAACTCGGCGTATGCCCGGGTCTTGCTCAACACCTTCTCCGTGGCCGGCCTGGTGACGCTGTTCAGCCTGCTGCTGGGTTTCCCACTGGCGTGGGCCATCACCCTGGTGCCACGTGGCTGGGGGCGCTGGATTCTTAACATCGTGCTGCTGTCGATGTGGACCAGCCTCCTCGCCCGCACTTATTCCTGGCTGGTGCTGCTGCAAGCCTCAGGGGTGATCAACAAGGCACTGATGGCGATGGGCATCATCGATCAACCGCTGGAAATGGTGCATAACCTCACCGGCGTAGTGATCGGCATGAGCTACATCATGATTCCGTTCATCGTCCTGCCGCTGCAGGCGACCATGCAGGCCATCGATCCGATGATCCTGCAAGCCGGTTCGATCTGCGGTGCCAGTCCCTGGACCAACTTCTTCCGGGTGTTCCTGCCGCTGTGCCGGCCGGGGCTGTTTTCCGGTGGACTGATGGTGTTTGTGATGTCGCTCGGGTACTACGTCACCCCGGCTTTGCTCGGCGGTGCGCAGAACATGATGCTGCCCGAATTCATCATTCAACAGGTGCAATCCTTCCTCAACTGGGGCCTGGCGAGCGCCGGTGCCGCGTTGCTGATCGTGATCACGCTGGTGTTGTTCTACTTCTACCTGAAGCTTCAGCCGGAATCCCCGGTTGGCGCCAGCAACGCGAGGTAAGCCATCATGCTACTGACTCCCAATGCCATGAGCCGGCGCATGCGCTTCGGCCTGTACTTCACGACCGGGCTGATCGCGCTGTTCCTGCTGCTGCCGATCGTGTTCATCGTGTTGCTGTCCTTCGGCTCCTCCCAGTGGCTGGTATTCCCGCCACCGGGCTGGACGCTGAAGTGGTACGGCCAGTTCTTCTCCAATGCCGACTGGATGAACGCTGCCGTGGCCAGTCTCAAGGTCGCGGTGCTGACCACCTTCTTCGCCGTGGCGCTGGGCTTGCCCACCGCGTTTGCACTGGTGCGCGGACGCTTCCCCGGTCGGGAAATGCTTTACGGCTTGTTCACCCTGCCGATGATCGTGCCGCTGGTGATCATTGCCGTGGCGGTGTACGCGCTGTTTCTCAAGCTCGGCTATACCGGGACGATGTTTGCCTTCGTCGTCAGCCACGTGATTGTCGCGTTGCCGTTCACCATCATCTCGATCATCAATTCGCTGAAGCTGTTCGATCAGTCGATTGAAGATGCCGCCGTGATTTGCGGGGCCTCACGCCTGCAAGCGGTGTTCAAGGTGACCTTCCCGGCGATCCGCCCAGGCATGGTGGCCGGCGCCCTCTTCGCCTTTCTTGTCTCGTGGGATGAAGTGGTGCTGAGCGTGATGATGGCCAGCCCGACCCTGCAAACCCTTCCCGTGAAAATGTGGACCACCCTGCGCCAGGACCTGACGCCTGTGATCGCCGTCGCTTCGACGTTGCTGATCGGCCTCTCGGTATTGGTCATGGTGATCGCCGCCGCCGTTCGCCGGCGCAATGAAATCAGCGCCTGAGCGCCCAGGAGTACGACATGAGTGCAGTGATCAAAGATTCCGCCCAACACAGTGACCAACCCCTGGTAAGCCTGCGCAACTTGAACAAGTACTACGGCGAATTTGCCGCCGTGGACGACATCTCGCTGGACATCAAGGACGGTGAATTCCTCACCTTCCTCGGCTCCAGCGGCTCGGGTAAAAGTACAACGCTGTCGATGCTCGCCGGCTTCGAAACCCCGAGCAGCGGCGAGATCCTGGTCAATGGCCAATCGCTGGTCAACGTGCCGCCGCACAAGCGCGACATTGGAATGGTGTTCCAGCGTTACTCGCTGTTCCCACATTTGTCGGTACGCGACAACATCGCGTTCCCGCTGGCCATCCGCAAGCTGCCCGCCGCCGAGCGCGAACGTCGGGTCGATGCCATGCTCAAGCTGGTGCAACTGGAACAGTTCGCCCATCGCCGCCCTTCGCAACTCTCCGGTGGCCAGCAGCAACGGGTCGCCATTGCGCGAGCGCTGGTGTATGAGCCACGTATTTTGCTGATGGACGAACCGCTCGGCGCGCTCGACAAGAAACTGCGTGAAGATTTGCAGGACGAGCTGCGCCAGCTGCACCGGCGCCTGGGCATCACCATCGTCTACGTGACCCACGATCAGGAAGAAGCCATGCGTTTGTCTCAGCGCATTGCGATTTTCAGCCATGGGAAGATCGTCGGGCTGGGCAGTGGTTTTGATTTGTATCAGAACCCGCCGAATGCGTTTGTCGCGTCGTTCCTCGGCAACTCGAACTTCCTCAAGCTGAAGGCTCAGGGCAATGCAGTGGCTTCGTTTGAAGGGCAGTCGCTGTCGATTCGCCTGACTGCCGGGTTGCAGATCGATCAGGATGTGCTGCTGATGGTGCGTCCGGAGAAGGCGTTGGCGTTGAGTGTTGAGCAAGCGGCTCGTGAGCCTCTGGCGGCGGGCTGGAATGAGGTGTCGGCGATTGTCGGTGAGGTGTTGTTTCTGGGTGAAAGCCAGACGTGCACCGTCAAGACGCTGGGTGGGACTTCGATGACTGTGAAAGCGCTGTCTGCTGCGGGTATGCCGCTCAAGACGGGGGATCCGGTTCGTGTGCGTTGGGCTACTGCGGATGCTTGTGTGTATACCGAGTGGGCTGAGAGTGATTTGAACAAGGCGGCCGGGGCTCACTGATTTTCGGCTGGGCCGTATTACATAGCGTCACCCTCGGGTCGCTGCAACGTAGGGTTGTGGTGGCCCTTTTTTTTGGTTTTGTTTGGGGGCATATCCGTTTTTTTTGTGATGGCGGATATTGGTTCCGCCCTTACGGCGGGTCACTTGGAAGAGCGCCAAGTAACCAAGCGCTTTTGCCCCTGACGTTCGGTGCCTCGCTAAGGCTCGGCATGCCCTCGCTCCGGTCCTGCTCCGTGGGCCCGCCGCCATCGGCCATCCATGGCCGGGGGCGGCTAACCCGGCATCCATGCCGGGTTGCCCACTGCGCAGAACCTGCGCTCGGCCTTTCGAGGGGGCGTGTGCATCAAGATCAAAAGCTGAAGGCGAGCTAACGCTCGACCTGATGAGTGGTGAGGAGCAACAGCGTTGCGCCGATCTGCTTTGTGTAGGAGTGAGCCTGCTCGCGATGCTGTTGCTGTTGCTGTTGCATTCGCATTTAGGCGGGTATGGGTTCACTTTTCAGGGCTGGTAATGCGATGGCGAGTGCCAGGATTAAAAGCCCTGCCGCTACCGCGAAGGTGATTGTCATGCCGTTGGCAACAGCCTCTGGCGCTGCTCGCGTGATGTCACTGGCGGATGTGGCGAGCGCAAAGATTGCGCCCATGACGGAGGCTCCGGTGATGAGCCCCAAGTTGCGCGACAGGCTGAGCAGGCCGGCAATGACGCCTCGCTGGTCGGGGCTGATGCCGGTCATGATCCGTGTGTTGTTGGCCGCCTGGAACAGTGCGTAGCTGGCGGTGATGACTGCGATGGGCGTGAGGTAGCCGAGGACGCCGAAACCTGTCGGCATCGTCGCTAATACGCAGGCACCAAGCACCATGCAGGTCAGTCCGGAGACGGTCATGCGTTGCGCGCCAAATCGGTCGACCAGGCGCCCGGCGGGGACGCCTGCCAGCGCGGCGACCAACGGGCCGACTGACAAGGCGAGTCCGACCAGCGCAGCCCTTAACCCTAGCGTTGCGCAGAGGTAGAACGGCCCGACCACCAGTGTCGCCATCATCACGGTCGAGACCAGCAGGCTCATGGCCAGGCTCGCGCACAAGCCTCGGTCCCGGAACAGCGCCAGTTTGATCAGTGGCGATGCCACCTTTGCCTCGACGAACAGGAAAATCGCGCTGCCGGCCATTGCCATCAGCAGCAACACAAGGTTGAGCGAACCCCATTCGCCGCCGCCCCAGGTCATCGCCAACGCGTAGGCGCCGAGTGTCAGCGCCAGGACCAGCGTGCCGGCAACGTCGAACCCGGCTCGTTGTGCCTTTGGCATGGGGCGATCGGTGGGCAGGTAGCGAAACGCGAGGACCCCGTTCAAGACGCCCAATGGCAGGTTGACCAGAAAAATCGCCTGCCAGCCAAAGCCCGAGATCAGCAGGCCGCCGAGCGAGGGGCCCAGCGTGGTGCCGATTGCCGACATCGTGCCGAGCAAGCCCATGGCGCTGCCGGTCTGTGCTTTGGGCACGGTCTCGCCGACGAATGCCACGGTGAGCGCCAACATGATCGCCGCCCCGAGGCCCTGCACCGCCCGGGCCGCGACCAGCCACCATAGCGTCGGCGCCAGACCACACGCCAGCGACGCCACTGTGAAAATGACAATGCCCGACAGCATCAAACGTCGCCGACCGATGAGGTCACCGAGCCGGCCGACGCTGACGATCAACGTGGTGATCGCGAGCAGGTAAGCCAGGACAATCCACTGCACTTGCTGAAAAGAAGCCTCGAGTGCCTGGGCCAACGTCGGCAAGCCGGCATTGGCGATGCTGGTGTCGAGCGACGGCATCAACATCGACAGGCAAAGGCTGGCGAGCGCCCAGCGCACCGAACCTGATTGCGTCATGAGTTTCATGGGTTTTGGCCACTGATGAAAAGTTGACCTTCAGCGTATGCCTGCGGATGACAGGGCGGAAGACGCACGCCTTGCACTGAATACCTGCACGCGACGCCATGTCAGCGACAACCGTGCTAACGTTGATGCATGACGACTCCCGACCTGAACCTGCTGATTACCCTCGATGCGCTGCTCACCGAAGGCAGTGTGGCGCGCGCCGCCCAGCGCTTGCGCCTGAGCCCTTCGGCGATGAGCCGGGCGTTGGCGCGGTTGCGTGAAACCACCGGCGACCCGTTGCTGGTCCGGGCCGGGCGCGGCCTGGTGCCGACACCCCGCGCGCTGCAATTGCGTGAACAAGTCAGCCAATTGGTGCAGGACGCCGAAGCGGTCTTGCGCCCTGCCGAGCAGCTCGACCTCAAACAACTGGTGCGCACGTTCACGCTGCGCACCAGTGACGGTTTCGTCGAGAACTTCGGCCCGGCATTGATTGCCCGCCTCGGCGATGAAGCCCCCGGCGTGCGCCTGCACTTCTTGCAGAAGCTCAACCAGGACAGCACGCTGCTGCGTGAGGGAACGGTCGATCTGGAAACGGGCGTGGTCGGCGACACCACCAGCCCGGAGGTGCGCACCCGCGCCTTGTACCAGGACCGGTTCATCGGCGTCGTCCGCATGGGGCATGCACTGAGCAAGGGCAAGATCACGCCCGCCCGTTATGCGTCCGGCAAGCACGTTCTGGTGTCGCGACGCGGACGGGACCAAGGGCCGATGGATGATGCCTTGAAACCCCTAGGCCTGGTGCGGGAGATCGTCACGATTGTCGGCGGCTTTTCTGCGGCGCTGGCGCTGGCCCGGGCCTCGGACCTGATCGCGACGGTGCCGGAACGTCACACGCACAATCTACGCGCCGGCCTGCACTGTTTCCCTCTGCCGGTGGCCACGCCGACGATTACGATTTCCATGCTCTGGCACCCGCGAATGGACGCCGATGCCGCGCATCAATGGTTGCGCGGCTGCATTCGTGAGGTGTGCGCAGGATTCCAGGAACCTTGAACTGATTTTTGTGGCCTGCAGGACTAGACTCAATCGGTTGCTTCAGACCACACCGGTCAGGCTAGCGATCTGGATATGAGGGAACGTCATGAGCGACAAAGACACGCTGCGTAAATACTCCTCTCAAGTGGTCGACGGCGTGGAACGCGCCCCCGGCCGCTCCATGCTGCGCGCGGTGGGTTTCACCGACGAAGATTTCAAGAAGCCGCAGATCGGCATCGCCTCCACGTGGGCGATGGTCACCCCGTGCAACATGCACATCGACAAACTGGCCATCGAAGCCGAAAAAGGCGCGAATGCCGCCGGTGCCAAAGGGGTGATTTTCAACACCATCACCATTTCCGACGGCATCGCCAATGGCACCGAAGGCATGAAGTATTCCCTGGTGTCGCGCGAGGTCATCGCCGACTCCATCGAGGTGGTGGCCGGTTGCGAAGGCTTTGACGGCCTGGTGACCGTGGGCGGATGTGACAAGAACATGCCGGGCTGCCTGATCGGGATGGCGCGCCTGAATCGCCCATCGATCTTTGTCTACGGCGGCACCATCCGCCCGGGCGCCGGGCACACCGACATCATTTCCGTGTTCGAAGCCGTGGGCCAGAATGCGCGCGGCGATATCAACGAGATTCAGGTCAAGCAGATCGAGGAAGTGGCGATTCCCGGCCCCGGCTCCTGCGGCGGCATGTACACGGCCAACACCATGGCCTCGGCTATAGAAGCATTGGGCATGAGCCTGCCGGGGTCCAGCTCTCAGGACGCGGTCGGCAGCGACAAAGCCTCAGACAGTTTCCGCGCCGGCCAGCAGGTCATGGAGCTGCTCAAACTGGACCTCAAACCGCGCGACATCATGACCCGCAAAGCCTTCGAGAACGCCATTCGCGTGGTCATCGCCCTCGCCGGCTCGACCAATGCCGTGCTGCACTTGCTGGCAATGGCCCATGCGGTGGATGTCGAGCTGACGCTGGACGATTTCGTAGAACTGGGCAAGATTTCCCCGGTGGTCGCCGATCTGCGCCCCAGCGGCAAATACATGATGAGCGAGCTGGTCGCCATCGGCGGTATCCAGCCGCTGATGAAACGCATGCTCGCCGCCGGCATGCTGCATGGAGATGTGCTGACGGTGACCGGCAAGACCCTGGCGGAAAACCTGGCGAACGTGCCCGATTATCCCGCCGGTCAGGACGTGATCCTGCCGTTCGATCAGCCGGTCAAAAAGGACTCGCACCTGGTGGTGCTGCGCGGCAACCTCTCGCCCACCGGCGCCGTGGCGAAGATCACCGGCAAGGAAGGTCTGCGTTTTCAGGGCTCGGCGCGCGTGTATCACGGCGAGGAAGGCGCGCTGGCCGGGATTCTCAATGGCGAGGTCAAGGCAGGCGATGTGATCGTGATTCGCTACGAAGGCCCCAAGGGCGGGCCGGGCATGCGCGAAATGCTTTCGCCGACCTCGGCGGTCATGGGCAAAGGCTTGGGCAAGGACGTTGCGCTGATCACCGACGGACGCTTTTCCGGTGGTTCCCACGGTTTCGTGGTGGGGCACATCACCCCGGAAGCCTTCGATGGCGGGCCGATCGCGTTGATTGAAGACGGCGACACAATCACCATCGACGCCGAAACCCGGCAGATCACGGTGGATGTCACCGATGCCGTGCTGGCCGAGCGCAAGACCCGCTGGGTGCGCCCGGAATCCAAATACAAGCGCGGGGTGTTGGCCAAATACGCGAAAACCGTGTCCAGCGCCTCGGAAGGCGCGGTGACGGACAAATACCTTTAGGGAATTGGCGCAGGGCCTTTAGTTCTGCACCGTCAGATCTGGCGCATTCGCGGGCAAGCCCGCTCCCACACTGGATTTGTGAACGGCGCAAGCCCCCTGTGGGAGCGGGCTTGCCCGCGAAGAGGCCCTCACAATCACCGAAAATCAACTGATCGGCACACACCTCAAAGCCGGAACCGGTCCACCGATTGCGACAGCTTGCCCGCCAGCGTCGACAGTTCATCAGTCGTCGAGGCGGTCTTGCCGATGACCTTGCTGTTGCCTTCGGACATGCCGGCAATCATGTCCACCTGATGGGCGATTTCGTTGCTGGCCAGGCTCTGCTCGCCAATCGTGCGGGTGATGTCGTTGACCAGCTGAGTGGTATTGAGCGTGGCTTCGAGGATTTCGCGGATGGCGCGTTCGACGTCGGCGGTCACGGCCATGCCTTTATCGACCTGTGCCACGCCGGCCTCCATGCTGGTCACCGCCTCGCGGGTGCTCTGCTGGATGCGCGAGACCATGCTGGCAATTTCCTGGGTGGAGGCGCTGGTGCGCCCTGCCAGACTGCGTACTTCGTCAGCCACCACGGCAAAACCACGGCCCTGCTCACCGGCACGGGCGGCCTCGATGGCGGCGTTCAGCGCCAGCAGGTTGGTTTGATCGGCGATGCCCTTGATCACCTGAATGATGCTGAAAATACCCTCCGACTCCTTGTCCAGCGTGCGAATCACCTGGGCTGACTGCTGCGCCGAACGCGCAATGCCGTCCATGTCGTTGACCACCTGATGAATCACCCGGCCGCCATCCTTGGCCAGTGCCTCGGCCTGGTTGGCCATGTTCAGCGCCCGCTCGGCATGCCGGGTGATTTCCTCGATGCTCGCGGTCATTTCACTGGCGGCTGCGGCCATGGTGCTGGCTGCGACGCTTTGCTGCTGGCTGCTGTCGGCCACCTGGTGGCAACCGCTGCTCAGTTGCACGCTCATGCCGCTCACGCCGTGTGCGTTGCTGCGAACCACCTCGATCATGCCGCGCAGGTCGCGCTGCATGGTCGCTAGGCTGCGAATCAGCGCGCTGGCTTCGTCCTTATGGGTGGGCTCGACAATCGGCTCGCTCAAGTTGCCATGGGCGATGCTTTCGGCGATCCGGCTGGCGGTCTGCAACGGCGCCATGATGCTCGAAATCACCCAGCGTCCCTGGATCAGCAGCAACAACAGACTCGCAACCAGCACGATGCCCAAAGTGAAATTGGCACTGTTGATCGCGTGTTGGGTGCCTTGGCTGGTCTGTTGGGTGTTGGTTTCGATCAGCTCGCTAAGGGCAGCCATCTGCTCTTCAAGCTGACTGAACGCGGTATTGAAGCTGCCGAGTTCCTTTTGCGCCGAATCCGGATTGTCCAGCGCCTGCGCGACGATACGCTCGGCGGCACTGATGTAGGTGTCGAGGCTCGGTTTGACCTTGTTCAGGCCCGCCATGATGGTGTCGTTGACCGGCAGCTTGAGGTTTTCACCCAGCACCTCCCGGAAATGCGCCGCATGTTCCTCGATGGAAGTGTGCACCTCAGCCTTGGTGCTGGTGCTTTTTCCCAGCCCGACCAGCATCGCCGACAACACATCGGCGCGCAGCGCGTCGTGCATCATGTCGGCTTCAAGGTGATTGCGCAGCGCGGTCATGCTGACCTCGTTGTCCTTCACTGCTTCAGCCATCCGGGTGTTTCCCACATAACTGACCAGGCTCACGATCAACGCGGTGAGCAAGCTCGTACCAATCAGCAACAACAAGCGTAATTTTATCGACACGGTGTAGTCCTCTGGGCACATCGCTTTTATGAACACGTTATCGGCGCCGCCAACCGCTTATTGAAGCCTTGAGCCGGACTTTCAGTGTTTTGCGACATGCGGTAGGTACAGGCCCGTTTGCGACGAAAATTTGCCGCTGTACCTCGTGAACCTAGTGCTTAAACGCCAGTCTTAGGCGAGCCGTGAATTCCCATTACCCTTGTCTTCTGACCTGAGCTGTCCGCCTCATGCGCCCAACTGCCCTCGCCTTGCGCTTCATTTCGCTCTGCTTCATGCCTTTGATCCCCCTGTTTGCCAGTCCCGCCCATGCCAGCGGGGAACGACAACTGGTGGAAGCCATCAACGATTACCGCGCCCACCCGCAACACTGCAACAGACGCCCGGCACAGCGCTTGTCGCCGCTGTCACTGAAACAGAACCTGGCGCTGCCGATTGGTTATCGCGGCGGTTTGCGGGATGGGTTGAAGGCTTCCGGCTACGCGGCAGTGACGGTGCGCACCCTGCGGGTGGTCGGCGCACAGGATGCCGATGAGGCTTTCGATCTGTTTGAGGACGAATACTGCGGGGCCTTGCTCGATAACCAGTACGCCGACATTGGCGTCAGCCGCGCCCGAAACGAATGGCAGATCGTGCTGGCGCAACCCGTTCTCGATAGCCGCGTGGGTGATACGCGCTCGGCGAGCAAGGCCCTGTTGGCCGAGGTCAATGCCGCGCGAGCCAAGCCACGGATGTGCGGTGGCCAGCGCTTTGCCGCCGCCCGACCACTAAGCTGGAACGCCGCCCTCGGTGCCGCAGCGCAGGGGCACAGCAAGGCGATGGCTTATGGTAATTATTTTGCGCACCGCGACCCCGACGGTGATATGCCGGCTGATCGAGCAAGAGCGGCCGGCTACCGTGGCCGGCAGATAGGCGAAAACATCGCCGCCGGGCAGAGCTCACCGGGCAAGGCCATGGCAGGCTGGCTGGCCAGCCCCGGGCATTGCGCCAACCTGATGAATCCGATGTTTACTCAAGTGGGCGCCGCGTATGCAGCGGATGCGCGCAGCGATGAAGGGGTTTATTGGACGATGCTGTTTGGGGCGCCGTAAGACCGCAGTCATGGACGGCGCCGATAAGCGGAACAACGAGAAACAGCCGCCTGCGTGCCTGCCAGAACTAGCGCCGGCGCGCCAGGCGCTGCTGCCAGTTGCCGCCATTGGCGCGCTGGCATTGTTCTTCCGAATCAAAATGCACGTGGGCAGAGACCGGGCTGACAAGCACATCGGCATTCTGTAACGCCATCGCCGTCAGCTCAACCATGCGTTCGCCCTGCCCGCTGGCCAATGCCTGTTCTTTGCTGACTTGCGTGTCGAAGACCCAAATCACTCTCAGGCTTGAGGGGAAATCGCTGTAATCGACTTCGTGGGTCAACCAGTCGAACCCGACGATTTCAGCCTTGGCTGTTTCACAAGCCTCGGTCAGGGTGGCTACCAGAAGTCGTTCGATGTGTGCCTGTTCGCGTTTGCTTGAACCCATGGGGAATCCTTGTGACCTTCGACAATGTGGACCGGACGCAATCATGTACCTGTTCTGAGCATTGCATGGCAACGCCCCGCAAGTTCTTTCAAAGTGGATCAATCCTTCTCACCCCCCGTGAACCGGCACCTATAATCCAGAAAGACACAGGTTCCTGCCACATCGCCGCTAAAAGACCCTGCCTATCGTCCCCCAATACTCCACCTATTAGCTGACTTCCCGAGTGGGGTCTAACCTGTATCCAGCGCTGGCAGAACACGCTGGCCGGTTTAGTGCTGATATGGAGACAGGAATGAGCCCGAAGCTTGACTAGGCCATCCGTGGGCCACCGCACAGGCAACTCGATTGCCGCTGTTCAGCATCCTCGTGTGGTCAAGACAACCAGTTGATCCAACTGCTGGCCCGGCAGCCTATGTCATGAATTTCGCTCGTTGCTATCTGACGCCCAATCCCGGGCCGGATAGCCGGATGAACACGACCAAAGGTAGCTCGCACATGGCAAATGAATCGAAATGCCCGTTCAATCACGCCGCTGGCGGTGGCACGACGAACCGCGATTGGTGGCCGAACCAACTGAACCTGAAGATCCTGCACCAGCACTCGTCCCTGTCCGACCCCATGGACGAAGGCTTCAACTATGCACAAGAATTCAAAACCCTGGACTTTGCGGCGGTCAAAAGAGACCTGACTGCGCTGATGACCGATTCCCAGGATTGGTGGCCTGCCGACTTCGGCCACTATGGGCCGCTGTTCATCCGCATGGCCTGGCACGCCGCAGGCACCTACCGCACCGGTGACGGTCGTGGCGGCGCCGGCTCTGGCCAGCAGCGCTTTGCACCGCTCAACAGCTGGCCGGATAACGTCAGCCTCGACAAGGCCCGCCGCCTGCTCTGGCCGATCAAGCAAAAGTACGGCCGGAAAATATCCTGGGCTGACCTGATTGTCCTCACCGGTAACGTCGCGCTGGAGTCCATGGGCTTCAAGACCTTCGGTTTTTCCGGTGGCCGTCCTGACGTCTGGGAACCGGATGAAGACGTTTATTGGGGCTCGGAAAACAAATGGCTGGGCGGCGACGTGCGCTACGGCAAACACAAGGAACCGATGCAAGAGCCCGGTGAAGGCCCGCTGGTGGCTGAGCCGGGGGAAAATGAGGAGAGCCGTACCGACCAGGGACGCAACCTGGAAACCCCGCTCGCGGCCGTGCAAATGGGCCTGATCTACGTCAACCCGGAAGGCCCGGAAGGCAACCCCGACCCGGTCGCTGCCGGTAAAGACATCCGCGAAACCTTTGCGCGCATGGCGATGAACGACGAAGAAACCGTCGCGCTGATCGCTGGCGGCCACGCCTTCGGCAAAACCCACGGCGCAGGACCTGCCGACAACGTCGGCGCCGAGCCCGAAGCCGCCGGTCTTGAACAACAAGGCTTTGGCTGGAAAAACAGCTTCGGCACCGGCAAAGGCCCAGACACCATCACCAGCGGCCTGGAAGTGACCTGGACCACCACGCCCACGAAATGGAGCAACAACTACCTGGAAAACCTGTTCGGCTTCGAGTGGGAGCTGAGCAAAAGTCCGGCGGGAGCGAACCAGTGGGTGGCAAAAAACGGCGCCGGTGCCGGCATCATTCCAGATGCTCACGACCCGTCCAAACGCCGTAATCCGACCATGCTGACCACCGACCTGTCGCTGCGATTCGACCCGATCTATGAGCCGATTTCACGGCGATTCCTGGCCAATCCGGATCAACTGGCCGATGCCTTCGCACGCGCCTGGTTCAAACTGATCCACCGTGACATGGGGCCCCTCTCACGCTATCTCGGCCCGGAAATGCCGAACGAAGAGCTGCTCTGGCAAGACCCGATTCCAGCGGTCGATCACCCGTTGATCAACGACAGTGACGCCGCCGCACTCAAGAGCAAAATCCTGGCTTCGGGCTTGAGCGTTGCGCAGCTTGTGTCAACGGCCTGGGCCGCGGCTTCCACCTTCCGTGGTTCCGACAAACGCGGCGGCGCCAACGGTGGTCGGCTGCGTCTGGCGCCACAGAAATTCTGGCAAGCCAACCAGCCCGAGCAATTGGCCAATGTGCTGGCCAAACTCGAGGGCATTCAGAGCGAGTTCAACAACAGCGGCAAGAAAGTCTCGCTGGCGGATCTGATCGTTCTGGCCGGTAATGCCGGCATCGAACAAGCAGCGAAAAATGCCGGCCTCAGCGTGACGGTGCCGTTTACGCCAGGAAGGATGGACGCATCGCAAGAGCAGACAGATGTCGAGTCGTTCGGCTTCCTGGAGCCGGTCGCCGATGGCTTTCGCAACTTCCTCAAAACCCGCTACCGCGTACCGACCGAGCAGCTGTTGATCGACAAGGCGCAACAGTTGACCCTGACCGCACCGGAAATGACCGCGCTGATCGGCGGCCTGCGCGTGCTGAACACCAACGTCGGACAAACCCGCCACGGTGTGTTCACACAGCGGCCGGAGGCACTGACCAACGATTTCTTCAAAAACCTGTTGGACATGAGCGTGGAATGGAAACCCGTGTCCCAAGACAACGAAGAGTTCGAAGGACGTGACCGCAAAACCGGGGACGTGAAATGGACCGGGACACGCGTTGACCTGGTCTTCGGCTCGAACTCGCAGTTGCGCGCGTTGGCCGAGGTCTATGCGACGAGTGACGCGCAGGAGAAATTCGTCAAAGACTTCGTGGCGGCGTGGACCAAGGTGATGAACCTGGATCGCTTCGACGTGAAGTGATGCAATCGTGAACCTGTGAGGCCTTGAACGGGCCGCCGCGACCCGGTGATACGGATCGCGGCGGCCTCATTCTTTTACACGGCAAGGCCGAAATCGGCGAAACCTTCCTGCCATGTGCGCAAGCTTAATGCCCCGTGCCGCCCATGCACTCCGCCGTCGTGGCAAGCGCCATGCCGGCCTGCTGGACGAGTTTGCGCCACTCGTCGGCAGTGATGAGATCAGCGCGTTCCATCTCATCCGCCGTCCTCAGTAACCTGAAGTACCTTTCCTCTGCACTGATGAGGTTTGCAGGCAGCGCAAACAACTTGCTCCACGCGGTCATGGCCAATCTTCTCTGTGCTTCTCTCATGGTGCCCCCCCTGTATTCGTCTCAGGCAAATGGATACCTGCCAATCGAGACCGTTCACACGGATGACGTTTAAGCCGACCAGTGGTGGCATTAAGCCACAAATGTCCAGGCAGCGCTTGTCCGATGGCGCTTACGAGATGAACGGTCGGGGCGTGACTTTCCTGCCCAGCCATCCGGCCAGCTATCCCCTCGCCTGCTTTTTGTCGCCTTCCTGACGCAAATTGAATCTGGCGCTTGCACAACCTATATTATGGTATACCATCATACGCACAGACACCCCAAAACCTCATACGGAGCAGCTCATGAGTTTCGAAATCCGCAAGATCGTCAGCTATGTCGAAGAGACCTTCATCGAAGGCGGCAAGGCCACCGATAAGCCCGTCACCATGGTCGGCCTGGCCGTCGTCATGAAAAACCCATGGCTGGGTCGCGGCTTCGTCGAAGACCTGAAACCGGAAATCCGCGCCAACTGCTCTGACCTCGGTGCACTGATGGTTGAGCGTCTGGTCGGCATCATCGGTGGTGCCGAAAAAATCGAGGCCTACGGCAAGGCGGCCGTGGTCGGTGCCGATGGCGAGATCGAGCACGCCTCGGCGGTCATCCATACCCTGCGCTTCGGCAACCATTACCGTGAAGCGGTCAAGGCCAAAAGCTACCTCAGCTTCACCAACAAGCGCGGCGGCCCGGGCACCTCGATCCAGATCCCGATGATGCATAAGGACGACGAAGGCCTGCGTTCGCACTACATCACTCTGGAAATGAAGATCGAAGATGCGCCGCGTGCCGACGAAATCGTGGTGGTCCTGGGTTGCGCCGATGGCGGCCGCCTGCACCCGCGTATCGGCAACCGTTACATCGATCTGGAAGAACTGGCTGCCGAGAAAGCTCAGTAATCACGGTCGGTCACAACAACAAAAAGGCATGCAGGAGCGCTCCATGATTCGGCTCACCGCTGAACGCACCCCGGCTGGCACCAGTTACCTGGCGACCGGCCAAGGCCAGCCCGTGGTATTGATCCACGGCGTGGGCCTGAACAAAGAAATGTGGGGCGGCCAGGTCGTTGGCCTGGCCACGAAATACCGCGTGATTGCCTACGACATGCTCGGCCACGGCGCCAGCCCGCGCCCGGAAAGCGGCACGCCGCTGCTTGGCTATGCCGATCAGTTGCTGGAGTTGCTCGACCACCTGCAACTGCCCAAGGTGACGGTGATCGGCTTTTCCATGGGCGGATTGGTCGCGCGGGCGTTTGCCTTGCATTACCCGCAACGCCTGCAAGGCCTGGTCGTGCTCAACAGCGTGTTCAATCGCAGTGCCGAGCAACGTGCCGGCGTCATTGCCCGCACCGCACAGGCGGCCGAACACGGGCCGGATGCCAACGCCGAGGCCGCGCTGTCGCGCTGGTTCAGCCGTGAATACCAGGCTGCCAATCCGGCACAGATCGCTGCCCTGCGTCAGACCCTGGCCGGTAATGACCCCCAGGGTTACCTGACGACTTACGAACTGTTCGCCACCCAGGACATGTACCGCGCGGAGGATCTGGGCAGCATCCAGGTGCCGACGCTGGTCGCCACCGGCGAACTGGATCCGGGTTCGACACCGCAAATGGCTGAGCAATTGGCCGCACATATTCCGGGTGCAACCGTTGCCGTGCTCGCCGAGCAGCGGCATATGATGCCCGTAGAATCGCCGCGCCTGGTCAACCAGCTGTTGCTGGAATTTCTCGACAACGCGCACTCCCGACAAAACCAGATCAAGGGGATCGTTGCATGACACTCGCACGCTTCCAGATGTGCATCGGCGGTGAATGGGTCGATGCCCTCTCCGGCAAGACCTTCGAAAGCCTGAACCCGGCGCTGGCCGAGCCTTGGGCCGAACTGCCCGACGCCGACGAAGCCGACGTCGAGCGCGCCGTACAGGCCGCACAGACGGCTTTCGACAGCCCTGCCTGGCGCGGCCTGACCGCCACGGCGCGGGGCAAATTGCTGCGCCGCCTGGGCGATCTGATTGCCGAAAACAAGGAACACCTGGCGCAGCTGGAAAGCCGCGACAACGGCAAGCTGATTCGTGAAACCCGTGGTCAAGTCAGTTACCTACCGGAATTTTTCCACTACACCGCAGGCCTGGCGGACAAGCTTGAAGGCGGCACCCTGCCGCTGGACAAGCCGGACCTGTTTGCCTACACCGTGCACGAAGCCATGGGCGTGGTCGCCGCGATCATTCCCTGGAACAGCCCGCTGTACCTGACCGCAATCAAACTGGCGCCAGCCCTGGCGGCTGGTAATACCATCGTGATCAAGCCGTCCGAGCACGCCTCGGCAACCATTCTGGAACTGGCCCGCCTGGCGCTGGAAGCCGGCATTCCACCGGGCGTGGTCAACGTCGTCACCGGTTACGGCCCAAGCACTGGCGCCGCCCTCACCCGCCATCCGCTGGTGCGCAAGATTGCCTTCACCGGCGGCGCGGCCACGGCCCGGCATGTGGTGCGCAGCAGCGCCGAGAACTTCGCCAAGCTGTCGCTGGAACTGGGCGGCAAGTCGCCGAACATCATCTTTGCCGACGCCGACCTCGACAGCGCAATCAATGGCGCCATTGCCGGGATCTACGCTGCGTCCGGTCAAAGCTGCGTCTCGGGCTCGCGCCTGTTGGTTCAGGATGAAATCTACGACGAGTTCGTTGAGCGCCTGGTGGAGCGTGCCAAACGCATCCGTATTGGCAACCCGCAGGAAGACAGCAGCGAAATGGGCCCGATGGCCACCGCACAGCAACTGGCCGTGGTCGAAGGACTAGTCGCCGACGCCATCGCCGAAGGTGCCCGCCTGCGCCTGGGTGGCAAGCGTCCAGAGAACCTGGGAGAAGGCTGGTTCTATGAGCCGACCTTGTTCGAATGCGACCACAACTCGATGAAGATCATGCAGGAAGAAGTCTTCGGCCCCGTGGCGTCGGTGATTCGCTTCAAAGATGAAGCCGAAGCGCTGGCGATTGCCAACGACTCCCAGTTTGGTCTGGCTGCCGGCATCTGGACACGCGATCTGGGCCGTGCCCATCGCCTGGCCCGAGACGTGCGTTCCGGGATCATCTGGGTCAACACCTACCGTGCCGTATCAGCCATGGCGCCGATCGGTGGCTTCAAGAACAGCGGTTATGGACGCGAAAGCGGCATCGATTCGGTGCTGGCCTACACCGAGCTCAAAACGGTGTGGATCAACCTGTCCCAGGCGCCAATGCCTGATCCATTTGTGATGCGCTAGGAGATTTGCGAAATGATCGAACCCGGCATCTACAAAGACGTCATGAGCTCGTTCCCTTCCGGGGTCACGGTGGTCACCACCCTGGACCCGGACGGCGGCATCGTCGGCATCACCGCCAGCGCCTTCAGTGCGCTGTCGATTGACCCGGCACTGGTGCTGTTCTGCCCCAACTACGCCTCGGACACGTACCCGATCCTGCGCGACAGCAAGCAGTTCGCGATTCACTTGCTGTCCGCCGACCAGACCGCCGAAGCCTATGCGTTCGCCAGCAAAGGCAAGGACAAGGCCAAACACATCGAATGGCACCTGAGCGAGCTGGGTAATCCGCTGCTGGGCAAAGCCACGGCGATCATCGAGTGCGAACTGTGGCGTGAATACGATGGCGGTGATCACGCGATCATCGTCGGCGCGGTGAAGAATCTGATTCTGCCCGAGCAACCCGTCACGCCGATGATTTACCACAAAGGCAAACTGGGCCCCCTGCCCGCGCTGGCCTGAAAGGTCTACACAAACCCTTGTAGGAGTGAGCCTGCTCGCGATAGCGGTGGTTCAGCTTGCATAGATGTTGAATGAGCTGACGCCATCGCGAGCAAGCTCGCTCCCACAGGGGATCTGCGGTGAAAGGATGATGAAGATGAGCAACGAGAAGTATGAAAAAGGCCTGAAAATCCGCACTCAGGTGCTGGGCGAGGCTTATGTGAACCGTTCCATCGAGAACGCCGACGACTTCACCCGGCCACTGCAGGAGATGGTCACCGAGTACTGCTGGGGCCACGTCTGGGGCCGTGAGGGTTTGTCGCTTAAAGAACGCAGCATGATAAACTTGGCCATGATTTCGGCCCTCAATCGGCCTCACGAACTCAAGCTGCATGTACGCGGCGCCTTGCGTAACGGGCTGAGTCGTGAACAAATACGCGAAATTCTGCTTCAGGTCGGTATTTATTGCGGTGTCCCCGCTGCCGTAGACAGTTTCCGGCTTGCCCGTGAAGCGTTCGCCGAAGCCGATGCCGAGGCCTCCAGTTAACCCTTGGCTGTTGTGATGACCTGAGCACGATGATCCTGGATCGTAGTGCTCTTTTTGCATGGACAGCCACATTCAGAGCGGACCCCATGAAACGCCTGCCACTCGACGACAGCTTCAAGGTCAATCGCAACCCCGTTACCCTGCGCGAAATCGTGCTGGATAAACTGCGAAGCGCCATCATGAACTTCCAGCTACTGCCGGGAGACCGTCTGGTCGAGCGCGACCTGTGCGATCGCCTCGGGGTCAGCCGCACGTCGGTGCGTGAAGCCTTGCGTCACCTGGAATCCGAAGGTCTGGTGGAGTTCGCCGATGCCAAAGGGCCACGGGTCGCCATTATTACCCTCGCCGATGCCGTTGATATCTATGAGCTGCGTTGCGTGCTTGAAGGGCTGATCGTGCAGTTGTTCACCCTTCGCGCCAAGGCCAAGAACATCAAGGCCCTGGAGAAAGCCCTCGAGGAAAACCGCAAGGCCCTCAAGGATGGCGAACTGCAACAGGTCATCGATTCGGTTCAGGGTTTCTACGACGTGCTGCTCGAAGGCTCCGGCAACCATGTCGCGGCCACTCAACTGCGCCAGTTGCAGGCGCGCATCAGCTACTTGCGTGCGACCTCGGTGTCCCAGGAAAACCGTCGCGGCTCGAGCAATCAGGAGATGGAGCGCATGGTTGAAGCGATCAAGAGCGGCGATCCGCTGGCCGCTCACCAGGCGTGCGTCGACCACGTTCGCGCCGCTGCCGCCGTGGCGCTGGATTACCTGAAGCGCAAACAGGAAGAAACCGGGGCAATCCCCGAGATCACCCTGCCGATCGCGCTCAAAGAACCGCGCATAGGCCGCTGAACATGTTCAGCCCGAGCTTTTGTCCAAAGTGCGGCGGCAATGACTTGAAGTCGCAGCTGCCGCCGGGCGATACGCACGAGCGCCTGATGTGCAACGGCTGCGGCTACATCCATTACGTCAATCCAAAAATCATCGCCGGCTGCATCATCGAGCAGGACGGCAAGTACCTGCTGTGCCAGCGCGCGATTCCACCGCGCCCTGGCACATGGACGCTGCCGGCGGGCTTCATGGAAGGTGGCGAAACCACCGAACAAGCCGCGTTGCGCGAAGTCTGGGAAGAAAGCGGCGTACGCGCAGAAATTCTCTCGCCTTACTCGATCTTCAGCGTGCCGAAGATCAGCGAGGTGTACATCATCTTCCGCGCCATCGCGCTGGAGATAACCGGCCAATACGGCCCGGAAACCCTCGACTACAAATTCTTCGCACCCGAGGACATTCCCTGGGACAGCATCTATTACCCGGCGATCCGGCAAATACTCGAACGCTATATCGAAGAACGCCAGGCCGGGGTCTACGGCATCTACATCGGCAACGATGACACCGGCAAGATTCACTTCATTCGGTAGTGGGCATGCGGCTAGTGGTCTTGAGGGCGCGTCATGACGCCTGAACGCTTTTATGGATTTGGGGCTCGGCGCTTGCTGTTAGAGCAGGCGTAGTTGCTCATCTATTGTCTTTATCTGCTTTAGATTTTGATTTATCCGCCCCTTCGGATGCATCTGAGAGAGATTGGTCGGCTGGCGGGGCGTCTTCGCTGGCAAGCCAGCTCCCACAGGGTTCGGTGCACACCTGCAGGAGGCTGGTCGGCTGTCAGGCCGCCATCGCTGGCAGGCCAGCTCCCACAGGGTTTGGTGTACATCTGCAGGAGACTGCGCCATCGCTGGCAGGCCGGCTCCCGCAGGGTTTGGTGTACATCTGCAGGAGATTGGTCGGCTGTCAGGGCGCCATCGCTGGCAGGCCGGCTCCCACAATTGAATTTTGTACAGCTGCGAGAGATTGGTCGGCTGGTAGGTCGTCATCGCTGGCAGGCCAGCTCCCACAGGGTTTGGTGCACACCTGCAGGAGGCTGGTCGGCTGTCAGGCCGCCATCGCTGGCAGGCCAGCTCCCACAGTAAATCGAGGTGTACCCCCGCTTTTCACCACTCAACAGGCCGAGCGGTAGCTCGCCTGCTTTTGATCTTGATCTACCCGCCCCTTCGGCAGGCTGAGTGGAGGCATTCATCTGGGGGGTAGGCGCGTAGCGCCGTGCGGCGAAGCCGCACACATCGAGAGGAGGTCGAAGCGAAGCCGACCGGAGGCGATGCCCCCAGATGAATGTCGGAGCGAAGGAACACCGAGCCTAAGCGAGGGGCCGGACGCCGGGGCGAGCCTTTTTTTTGCTTACTTTTTTTGAGGCGTTTGTCAAAAAAAGTGAGTCGCCGTAAGGGCGAAACCCTAAGCCGCCGTTACCGCAACAACGGATATGTACACCTACAAACAAAATGCCCCCCAGCCTATAAATCCTCAAATCAGACGCAATAGTCCGACAATTCGTCAGGACAGTCGCATCAAGCGCGTACTAATATTTGCACCTCATTCAATCAAGGACGATTCATGAAGCGCATTACCGGCTGTCTATTGTTTTTCCTGACCTTTACCACCCTCGCAGCCGACCTCAACCTGCTCACCGACAACCACCCACCCCTGCATTTCCAACAAGATGGCAAACTGGTGGGGTTCGGTGTGGATGTGGTGCAGGCACTGGCCGAACGCACCGGCGATCAAGTGCATCTGCAACAAATGCCCTTGCTGCGCGCCTTACGCGTTGCCGCCACCGAGCCAGCCACCGGCGTGTTTACCGTGCTGCGTAGCGCCGAACGCGAAGGACAGTACCAATGGGTCGGTCCACTGATGGACGTCGAAATCGCCCTCTATGCCGCACGCGACATCCAACAACCGGTGCGCAGTTTGCAGGACGTCAAGAACCTGGGCCGTATCGCCGTCCCGCGTAAATGGCTGGCTTACAGCTACTTGCAAAAACAAGGTCTGACCAACCTGTATGGCGTGGAAACGCCCGAGCAAATGATGCGTCTGGCGCGCCTTGGTCGCACCGATTTTGTAGTGGCCGATACCCTTTCCGTGGCGACGATAGCCCGTGAAGAAGGGTTGCCACCCACCCAATTGCATTACCAGATGCCGCTGATGAAGCAAGGCACCTACATCGCTTTTTCCCCGCAGACCGATACGCGTCAGGTCATCCGCTGGCAACAGGCGCTTGATGAAATGAGCCGCGATGGCCGCCTCGAACACCTCAAACAGCGTTGGCTAAGCGAGCATACGCCCCGCTGATGATGGAATGAAAAACACCTTCGGTCCTGGTTCACCCTTTCGGCCTATCAGCGCTATTGATTCACCGCCTAGTGCCATCTGGAGTTCCGTCAACACCGCTCGACAACTCCTGCAAGGGGCGTGTTTTGGCCAAGCGGGCGGCGAGATTTTTTGCCTGGCTCGCGACATCAGTCACGGCCGTGCTTTCCCACCACATGCCGCGCAGCGGTGGCCCCATGGCGAACAACCGGCTGGCAACGTGCCCTTCAGCGTCCAACACCGCACCATCGGCTGCGGCCGCAATGCCCAACGCCAACGGCCCAGGTCGAATCAAACCGCGCGCCAACAGTTGCTGTGGCAGCGGCCGAGCGACACGACGCCAGTCGTATTCGATGCCGCTGGAATTGATCAACGCCGCGCCGCTGACAACCGTGGTTTCAACTTCGCCACGGCGGCGGATGCGAATGCTCACCTGCCCCGCGACTGTCGGCTCCAGCCCCTTGAACGACGCGGCGTGAATCCGCAATCGCCCTTGCTCGTGCAACCGCGCCACCAACTCGGCACTCAACGGTGGCGAGCGGTGGTGATGACTTTCCCACCACGGCCGCACATGACGCACAAACTGCCGGCGTTGCACATCCGTCGCCTGATTCCACAACCGGCCGATATGCGCCCGAACCGTATCGAGCGGCGCTTGCCAGTCGATGCCTTGGGCGATGGCGTCCCGGCAATGCCGACGCAGTTCGCGCACCAGTTGGCGTGGGGTGCGAATGCTTGGATCTTCGGCAAGGAAATCCGCCCAGGCCGGCGGTTGCCGGCGCACGTGCGGGAGCAAGCCATGCCGGGAAAACACTTCGATCGGCCCGCGATGCCCGGCCTGTTCCAGCGACACCACGGCATCGACCATGGTCAGGCCCGAGCCGATGATCAGCACCGTCGATTGCGGGTTGAGCCGGCGCATGGCGGCCACATCCCACGGGTCGAGCGCCGCCGCGTTCAAACCGCTGGACTCGGTCTGCGGCGTGCGAGCAGCGGGAAACATTCCCGTGGCCAACACCGCGTAAGCCCCTTGCAGACGCTGCCCGTCACTCAAGCTCAGCAGCACCGAATCGTCCCCGGTTTGCAAGTCGACCACTTCGGCCCGCACATGCTCGACCGTTGAACCGTTCAACGCCCCCACCGCTTGCGCCTCGGCCAGACGCTGCTGCACGTACACACCGAACAGCCCGCGGGGCGGGAACAACTCACTGACCGGCACATGCTGTTCATCCGACTCCGGCCAGCCACCGGCGGCAATGTAATCGGTCAGCCATTGGGTCAAGTCATCGGCGTTGTCCGGGTCGACGCTCATGCGCGCTGCGTTGCCGTTGAGCGTATGGCCCAGTTCGACCGCGCTGTACGCCTCGCCCCGGCCAAGTTCGGCGCGGGGCTCGATCACCAGCACCGAGCGGTGGCCAGGCAAGCGCAACAACTGCGCCGCAAGCATCGCGCCGCTGAGGCCGCCGCCGACGATCAGGATGTCCGCGTGGCGGATGGCGTCGGTCGCCTGTCCGCTTGGGGTTTGAGTCATGGCGTTCTCACTGGTCAATGTTTTCCTAGATAGAAATCGTGCAGATCGCCCCGCGCCAGCAACGACTCGCTGCTGCCGGACAGCACCACGCGGCCGGTATCGAGGACGTAAGCCGTCGATGCGTACTTGAGTGCCACGTTAATATTTTGCTCGGCAATCAGGAAGCTCACCTGCTCGTCACGATTGAGTTGGGCGACGATCTCGAAAATCTCCTGGACGATAATAGGCGCCAAACCCATGGAAGGTTCGTCAAGCAGTACCAAAGTAGGACGCGTCATCAACGCCCGGCCGATGGCGACCATTTGCTGTTCGCCGCCAGAGGTCAATCCGGCCTGGGTCTTGCGCTTGGTTTTCAGGCGCGGAAACCAGGTGTAGATCCGTTCCAGATCATGGGCCATGTCCTGACGACTTAGACGCCGGACAAACCCGCCACTGCGCAGGTTGTCCTCGACCGTCAGCTGCGGGAACACGTGGCGGCCTTCGAGCACATGGACCATGCCTTGGCGCACCCGCAGGCTGGGATCGACGCCTGCGGTATCGCGCCCGAGAAACTCGATGCCCCCGCGACTGACCTCTGCGCGTTCAGCCCGCACCAACCCGGATATCGCCTTGAGCGTGGTGCTTTTGCCCGCGCCGTTGGCACCGAGCAGCGCGACGATGCCCCCCTTGGGCACGGTCAGCGACACCCCGGCCACGGCCAGGATCGCGCCGTCGTAAATGACTTCGATGTCTTTGACCCGCAACAGGTCAGGGACGGCAATGTCGCTGGCGGCTTGGTTCATGACTTATTCATCTCCGGTGCAGGTGCGCGGCGTCAGGCCTTTTTCCTTGGCGAACGCCGCCGATTTTTCGTCGATCAACGGCCGCAACAGGGCACGGTCGGCGGCGATCCAGTCGCTGATCAGCGTCCAGTTCGCGCCGTCCCACTGCTGCACCCGCGCCGAACCGCCGCCCTCGTGATCCTTGCAGGACAGCTTGAGGTTCTGCATCAGGCCCAGATAGCCCATGTCCTTGAGTCGCGCGTCGTCGATGTTCAAGTGCTCCAGGCCCCAGCGTCCTTCCTCGCCGTTGAGCGGCCGCTTGCCGAATTTGCCTTGGGCGGTGCGGATCGCTTCCACCATCACGGCGGCGTTCACCAGCCCTGAGTTGTAGTAGACGCTGCCGAAATTCTTCAGGTCCTTGAGGTCGCTCTTGCCCTTGTCGAGGATGTATTGCTTGAGGCGTTTGTGGATCTCGAAATCGGTGCCGGCCGGGTATGGCGTCAGCGCCAGATAGCCTTTGGCGGCAGCGCCTGCGGGCAGTACATCTTCGCTGGAGCTGGCCCAGATATCACCGACGATGTGGTCCACCGGAAAGCCGAAGCGTGCCGCCGTCTTGACCGCCACCGGCGTCGACACACCCCAGGTGCGCAGGAAAACCCAGTCCGGATTCTGCTGACGAATCTGCCGCCACTGTGACGATTGCTCGTTACCCGGATCGGCCACCGGAATCTGGATGTTTTCGAAGCCGTACTTCTCGGCCAGCAACTTCAGCGGCCCAAGGGTTTCCCGGCCGTACGCCGAGTCGTGGTACACCGTGGCGATCTTCTTGCCCTTGAGTTTGTCGAAACCGCCCTCGCGCTGGGCGATGTAATTGATGAGGCTCGACGCCTCGCTGTAGAACGTCAGCATCACCGGGAAGTTGTAGGGAAACACCGTGCCGTCGGTGGCCTCGGTGCGGCCATAGCCGAGGGTGATCAACGGAATCTTGTCGACCTCTGCCCGCTCGCTCAGCGCATAGGCAGCCGGGGCGCCATTGGGCGAATAGATCGCCACTGGCGCGCCATCCAGGCCTTTCTTGAAGCGCTCGTAGCATTCGATGCCCTTCTCCGCCGTCCACTCGGTTTCGCATTCCTGCCAGACCAGTTTGACGCCGTTGATCCCGCCTTCCACCTCGTTGATGTAGTTAAGGTAATCGAGCATGCCGGCCCAGACCTGCACGCCGCTGGAGGCATACGCGCCAACGCGGTACGTGGCCAACGGGAAGAATTGCTGGTCCGGCGATGCCTGGACCATCGGCACCGTAGCGCCATAAACCGCCAGCGCCAGAGCGGCGCCCACCAACGAACGTTTCAAGGATGTACGCATGTTGTCTCTCTAATCGTTGAGGAATTCAGAAGCGCAGCGGCCAGTGGCTAAGCCGGTCACGAAGGTTGCTCAGCAGGCGGATCAGACCTTCCGGTTCCTTGATCAGGAACACGATGATCAGCACGCCGAAGATGATTTTTTGCAGGTTCTGCAACTGGCCGGCGTCCACGGAACCGCCGAACAGCGCCTGCCCGGCGTGGCTGAGCAGGATCGGCAGCAGGCTGATGAACGCCGCGCCGACAAAGTTGCCGGAGATGCTGCCCATGCCGCCGATAATGATGATGAACAGGATCTGGAATGAGCGATTGATATCGAAGCTGCTGGCGCTGGCGGTGCCCAGATAAGCGAAGGCCCACAGCGCCCCGGCGATGCCCAGGTAGAAGGAGCTGACGGCGAACGCCAGGTGTTTGTAGCGCACCACGGGAATGCCGATTACCGCGGCGGCGGTGTCCATGTCGCGAATCGCCATCCAGTTGCGGCCGATCTGGCTTTTCACCAGATTCACCGCGACCCAGGTCAGCACCAGCACCGTGGTCAAGGTCAGCAGGTAACGACCCAGCGGTGTGTTCAGGTCATGGCCGAACAACGCCAGTTTTGGCGCAGAAATGGTCCCGGAGGATCCGTAGTTGTAGAACCAGGGAAATTTGACGAACAACCACTCCAGAAAGAACTGCGCGGCCAGGGTCGTGACCATCAGGTAAAAACCCTTGATCCGTGAGCTTGGCAAGCCGAAAACGAAACCGACCACGGCGCTGATCAGCCCGCCGCCGAGCAGCGCCACCGGCAGGCCAAGTTCGGGCAAGCGCAGCAGGAAGCCATAAGTGGCAAACGCCCCGACCGCCATGAACCCGGCCGCACCGACCGACGTCTGGCCGGTGTAGCCGGTAAGCAGGTTCAAGCCGAGCCCGGCCAGGGACAACACCAGGAACGGGATCAGAATGGCGTTCAGCCAATAGTCATTGCCAGTCAGCGGCACGACGACGAAGGCGATCAACAGCAAAGCGCCCAGGCCAATCGGCATACGACGCTCGATCAACACCGACGGCGCGGTTTCGCGGGTAAGGGAAATCGTCATGGGTTCAGACTCGCTCGATGGCGCGCTCGCCGAACAGGCCGGCGGGACGGATGTACAGGAAGGCCAGGGCCAGGACGTAAGCGAACCACGGCGTGATGCCGCCACCGATCAGCGGGCCGACGTACACTTCGGCGAGGTTTTCCGCGGCGCCGACAATCAGCCCGCCGACAATCGCCCCACCAATCGAAGTGAATCCGCCGATGATCAGCACCGGCAAGGCTTTGAGCACCACCAGCGACAGGGAAAACTGCACCCCCTGGCGTGCGCCCCAGAGCAATCCGGCGACCAGGCCGACAATGCCCGCCACCGCCCAGACGATCTGCCAGATGCGGTTCAGGTTGATGCCAATCGATAACGCGGCGGTGGTGTCATCGGCCACCGCGCGCAACGACACGCCCATGCGGGTCTTGTTGAACAGCAACGCCAGCACCGTCACCAACACGATGGCGGCCGCCGCCGCGATCAGGTCGAACTGGCTGACCATCAGGCCGCCGATAAACAGCGGCACGTCATCGATGCCCAGGTCCAGCGCCCGCACCTGCGAGCCCATCAAGCCCTGCGCCAGGCCTTCGATGATGAACGACAGTCCGAGCGTGGCCATGAACAAGGTGATCTGCGAGCGATTGACCAGGGGCCGCAACACCAGCCGTTCGATCAGCAGCGCACCGATGATCATCACCGCCACGGTCAGCAACAACGCCAGGGCAAACGGCACACCTTGATCGTGCAGACTGACAAAGGTCAGCGCGGCAAACAGCAGCATCGCGCCCTGGGCGAAATTGAACACGCCGCTGGCCTTGTAGATCAGCACGAAGCCGATGGCGACCAGCGAGTACATGGTCCCGGCGAGCAGGCCACCGAGCAGGGTTTCAAAGAAAAACGTCATCAGTGCACCACTCCCAGATAAGCCGCAATCACTTCGGGGTCGGCCTGCACTTCGGCGGGCGTGCCGTCGCCGACCTTGCGTCCGTAATCGAGCACCACGACGTGGTCGGACAAGCCCATGACCACGCTCATGTCGTGCTCGATCAACACCACCGTGATGCCGAGGTCGCGATTGATGTCGGCGATGAAACGGGCCATCTCTTGTTTTTCTTCGGCGTTCATCCCGGCCATCGGCTCGTCGAGCAGCAACAGGCGCGGCCCGGCGATCAAGGCGCGGCCCAGCTCCACGCGTTTTTGCAGGCCATAGGAAAGGTTGCCGACCGGCACATCGCGGTGCGCTTGCAGTTCGAGGAATTCGAGAATGGCTTGGGCTTGCTGGCGGAAGTTTTCGGCTTCGCGCCGGGCTCGCGGCAGGTTCAACGCCTGCTCGATGAAGCGGCTGCGCATGTGCCGCGAGAGCCCGGTCAGGATGTTGTCGATCACGCTCATCTTCTTGAACAGCGCGTTGTTCTGGAATGTGCGGCCGATGCCCCGCCGCGCAGCGGTCAAGGGATCGATGTGGGTGAACGGCTGCTGTTCAAAGACAATCGAACCGGCGTCAAACCGGTACACGCCGTTCAGTACGTTCAGCAGCGAACTCTTGCCCGCACCGTTAGGGCCGATCAGCGCGCAGATCTCGCCTCGGCGCACTTCGAACGACAATTCATTGATCGCCTTCACGCCTTTGAACGACAGGGAAATACCGCTGACTTGCAGGATGGAATCTGTCGAGCTCATGCGATGTCCCGTTTGAATTCGGTGAGCCAGGTTGGCGTCGGTTGAGTGTGTGGGGTGCGGGTGGCTTGCCAGATGAAATGCAGGTTGTGAAAACCGAGCAGTCGGCGAACGCGATTTTTGATCAGGCGTTGCAGACCTTTTTCCGGGTGGGCGATGGCCCACTCGCACAGGCGGCGGTGCCAGGTGCCGTGCGGGGCGAGACGACTGTCGATTTCATCGGCCAATCGTTGCAAGCGTTCGGCGGACAGCAACAGTCCCGAGGGCGCGACTTCGCGACGATCCCGGCTGGCGCTGCCCGGGCTTTCCGGGAAGGCCAGGGAGTGGCCGCTGCTCAGCCATTGCTCAAGCAACACCGTCAGGCCGATTTGCCATTGCGTGCCCTCTTCGCTCCACAGTTGCATGCTCTGGCTCCAACGCTTGAGGCGTTGCGGGGTGTCCACCGGACCGAGTAACCGGTTGAAATCCAGTAGCGTCTGGCCCTGCTCGAGCCACCGCTGTTGCGTCTGCCGATCCTGAACGAAGGCGTGAGTGGGACGACTGCGCCCCAGAATCTTGCGCAGGGTTGGGGGATCGAGGTTGTCCGGCAACGTCAGCGATTGCCCGCCCAGGTGCTGCGCGGCGAGGGCCAGCAGTATCAGATTCGGTTCGAAAGCACCGCTCAGGGCCAGGCGCGAATCTTCGGTAAAACCTTGCTGGCGCAAGCCGTCGGCCAGGCGCTCGACATCACGCAAGGCATCGATCCAGCGCCAGACAAACCACTGACCGTGGCGCTTGTGGCGCAACGCCGGTTGCAACGGACTGACCTGCGCCCAATGGCGCAGTTGCTCCAGCGCCTGGGGCAGCTCGACCCGCCATTGGGCGGTGTCCGCGACGGGCAGACGTTTGAGTTCGTGCACGCTCATGGGTGACCTCCTGTTCATGGGCAAAAGCGTGCGGTGGTCCGCTGGGCTGAAATCTATTTAACGGCGCTGATGATCGTTCCCACGCTCCGCGTGGGAGTGCCGCCATGGACGCTCTGCGTCTGCTTTTGGAGCAGGGAACGCGGAGTGTCCCGAGATGCATTCCCACGCGGAGCGTGGGAACGATCATTTGTGTACGACCCGGTCAACTGTGGGAGCGAGCCTGCTCGCGATGGCGGTCGGTCAGGCGACATGGATGTTGAATGTGCCGGCCTCTTCGTGAGCAGGCTCGCTCCCACAGGGGATTGTTCAGGCAGACACCACTTTCTTCTCCTGCTGGCGCAACACTCCCAGGTCCCGATACCCCGCCCCCGGATGAATCTCCGGCAATCGCGGCCCTTCCCCGAACAACTTCTCGCGCAAGGTCCCCGGCGCGTAGTCGGTCTTGTACACGCCGCGCTTCTGCAACTCCGGCACCAACAATTCCACGGCGTCGACAAAGGTCTCGTGAGTCAGCGCATAGGCTAGGTTGAAACCGTTGACATCAGTTTCTTCAACCCACTCCTGCAGCAGATCGGCAACCGTCTCGGGGCTGCCCACAAACAACGGACCAAACCCGCCGATGCCCACCCAATCGGCCAACTCGTTAGGCGTCCAGACCTTGTTCGGGTCTGCCGTGGAGAACGCCTCCACCGCCGATTGAATCGCGTTGGTGTGCACGTGCTTGAGCGCTTCATCCGGTTTGAACTGGCTGAAATCGATCCCGGTCCAGCCCGAAATCAACGCCATCGCGCCCTCGTAGCTGACCCAGGTTTTGTATTCCTCGAACTTGGCTTTGGCCTTGGCATCGGTCTCGCCGAGGATCACCGTTTGCAGGTTGAAGATCAGAATCTTCGACGGATCGCGACCGGCCTCGGCGGCGCGACGACGAATGTCGGCCACGGTTTTCTTCAGCAGCACTTTCGAGGGTGCGGCGACGAATACGCACTCGGCATGTTCGGCGGCAAACTGTTTGCCGCGACTCGATGCACCGGCCTGATAGAGCACCGGCGTGCGTTGCGGCGAGGGTTCGCAAAGGTGAATGCCCGGCACCTGGAAGTGTTTGCCGACATGGCGGATCTCATGGATTTTGCTCGGGTCGCTGAAGATCCGCCGTTCGCGATCACGCACAATGGCGCCCTCTTCCCAACTGCCTTCCCAGAGTTTGTAGCAAACCTCCAGGTATTCCTCGGCGTAGTCGTAACGCGCGTCGTGTTCAGTCTGGGCTTTCTGGCCGAGGTTCTTCGCACCGCTTTCCAGATACGAGGTGACGATGTTCCAGCCGGCGCGGCCCTTGGTCAGATGGTCGAGGGTCGACAGGCGCCGGGCGAACGGATACGGATGCTCGAACGACAGCGAAGCGGTCAGGCCAAAGCCCAGGTGCTCGGTGACCAGCGCCATCGGCGGGATCAGTTGCAGCGGATCGTTGACCGGCACCTGTGCCGCCTGGCGGATCGCCGCATCACCGTTGCCGTTGTAGACGTCGTAAATACCCAGCACGTCAGCGATGAACAAGCCGTCGAATTTGCCACGCTCGAGAATTTTCGCCAGATCGGTCCAGTACTCCAGATCCTTGTATTGCCATGAGCGATCGCGCGGATGCGCCCACAACCCCGGCGACTGGTGGCCGACGCAGTTCATGTCAAAAGCGTTGAGGCGGATTTCACGGGCCATCAAACAGCACTCCGAACGCTTGGGGGATGGATACCGTTGAGGCGAAAGTTGCCGATGAGGTGCAGTTTCCAGCGCAGCGGATCGTGTAGCGGATCGTGTAGCGCCCCCGGCAACACCGTGCGTTGCCCGGTGAGTTCGAATTCAGCATTGCTGACGGCGTTGAGCCCGTCGGCGCTGGCCAGGTGCGATTCGGCAACGGCGACACTGATTTCCGTGTCGTCCTGGTGACTGTCCAAGAAATCTTCAGCGCGTTCGAGCAGCGCGGCGGCGACTTCAATGCGGATGTGCAAATCGCCGAAACGGCTGATGACGTAAGGATCATTCGTGATTTTTTGCTGACGGACAAACCGCAACGTTGCATCCAGCAAGCTGCGAGCGTTGTGCAGGTCATGCTGACTTTTGGCCAGGGGTTGCCCGGCAACTATCGGTTGGGTCAAGGCGTTCATGGTGGGCTCCTCAGTTCCAGGCGTGGCGCGCAGGCTTCACGCCGTTGAGCAGGTAGTTGCCGATCAGGTGGTATTTCCAGCGTGCCGGGTCGTGCAGGGTGTGGGTGCGAGCGTTGCGCCAATGCCGGTCGAGGTTGTATTTGCCGAGTACCGAGCGGGTGCCGGCCAGTTCGAAGAGCTTGCTGCTGGCAAGCAAGGCGATTTCGGCGGACAGCACTTTGGCTTGGGCGACCACCACTGAAGCGTGCGCCACTGTGTCTTCGTTGGGATTGAGCAATGCCGCGTCGACGGCGTGGCCAGCTTTTTTCAGGATCGCTTCGGTGCCGTGGACGCGCCATTCGAGGTCGCCAATCGCGGCAATGCTGAACGGGTCCTGCCAGCCGTGATCCTGCCCGCTGTCGATCCATGGCCGGGCTTCACGGGCGTAGCGTTTGGTTTCTTCCAGGGCGCCCACCGCGATGCCGGTATCCACGGCGGCTTGAATAATCTGCGAGATCGGGCCGTCGGCGGTGGGTTCGTCGAACGCCTTGTGCGCCGGGATCACGGCACTGAGCGGGACCTTGACCGCGTTCAAGGTGACGCCACCGCTGGCCGTGGTGCGCTGGCCGAAACCGTCCCAGCTGTCGATCACCGTCAGGCCGGGCGTGTCGCGCTCGATAAACGCGATGAACGCCTTGTTCTCTTCATCGACCGCCACCGCCGGCACGATGTGCGCAAACAAGGCGCCGGTGCAGTAGAACTTCTCACCATCGATTTGCGCGGTGTCTTGATCAAACCGGATACGGGTTTCGAACGCGCCGGCATGTTTGCTCTTGGATTCGGAAAAGGCGTTGCCGAAGCGATAACCCTGCAGGACTTTGCCAAAGTAGTAGCGCTTCTGCTCTTCAGTGGCGGTTTGCAACAGAATGTCGAGCACACCGAGGTGATTTTGCGGGATCTGGCCGAGGGACGAGTCGGCGGCGGAAATGATCTTGATCACTTCTGCGACGGTCACATAGGAAACGCCTGCGCCGCCGTAGGCCTTGGGAACGGTGATGCCCCAGAGGCCACTGGCGGAGAACTCGTCGAGCTCGGCGACCGGCAAACGTCGCTCGCGGTCGCGGACGCTGGCCTCGATGGCGAAGCGCGCGGCGAGCTTGTGAGCGACGGCGATGGCTTCGGCGTCCGAACGGATCACGTGGGCGGTGCGGGGTTGGGCAGAGGCTGTCATGGGCGACTCCGGGATTCTGATGAATGCACCAGGGCTTTTGCAGGAGTCGTGCCTGAAATTAATACCGTTTAATTTCAACAGCTTAATGAATAATTTAGAGAAACCTCATCAGCTTTAAATCAACAAAGTGTCTATCAAGTGTTGATCGGCAAACAGTTAGATCACCACATTTCGCACAAACCGCGCAGCCACCAACCCATCATTGCGATAGGCATGGGGCTGGTCGCTGGCGAACATGTAGAACTCGCCGGCGGCGATCTCATGCGGCGTTTCGCCCAGCATCAACGTCAGGCAGCCTTCGAAGACAAAAATCTGCTCGCTCCAGCCTTCGGCATCCGGTTGCGAGGGGTAGATTTCTCCCGGTTGCAGGCACCACTCCCATTGTTCAACTTCTCGGGTGGCGGTGGCTTTGGACAGTAGAACGGCTTTGCTGCCGGGAATCTTTCCGGCCCAGGCCACCTCGTTGATGCGGCTGGGGTCGCGGGCATCCGGGGCCTGGATCAGGTCGCTGAACGCCACGTCCAGCGCTTCGGCCACGCGGTCGAGAGTGGTCAGGCTGACGTTCTTCTCGCCGGCCTCGATGGCCACCAGCATGCGCCGGCTGACTCCGGACTTTTCAGCCAACGCGGTCTGGCTCATGTCGGCGGCATGGCGCAAGCGTCGAACGTTCTGGCTGACGTGCTGGAGGACCGAAGCCCGCGGGGGAGAATCTTTGTGCACTATATTGCTCACTTGGTGGGGTTGGGCAGTATACTGCGCAACATTCGGCGCATTGTGCGTCCCCCTCAGGTAGCGCGCAAGGTCATGACGTCGGTGAACTCCTCTCACACTTCTCCCCGTTTCTCGCGGTTCAGCAAGGCCGAGTGCGTGCTGGTGCTGATCACGATGGTCTGGGGCGGGACATTCCTTCTGGTGCAGCACGCCATGACCGTCAGCGGGCCGATGTTTTTTGTCGGCCTGCGCTTTGCCGCGGCGGCGATCATTGTTTCGCTGTTTTCCTGGCGACACCTGCGGCAACTGACCCTGTTCGAACTCAAGGCCGGCGCCTTTATCGGTGTGGCAATCATGCTCGGCTATGGCCTGCAGACCGTGGGGTTGCAGAGCATTCCCAGCAGTCAATCGGCGTTTATCACCGCGTTGTACGTGCCCTTCGTGCCGTTGCTGCAATGGCTGGTGCTGGGGCGGCGTCCGGGGTTGATGCCGAGCATCGGCATCATGCTGGCGTTTACCGGGTTGATGTTGCTGTCGGGGCCTGCCGGTGCTTCTTTCAATTTCAGCCCAGGTGAAATCGCTACGTTGATCAGCGCCGTGGCGATTGCCGCAGAGATCATCTTGATCAGCACCTATGCCGGGCAGGTCGATGTGCGCCGAGTGACGGTGGTGCAATTGGCGACCACCTCGGTGCTGTCGTTCCTGATGGTGGTGCCGACTCGGGAAGTGATTCCGGACTTTTCATGGTTGCTGTTGTGCAGCGCACTGGGCCTGGGCGCGGCGAGCGCAGCGATTCAGGTGGCGATGAACTGGGCGCAGAAAAGCGTCTCGCCGACCCGGGCGACACTGATTTATGCGGGAGAGCCGGTGTGGGCCGGGATTGTCGGAAGGATCGCCGGGGAGCGGTTGCCGGCGATTGCGCTGGTGGGCGCGGGGTTGATCGTGGCGGCGGTGATTGTCAGTGAGTTGAAGACCAAGGCTAAGGCCGTGTCCCAGGCTGAAGCTGATCTGGAGAGTGAAATAGAGCACTGATCGTTCCCACGCTCCCGCGTGGGAATGCAGCCCGGGACGCTCCGCGTCCCACGAGCGGACGCAGAGCGTCCATTGAGGCATTCCCACGCAGAGCGTGGGAACGATCTAATCTGCGGTGGTGTTTGAAAGATCGCTTTCGCGGGCAAGCCCGCTCCCACAGGGATTGCGCTAACCCTGTGGGAGCGGGCTTGCCCGCGATGGTGCCGGACCTGCTGAAATCACGCCTCCGAAACAATGTGAATCAGGAAAATTCCGTCTACCTTGTAGGATTCTGCGACAGCTTGGCGTTTGGTGATCGGGGAGCTGGCACGTATGATGCTTCACAAACTTCCGCAGATTAGAAGCCTATGTCCCTGATAGTTCTACTGCTTCTGCCTTTTATCGGCAGCTGTCTGGCGGCTTTGCTGCCACACAACGCGCGTAACACCGAATCCTTGCTGGCGGGTCTGGTTGCTTTGATTGGCACCCTCCAGGTGGCCCTCTTGTACCCGCAGATCGCCGATGGCGGCGTGATACGTGAAGAATTTTTCTGGTTACCCAGCCTCGGCCTGAACTTCGTCCTGCGCATGGACGGTTTCGCCTGGCTGTTCTCATTGCTGGTGCTGGGCATCGGCACGCTGGTTTCTTTATACGCCCGCTATTACATGTCGCCCGACGATCCGGTGCCACGGTTCTTCGCGTTTTTCCTGGCGTTCATGGGCGCGATGCTCGGGCTGGTGATCTCCGGCAACCTGATCCAGATCGTATTTTTCTGGGAGCTGACCAGTCTCTTTTCGTTCCTGCTGATCGGCTATTGGCATCACCGCGCCGATGCGCGACGCGGCGCCTACATGGCGTTGATGGTCACGGGCGCAGGCGGTTTGTGCCTGCTGGCGGGGGTCATGCTGCTCGGCCATGTGGTCGGCAGCTATGACCTGGACAAGGTCCTGGCCGCTGGCGATCTGATTCGCGCGCACCCTCTCTACCCCATCCTGCTGCCCCTGATTTTGATCGGCGCCCTGAGCAAAAGCGCGCAATTCCCCTTCCACTTCTGGCTGCCCCACGCGATGGCGGCGCCGACACCGGTCTCGGCCTATCTGCATTCGGCAACCATGGTCAAGGCCGGGGTGTTCCTGCTCGCACGACTATGGCCGTCGCTGTCCGGCAGTGAAGAATGGTTCTACATCGTCAGCGGCGCCGGCGCGTGTACGTTGTTGCTCGGCGCGTATTGCGCGATGTTCCAGAACGACCTCAAGGGTCTGCTGGCTTACTCGACCATCAGCCACCTCGGCCTGATCACGCTGCTGCTGGGCCTGAACAGTCCGCTGGCCGCCGTCGCCGCCGTGTTCCACATCCTCAACCACGCCACCTTCAAGGCGTCGCTGTTCATGGCCGCCGGGATCATCGACCACGAAAGCGGCACCCGCGACATTCGCAAGCTCAGCGGCCTGATCAAGCTGATTCCATTTACCGCGACCCTGGCCATGGTCGCCAGCGCCTCGATGGCCGGCGTGCCGTTGCTCAACGGCTTCCTCTCCAAAGAGATGTTCTTCGCCGAAACCGTGTTCATCAACGCCACCGCCTGGGTCGAGATGACCTTGCCGATTGTCGCGACCATCGCCGGCACGTTCAGCGTCGCCTACTCCCTGCGCTTCACGGTCGACGTGTTCTTCGGCCCGACCGCCACCAACCTGCCACACACCCCGCACGAGCCGCCGCGCTGGATGCGCGCGCCCGTGGAGTTGCTGGTGTTCACCTGCCTGATCGTCGGGATTTTCCCCGCGCAAGTGGTCGGCTCATTGCTGGCCGCCGCCGCCCTGCCCGTGGTGGGTGGCACCCTGCCGGAATACAGCCTGGCGATCTGGCACGGCTGGAACGCGCCGATGATCATGAGCCTGATCGCCATGTCCGGCGGCATCGTGCTGTACCTGCTGTTGCGCAATCAGCTCAAGCGCGGACGGTTCAAATACCCGCCGTTCATTGGCGGTTTCAACGGCAAGCGCCTGTTCGAGCGCGGTCTGGTGATCATGATGCGCCTGGCCCGTCGCCTGGAGCGGCGGATCAGCACGCGCCGCCTGCAAGCGCAGCTGTTCCTGATGGTGCTCGTCGCCGTATTGGCCGGGTTGATCCCAATGCTCCACAGCAGTCTGAGCTGGGGCGAGCGGCCGAAGATTCCGGGCTCGATCGTGTTTGTGATTCTCTGGCTGCTGGCGATTGCCTGTGCCCTCGGCGCGGCGTGGCAGGCCAAGTATCACCGGCTCGCGGCCCTGACCATGGTCAGCGTCTGCGGCCTGATGACCTGTATCACGTTCGTCTGGTTCTCGGCGCCGGACCTGGCCTTGACGCAACTGGTGGTCGAGGTGGTGACCACCGTGCTGATCCTGCTGGGCCTGCGCTGGCTACCGCGACGGATTGAAGAGGTTTCGCCGCTGCCGGGCAGCCTGCGCAGGGCGCGCATCCGGCGGATCCGCGACTTGCTGCTGTCGACCGTGGTCGGCGGCGGCATGGCGTTGCTGGCCTACGCGATGTTGACGCGCCAGACCCCCAACGACATTTCCTCGTTCTACCTCAGCCGCGCCTTGCCCGAAGGCGGTGGCAGCAACGTGGTCAATGTGATGCTGGTGGACTTCCGCGGCTTCGACACCCTCGGTGAAATCACCGTGCTGGTGGCCGTGGCCCTGACGGTGTTCGCCCTGCTACGACGTTTCCGCCCACCCAAGGAAAGCCTGCAACTGCCGGCCCAACAGCGCTTGCTGGCACCCGATGTCGTCACCGACCTGGTCAACCCGCGTCACGCCAGCGACACCGCGCTCGGCTTCATGATGGTGCCGGCGGTGCTGGTGCGCTTGCTGTTGCCGATTGCGCTGGTGGTGTCGGTCTACCTGTTCATGCGCGGGCACAATCAACCGGGCGGCGGTTTTGTCGCCGGGCTGGTGATGTCAGTGGCGTTCATCCTGCAATACATGGTCGCCGGCACCCAGTGGGTCGAGGCGCAAATGAGCCTGCGGCCGCTGCGCTGGATGGGCACCGGCCTGCTGTTCGCCACGGCCACCGGGCTTGGGGCGATGGTGGCCGGGTATCCGTTCCTGACCACCCATACCTGGCATATCGACCTGCCGGTGCTGGGCGACATACATATCGCCAGTGCGTTGTTCTTCGACATCGGCGTGTACGCCGTGGTGGTCGGTTCGACACTGTTGATCCTCACCGCCATCGCTCACCAATCGGTACGGGGCCACAAAACCGCCGCCCTGCCCAAGTCCGTCGCCAGCAAAGGAGCCGTCTGATGGAAGAAGTCATCGCAATCGCCATCGGCGTTCTGGCCGCGTCCGGCGTCTGGCTGATCCTGCGGCCACGGACATTCCAGGTGGTGATGGGCCTGTGTCTGCTGTCCTACGGCGTCAACCTGTTCATTTTCAGCATGGGCAGCCTGTTCATCGGCAAGGAGCCGATCATCAAGGACGGCGTGCCGCAGGACTTGCTGCATTACACCGACCCTCTGCCGCAAGCGCTGGTGCTGACCGCCATCGTGATCAGCTTCGCCATGACCGCGCTGTTTCTGGTGGTGCTGCTGGCCTCTCGCGGTTTGACCGGGACCGACCATGTCGATGGCCGGGAGCCTAAAGAATGAATGCGATGACGCACCTGATCGCCGCACCGATTCTGCTGCCGCTGCTGACCGCCGCCATCATGCTGATGCTGGGCGAAAAACACCGCCCGCTGAAGGCCAAGATCAATCTGTTCTCCAGCCTGCTGGGCCTGGGCATTTCCGTGGCGCTGCTGCAATGGACACAGTCCACCGGTGTGCCCGGCTCCATCGGTGTTTACCTGCCGGGTAACTGGCAGGTGCCGTTCGGCCTGGTGCTGGTAGTTGATCGCCTGTCGGCATTGATGCTGGTGCTGACCGGGATCATCGGCGTCAGCGCCCTGCTGTTCGCCATGGCCCGCTGGGACGGCGCCGGTTCGAGTTTCCATGCGCTGTTCCAGATTCAGATGATGGGCCTTTATGGCGCGTTCCTGACGGCGGACCTGTTCAACCTGTTCGTGTTTTTCGAAGTGCTGCTGGCGGCGTCCTACGGCCTGATGCTCCATGGTTCGGGTCGGGCGCGGGTGTCGTCGGGCCTGCATTATATCTCGATCAATCTGCTGGCTTCGTCGCTGTTCCTGATCGGCGCGGCGTTGATCTATGGCGTCACCGGCACCTTGAACATGGCCGACCTGGCGCTGAAAATCCCGCTGGTCCCGCAAGCCGATCGCGGACTGTTGCATGCCGGCGCGGGGATTCTCGCGGTAGCGTTCCTGGCCAAGGCCGGGATGTGGCCGCTGAACTTCTGGCTGGTGCCGGCCTATTCCGCAGCCAGCGCGCCAGTGGCGGCGATGTTCGCGATCATGACCAAGGTCGGCGTCTACACCTTGCTGCGCCTGTGGACGCTGCTGTTCTCGGGGCAGGCCGGCGCCTCGGCGTATTTCGGCGGCGACTGGCTGATCTACGGCGGCATGGCAACCATCGTCTGCGCGGGCATCGCGATCCTCTCGGCACAGCGGCTGGAACGCATGGCCAGCCTGAGCATTCTGGTGTCGGCGGGGATTCTGCTGTCAGCCATCGGTTTCGCCCAGCCGAACCTGATCGGCGCGGCGCTGTTCTATCTGGTCAGCTCGACCTTGGCATTGAGTGCGCTGTTCCTGTTGTCGGAGTTGATCGAGCGTTCACGTTCCGCCAATGAAATGCCGCTGTTCGACGACGGCGACCTGCTGCCCCGCCCCATGGAATCCCTGCAACCGCCCAAGGGCATCAACCTGGACGACGAACAGAAAGCCGTGGTGGGCCAGGTGATTCCCTGGACGATGGCGTTCCTCGGCTTGAGCTTTATTGCCTGTGCGTTGCTGATCATCGGCATGCCGCCGCTCTCGGGCTTTATCGGCAAGCTTGGCCTGCTCAGCGCCCTGCTCAATCCGTCGGGCCTGGGCAATGGCGTTGACGAACCGGTGTCGAACGCGGCGTGGGGGTTGCTGGCGTTGTTGATCCTGTCCGGACTGGCGTCGCTGATTGCCTTCGCGCGCGTGGGCATCCAGCGCTTCTGGACGCCTCAGGAACGGCCATCGCCCTTGCTGCGCCGCTTCGAATGCGTGCCGATCATCGTGCTGCTGGGGCTCAGCGTTGCCCTGACCTTCAAGGCCGAACCGCTGTTGCGCTACACCCAGGCCGCTGCCGATGCCTTGAACAACCCGCAGCAATACGTCATGGCGGTGTTGGGCACGCGCGCGGTGCCGAGCCCCGAATCCCGGGCGGCGATGCTGGAGGTGCAGCCATGAAGCGTCTGTTGCCTGCTCCATGGCTGTCGCTGGCGCTGTGGCTGTTGTGGCTGCTGCTGAACCTGTCGCTGAGCCCCGGCAATCTGTTGTTGGGCGCGATGCTCGGGTTCTGTGCGCCGCTGATGATGCGCAAACTGCGGCCGCTACCGATCCGCATTCGTCGGCCCGGTGTGATTGTGCGTTTGTTCCTGCTGGTGGGCCGTGATGTGGTGGTGTCCAACCTCGCCGTGGCCTGGGGCGTGCTCAACGCCGGGCGTCGTGCGCCCCGCTCGCAGTTCGTCAAGGTGCCGCTTTCGTTGCGCGACGCCAATGGCCTGGCCGCATTGTCGATGATCTGCACGGTGGTTCCCGGCACGGTCTGGTCGGAACTGGCGCTGGACCGCAGCATCCTGTTGCTGCACGTATTTGATCTGGAGGATGAAGCGCTGTTTATCGAGCATTTCAAGGCGACCTATGAGCGCCCCTTGATGGAGATCTTCGAATGAGCGAATTACTGTCGAACGCGGTCCTGCTGAGCCTGTTCATCTTTTCCCTGGCGATGATCCTGACCTTGATCCGGCTGTTCAAAGGGCCTTCGGCCCAGGACCGGGTTCTGGCACTGGATTACCTGTACATCATCGCCATGCTGATGATGCTGACACTGGGCATTCGTTATGCCAGTGACACGTATTTCGAGGCGGCGCTGCTGATCGCCCTGTTCGGCTTCGTCGGCTCGTTTGCCCTGGCCAAATTCCTGCTGCGTGGCGAGGTGATCGAATGACTGCTCAACTGTCCCTGTGGGTGGAAATTCCAGTGGCGATCCTGTTGGTGCTCAGCAGCCTGTTCGCGCTGATCGGGGCGATTGGCCTGGTGCGGATGAAGGACTACTTTCAGCGCATGCACCCGCCAGCACTGGCCTCGACGCTGGGCGCATGGTGCGTGGCCCTGGCCTCGATCGTCTACTTTTCGGCGCTCAAATCCGCGCCCGTGCTGCACGCCTGGCTGATTCCGATTCTGTTGTCGATCACGGTTCCGGTCACCACATTGCTGCTGGCGCGGGCGGCGCTGTTTCGCAAGCGTATGGCAGGGGACGATGTGCCGGCTGAAGTGAGTAGCCGGCGCACCGAAAGCGGGAGCTAGACGCTTTTACTGTTGCATTACCTCAGCTCACATCCAGGCAACAGCCAACAACCCGGCTCCCAGCACCACACACAATGGCGAGTAAGCCCAGGTGTCGAGTCGGGCAAACTTCGAGCCCTTGACCTGCTTGAAGAACCCCATCAGATTCGAATCGCCGATTGCCCGGGCGAACATCAGCATCGCAATCGCGCTGATCACCCATTGCAGCGACCAGTGCTGCACCGTGGGCAAATACAAGCCGACCCTCAGGCACACCAGCATCGCGATCAGCAGCAACCCGACCGCCACCAGTAGCGTGGCAAATCCAGAAGGCTTGAAGGCAGGCTTTGATTCCCCCCCGCCCTCCCCGGGCACGCGTGGCACCGCCGCCTCGCTCCCCAATGTGCCACCCGCCGCCCAATACAGGTGGATCAAGCTGATCAACAGGAAGATGGCAGCGATCCATTGCGCAATCATCAAGCTCATATTCAGACATCCAACGTAAAATGTCGCAGGAGGATGGACCTCCTTGAACGTTTTTGTAAGGATATTCGTCATTGGCCGGGTACATGACCTGGCCAATGACGAATTTGCCAAACATCAGTATCACTTCAACCCCGTAGCGACTTTATCCGCGACATCCTTGGGCACCCAGGCTTGCCACACGTCGGGGTGTGCCTTCATGAACGCCTCGGCCGCTTGACGTGGCGGGGTGTGTTTTTCGCTCATCTGCGCCAGGGCCTTGTTCAACGGATCAATCGGCAAATCGACTTTGCTGAAGAATTCAGCGATCTGCGGATACTGTTTCTGAAATGGCGTGGACACACCAATCGACAGCTTCGAGGGCAGCGAGCGCGTCGGTTTTGGATTGGGGTTGTCAGCGTCGGTCAGGGTTTTCCACGCTTCGGCATCAAAGGGCGGTTCCTCCAGCTGAATCAGCTTGTAGCGGCCGAGCAAAGGCGTCGGTGACCAATAGTAAAACAGCACCGGCTTGCCACGACGGATCGATGAACTGATCTCGGCATCCAGCGCCGCCCCCGAACCGCTGCGGAAATTCACATAGCTGTCGTTCAGGCCATACGCCGTGAGTTTCTGCTTGTTGACCACCTCCGATGTCCAGCCAATCGGGCTGTTGAGGAAGCGCCCCTTGCCCGGACTTTCCGGATCACTGAACACATCCTTGTACTTGGGCAGGTCACTGACGCTGCGCAAGCCTGGCGCCAGCGGCTTGATGCCCTTGGCCGGGTCGCCCTTGATCACATACTCGGGCACCCACCAGCCCTCGGTGGCACCTTTGACCGTATCACCCAGGCTCGCGACCTTGCCTTCAGCCTCGGCTTTGACCCAGACCGGGCTGCGTCCGGCCCATTCTTCGCCAATGACCTGAATGTCATTGTTGGCCAGTGCGGTTTCCAGGGTGATGGTGGTCCCGGGCAACGTGTCGGTCGACAAGCCGTAGCCCTTCTCGACGATGATCCGCAGGATATCGGTGATCAGACTGCCGCTTTCCCAGTTCAGATCGGCGAAATGAATCGGCGCCTGCGCCGCGGCGGAAACCGGAGCAGGTGAACTCAATACTACAAACGTGGCCAGGGTAGCGACCCACAACCGTCGAAATCCTTTCATGCCTTTGCACCTCGTGCTTTCACAGCATTAGCAGGATGGCCTGACAGAAGACCGCAAGCCTCTGAATACTCAGTCATCTGACTGTAGTAGAGGTTCCTGCTTTCGAGGGGCACGAATTAATTTTCGGAAGTTTCCTGCAACCGCGCCAGCTCTCTTCTTACCATGCTGGCGTAGGCCGCCGGACGCAGCGCGTATATCTGTGACGCCACCCAACTCAGCCAGGCTCCCTGCAGAATCGCCTTGTGCTCGAACAATCGCCGGGCTTCGACGCTTGCACTGGCCTGGTTCTGCTGGTGGAAATCGGCGCGGGTCAGGGTCATTACTCGCTGGCCTTGAACGTCACCAGTTCGCCCTTGCGCCACTTGGCGGCTTTGGCGGTCACAGCCTTCAGGGTCTTGGTCAGGCCTTCCTGCAGCTGTTGGTGGGCGGCGAAGACCATGACGACGCTATGACCTTCCTTGAACACGATCCCATGACCATCTGCTGTGGTGACAAAGGCGTAATCACCCAGGCCATACACCGTCAGTTTGATTTCGCGGAACTTGATGTCGAGCTTGCCGCCTTCACGACTGGGCAGCACAGAGGCGCTGAAGTGATCGCCAACCTTGAGCTTGAGCCCTGGTTTGTCATCGACCACCAGCGCTTCTTCAGTGTCGAGTTCGGCGATGTAAATGCCTTCAGCGTTTTGTTCGGTGATGTAAACGAAACGTGACTGGAACTGTTTAACCAGCTTTGCGCGCAAATCACCCAGCACGAACAAAGCATGCATATCGAGATTACTTACTGCCAAGGAAACATCCCCACATTTGAAAATGATGCCGCACGCAGAAAAAGCGCACAGCAGAAAAAAGCGGCCATGCCGAAGGTGTTGCCATGAGGCCCGGGTTGAAATCCTGAGCTGAGCGTAGCGCTCAGGCGTCGCGAGGTCAGTGAGACTACTGGAATATCACTCGCGCCGTCCTCTGTGAAAGTCGTCAGAAGTTGAAGGAAAAAGCCCTTCTTGCCGCCAGAGGAAACCGGATTACCAACTTTAAGGAAAAAACTCTTTAAAAAAAGCACTTTTCCGACATATCGCCAGCAAAAAATTGCTTTAGATGAACGCCATCCGCCGGACAGTGATGGCGATTCTAGAGCAGCCATGCTCATTGAGACTACCCATAACGACGTACGCACGTCGGCAAAACAAGGAAAAGGACTTCTTATGTGCACCATGACTCACTTCGCCATCCCCATGGCACGACACAACGATAGCGCTCGCTCGATGCTTGCGGTGGACTTTCAGCCCCATGCGTATGCGTCTGAAAGCCTCCGAATTCCGCAATTTCAGGTCGTATTGGCAGGGAGCGCGTTCTTTCATATCAAGGAAACGGCCACCGGCCGCGTCAGAGGTTTCCGCGCCAGCCATAACGCAGCCTGTGCCCTTGCCCGCGTGCTCGAGTCACGCGGTTGACGAATTCCAGGGTTTGATTGCCATAGACGTTTCGTCACACCGATGACTTAACTCAGCCGTCGACAGGCAACAACTGCCATACTGCCCGACCAATGAAATCCGTCCCCAGGGCGGACGGCGTTCAACACAACAGAAAATTTCCAAGGGAAGGCAGCTACGTGACGGAATTTGATATCGGTGAATTTTTTATCCGGGGCGAAGCCAGAGAGGTCGAAGGCGAATTCCAGGCTGTCATTGTCATGCGCGCCAAACCACCGTTGACCGCTGTGACGTATCACCAGGTCGAGAAAGATCGCTGGTTCAAAACCTCGGATGTCGCCGCCGTTGCCGCAAAGGAAGCTGCACAGGCCCTGAAAACTGCTGTCGACAACGGTGCATTGAACGCCTGATCCTCAGATTTGCAGTCTATGCTCTCTCCTGCTTTCCACCATCGCTTTCGAACTCCTGACGCGCGGCCCCCTCAGATGCAATGAAGCCGCACTCAGATATCGCATTCGACGCGACACGCAAGGAGATGACAATGGATTCACCTACACACGACTTGAAGGGCTTGTTCGACCAGCTCGGCCTTGATTCCAGCGAGAAAGCCATCGATGACTTCATCGCCAGCCATTCCCCTTTGGCTGATGACAAGAAACTCATCGACGCCGAGTTCTGGACCCCACAACAAGCTGGCTTCCTCAAAGAGCAATTGCGAGAAGACGCCGATTGGGCGCGGGTGGTCGACGACCTGAACCTGCGCATGCACCAGGTTCACTGACCCGCACGGTCAATGCAGGCTGCCAGGTGCTACGGCGTTCAATTGCGCCAGCCAGGCAGCCTTGCACTCCTCGGCTTCATCGCGGCTGCAATACACCGTCCCACGGCGCTCGCCATTGAGCAACACGACCCAACAAACGCTCTGCCCCATCGCACGCAAATAGGCGGGTACACCGCTGCCAATCATGACGGCGACATCGACTTTACTGTGCATGCTGACCTCTCGAATTTCATTAGCAACCTAACTATGCAGGCATGTTAATGAGTTCATTCGCGCGGAAACAGCAACGAGCCTGCACAGCTTCGTTGCCAATCCCGTAACAATGGTCAGCGGCTCAGCGTGCACTCTGCGGCTTGTAGCCCAATCGCAGTCCACCCCAGTGTCGGCCCTTGAGCATGATCGGCACCGAGAGGTCGTGCATCAGTTCACCCGTGTCTCGGGTATAGGTTTGCAGCAACACAGGCTGTTGATGGCTGCCACAGCGAATGCCGGTGCGGTCGGCGAACTTGCGCTTGGTGCGGTTCTGCAAGGTATCGACCTGTGCATCACCGGTCAGCGGCAGGCTGAAAGCCTTGTTATGGGTCGGCACATAACCCTGCTGAGTGCAGGCGATGGCAAACACCAACCCGTCATGGCGCGGCAACAACGGTTCCTGAATGGCCGGCAAAACCTGATCGGTGTAGCGGTCGAAGCGCGTCTGAAACTTGGCCGGGTTGGTGTTGGGGATCGCTTGATAGTTGCGATCAAACAAGTCGTCGAGACTGATCCGGCCCTCGTCGATATCCGCCTCAAAGCGTGCAGTGATCTGACTTGCGCCTTCGCGAGCCAGGTCATAAATCCTTTGGTGATAGTCATCCAGCCCGACTTCGGCGAGGCGCTCGCTGATGGTTTCGGCTTGCCCCTCCATTTGCACCGCCGCCTGAGCCAGACGCTGGGTCTGTTGGTCGCTGACCGCCAGGTCGCTGCGCATCTGTTCGATGGCGTGAAACAGGCTGTCGAGTTGTTCACGGTTGGTGTCGGTCCCCCGAGCGATTTCTGCGACCTGGTGTTCGACGCCTGCGGCCAGGCGCGCAATGTTCTCCAGATGCTGACCGGTGTGCTCGACCTGCTGGACGCCAGTGTCGAGATCGCTGGACAGTTGCCGGATCTGCTCCACCACTTGCGCTGTGCGTTGCTGGATATCGGCGACCATCTCCCCGACTTCGCCGGTCGCGGTCGCCGTGCGCGCCGCCAGGCCACGCACCTCATCGGCCACCACCGCAAACCCGCGTCCGTGTTCCCCGGCCCGGGCCGCTTCAATGGCGGCGTTCAAGGCCAGCAGGTTGGTCTGGCTGGCGATGGATTGAATCACCAGCGTGACCCGTTGAATGTCGTCGCTGCGCACACTCAAGGCTTCGATCAGCTCACGGCTGTTGCTGGCGCGCTGGCTGAGCTGATGCATGCGGGAGATCGATTCGATCAATTCCGTACGCCCGGCCGCACTGCTCTGGTGGGCCTCGCTGGCAGCGTTCAAGGCTTCTCGACTGAGTGTCGAGGTGGCTTGTTCGGTGGAAATCATCACTTCGGCGTTGCTCACAATCCGCTTGGCCGCATCGAGCTGCGACTGGACCCTCTCGGCCAGTTGCTTGACCGAATACGCCACGCCAGCGGCGGACAACGCGTTGTGACTGGTGGTGTAGGAAAGGTCGCGAGTCAGCTCGGCAATGGCGCTTGAGCTGTCGGCAGGGGTTGAATCGACGACGGCGCGCGTACGCAAGCGTGGCAGCCAGACGATCAGCACGGCCACCGGCAGACCGATGTAAAGCGAAGCGCCGCCCAAGGTCATGCCACAGAGCAACAGCACCAGGGCGATGCTTTGCAAAGTCGGCGTCAGCCAAAGGTTTTTTGGCGCAAGTACTGGTGCAGGCACATGCCCAACCAGAGATCCGTCTCTCGTCATCTTCGTCACCCCGTGGAGCTTCTAATTGTTGTGACTGCATTAAACGCCACTAGTGGGCCATTATCTATGGTCCATTAGTAGTGGGCCTTGCAGCAGATCAATAGAAGGGCACGAGTTTTTCGCAGACGAAAAAAAGCATCGCGGGCAAGCGTCGTTCCTTCAGGAACAAGGCTTGCCCGCGATGCGGGGCGTTACGAAATCAGGCCTGACGCTGGTGCTTGTCGATCTGTTCGTGACGCTCTTGAGCTTCGATGCAGTACTTGGTGGTCGGGCTGATCAGCAAGCGCTTGAGGCCAATGGCCTCGCCGCTGTCATCGCACCAGCCGAAGCTGTCTTCTTTGATGCGTTCCAGAGCCTGTTCCAACTGAGGCAGCATGCGCTGGTCGCGATCGATCGCGTTCACCAGCCAGGTGCGCTCTTCTTCGACAGAAGCAGCGTCGGCCGGATCGGCTGGAGTGTCCAGGCTCTCGATGGCGATGCGATTCTGTTCGATGCGCTCATGGGTTTCGACTTTCATGTTCTGCAACAGCTCGGAGAAAAAAGCATGTTGCTCGGCATTCATGTAGTCATCCGCCGGCATGGCCAGCAACTTGTCCTTTGTCATTGATATCTCTATAAAAAAACGTGCATTAAGGCGAATTAGGGAGCGTTCCGGCTGACCAGGTCTGGCCATCGGAAAGGCGCCATTTATTCCAAGCGCCACCCGGCACTCAATTTACGAGGGGCGGCAGTCTAAGGCCGACTTGAGGCCTCAGCAACTGAAAAGACAGCGAATTCGTCCGACAAAGCCACGAAAGTGCTTTATGGCAGCCTTTGCGGTGGTTATCGGAGTGCGTTTATAGCAAGAAATTCAATCAAGCGGCTGTATATAGAAGACAAACGGCTGCGCCACGCGGGTCAGGCGTGGCGCATGTTGCTGTTTCGTCCGGCTTCAGCGCTTGAGTTTACGCTTGTTGCGGTACTGGTCGATGACGACCGCCACCACAATAATCAGTCCCTTGATAATGTCCTGAATATACGCATCGACCCCGACAAAGGTAAACCCGCTGGCCATCACCCCGAGAATCAGCGCACCGATCACCGTGCCGGTGATGCGCCCTACGCCACCGGCCAGGCTCGTGCCGCCGATGACCGCAGCGGCAATCGCATCCAGTTCATAGGACATGCCCATTCCGGCCTGCCCCGTCGCGGCGCGCGCTGAAGCCACCACACCTGCCAGACCGGCCAGCAAGCCGGCGATGCTGTAGACGATGACCAGATGCCGCTTGACGTTGATCCCCGAGGTACGCGCCGCCTGCATGTTGCCGCCGATGGCGTAGGTGTACTTGCCGTACTTGGTGTAACGCAGGGCGATGTGAAAGATCACCGCCACGACCAGGAAGATGATCACCGGCATCGCACCGTGCCCGATGGCCGTGTAGGAATCCGACAGCATGCTCACCGGCTGGCCCTCGGTGTAGAACCGTGCCAGGCCCCGCGCCGACACCATCATGCCGAGGGTGGCAATGAACGGTGGAATGCCGGTGATGGCAATGATGCTGCCGTTGATTGCCCCCGCCAACAGCCCAACCCCAAGCCCGGTGATGACCGGAATCCACACCGGCAAGTCCGTCAACGACGGAAACACCGCCCGGGCAAAGTCCGAGGTCTGTGCCAGGCTGGCCGCGATCATCGCCGACAACGCCAGCACCGAGCCGGAAGAAAGGTCGATCCCGGTGGTGATGATCACCTGCGTCACGCCGATGGCCAGCAGACCGATGATCGACACTTGCAGGATCATCAGCACCAGGCGCTGGGAGTTCATCAGGAAGCTTTGGTCGCGCACGATCCAGCCGAACACCTCAAAGACCAGGCCGATGCCGATCAGCACCAGGAAAATGCTCAGCTCGGTCGGGAAGCGCCGGCGACTTTTGATCGGTGCCGTTGCTGGCTTGTTTTCCAGTATCGCGTTCATAAACACTCACCCTTCTCTTGCGTAGCCAGCCGTGACCATCGTCACCACCGGCATCAATTAGTGAACCAAGGACAGGCCCGAGGCCAATTGCATGACCCGCTCCTGGGTCGCTTCGCTGCGGTCGAGGGTGCCCATCAGGTCGCCCTCGTGCATGACCATCACCCGGTCGCTCATGCCCAGCACTTCCGGCAGCTCCGAGGAAATCATGATCACCGCCATGCCTTCGCTGGCGAGGCAGGAAATCAGCCGGTAGATCTCGGCCTTGGCCCCGACATCGATGCCGCGAGTCGGCTCGTCGAGAATCAGGATTCGCGGGTTGGTCATCAGCCAGCGCGCCAGCAAGGCTTTCTGCTGATTGCCGCCGGACAAGGTGTCGATGCACTGTTCCAGCGAAGGGGTTTTGACCCGCAGCTTCTTGCACATGTCTTCGCACAGCGCACGCAGGGCTTTCTGTTGGATAAAGCCATGTCCGGCGTAATGCGGCAGCACGGCCATCTCCATGTTTTCCAGGACCGACAGGCACGGGAACAGACCGCTGAGCTTGCGATCCTCGGTGAGCAAGGCGAAGCCCTTCTCGATGGCCAGGTGCGGATCGCTGATGCGCACCACTTCGCCATCGAGGCGAATCTCGCCGCCATCGCTTGGGGTAATGCCGAAAATCGCTTCGGCGACATTGGTGCGGCCCGAGCCCATCAACCCGGCGATCCCGAGAATCTCGCCCGCATGCAGGTCGAAAGAGACGCCTTTGAAAATGCCGTCCAGCTTGAGGTCGCGCACCGACAGCAGCAGATCACCGATCGGCTTCTCGCGCACCGGGAACAACTGGCTCAGTTCGCGACCGACCATCATCGATATCAGGCTGTCGCCGTCCATGCTGTCAGCCCGTTGCAAGCCGATGTAGGCGCCGTCACGAAACACCGCCACTTCATCGGCGATGCTGAACACTTCATTCATTTTGTGGGTGATGTAGATGATGCCTTTGCCCTGACTCTTGAGGTCGGCAATGATCGAGAACAGGTGGGCGACTTCCTTGTCGGTGATCGCCGAGGTCGGTTCGTCCATGATCAGGATGTCGGAGTCGTAGGACACCGCCTTCGCAATCTCGACCATCTGCCGCTCGGCAATGCTCAGGTTGCCAACCTGCTCTTCGGGATCAAGGTTGATCCGCAGACGCTCCAGCAACTGGGCGGTGCAGCGGTGCATTTTGCGGTGGTCGATCATGTGCAGGCCGTTGAGCTGCTCGCGGCCGATCCAGATGTTTTCGGCGATGCTCATGTGCGGCATCAGGTTGAGTTCCTGGTGGATCATCGCGATCCCGGCTTGCAGCGCCGCCAGTGGCGTTTCGAAGACCACCGGTTTGCCCCGCAGGCGAATTTCACCGGCGTCCGGCTGGTAGATGCCGGCGATGATTTTCATCAGCGTCGATTTGCCCGCACCGTTCTCACCCATCAGGGCCAGCACGGAACCGGGGCGCACCCGAAGCTGTACATCGGACAAGGCCACCACACCGGGAAAACCCTTGCTGACGTTGATGATCTCCAGCAGGTACGGCTCATCGACAGGTGTTGCGGTTGGCTGGATACCCACCAACGGGGTGCTCGAAGCAGTCGCTGAAGCGAACATGATCAGGTACTCCATCAGCAAGGTCGCCGTGGCAACCTTGCGTACTTATTGTTGTTATTGAACGGACGGGCTATTTGAACGTGTCGACGTTTTGCGGGGTGATCAAGCGATACGGGACCCAGACGGCCTGCTCAACCGGCTCGTTCCTGGCCATTTTCACGGCGGTATCGATTGAACCGTCCGCCTGACCTTTGGCGTCCTGGAACACCGACACCGCCATGCTGCCCTTCTTGATGGCGTTCAAGCCATCCGGCGTGCCGTCGACACCGGCGATCAGCACACTGCCCTTGTCGACGCCGGCCTGTTGCAGGGCCATTGCGGCACCGATGGCCATTTCATCGTTGTTGGCCACGACCGCATCGAACTTGCGGCCCTGGGTCAGCCAGTCGTTGACCAGGGTCATGCCTTTGTCGCGCAGCCAGATCCCTGTCTGCTCTTGCTCGATCTTGATGTTCGGGTACTTGGCCAGCACCTCTTTAACGCCTTTGGTGCGGTTGGTGGTGGAGTTGTTCGCGAGGTCGCCGAGCAGAATCACGATGTCACCCTTGCCGCCCATTTTGTCGGCCAGGTACTGCATCTGCATTTCACCGGCCTCCAGGTCGTTGGAGGCTACCGTGACCACGCCTTTGGGCAGCTTCAGGTCATCCGGGCGGCGGTTGACATAGACCAGCGGGATGCCGGCCTTGACCGCCGCTTCAGTGATTTTTTTGGTGGCGGCGGTATCCACCGGATTGACCACAATGGCATCAACCTTCTGGCTGATGAAGCTTTCGACCTGGCTCAGTTGCTTGACCACGTCACTGCGAGCGTCTTCGAATTGCAGCTTTACGCCCTCGGGATATGCCTTGGCTTTCTTGTCCATGGACTCGCGCAGGTAGGTCAACCAGGTGTCATCGAACTGGGACATGCTGACACCGATCTTCATGTCGGCGAGTGCCGCGCCGCTGGCGAACATCAGGGACAAGGCAAGCGAGGCGAAACGGATCTGGGTCTTCATGAAAAGTCTTTCTCCACATTCTTGTTGGTTTTATGGATAAGGCGGGACGATTTTTCAGTAAGCGGGCAAGCGATGAAAACGAGCGAGAGGCAGGTCGCTGGAAACGACTTTATTGGAATATTATTTCTATATCAACTCATTTTAGAATTTTATTCTGATTTTATTCCACGGTGATCAAACTGCCCCAAAACCACCACTTGCTGGCGCTCTGCACTCAATCGCGCCGCGTCCAGAACGCGGGTGGTCGCCAGTGCATCACGGGCCTCGACCGGCAGTGGGCCACCGCTCTGTAACGCGGTTTGTAGCTGTAAATAGAACTGCTGCCAGCAGCCGCGTTCGGAGGGTACCCGCTCGCGCACTTCGCCCTGTTCGAACCAGCCCCAGCGCCGATGCTCCTCGACGCCCCAGCGTTCGCCTTCGGATTTTGGCGAGAGCCCGGCCAGCGCCGAGGCCTCCTGCCCGTCCAGCCCGTCGACGCTGTAGCAACCCTGGCTGCCGGTAACGCGGAAACGCGGCCCGGGGGTGTTTTGCAGGCAACTGCCGCCCAGGTGCGAGGTGACGCCGCTGGCATGGGTCAGGGACATAAAGAAGCCGTTATCGAACACCTGGCCTTTTTCCAGGTAGTCCAGTTCGGCGTACACCCGCGTGACCGGGCCAAACAGTTGCAGCGCCTGGTCCACCAGATGGCTGCCCAAATCACGAAGAAAGCCACCGCCACTGCCGTTGTTCACGGCTTGCGGGGCGTAACGTTCGATTCGCGATTCGAAACGGGTGACCTGGCCCAACGCGCCGGACTCAATGAGTTTGCGCACGGTGAGGAAGTCCGAATCCCAACGCCGGTTCTGGTAGACGCTGAGCCGCACGCCCTGGCGCTCGGCCATCGTGATCAGGGTCTGTGCCTGTTGCGCATCGGCGGAGAAGGGTTTGTCACTGACCACCGCCACGCCATGTTCGATGCCGTCGAGCACCAGCGCCGGGCGACCCTTGAGTGGAGTGGAAATCACCAGCACATCGACGCCGGCCTCGACCAGTTGGCCAATGCTGTCGAAGGCCGGCACGCCAGGGTGCTCGGTCGCCAGCAGCTGTCGGCGCTCCGGTGAACGGGTGACCACGCCGACGAATTTGGCTGTCGGCAGGCTGCTGATCAGCGGAGCATGGAAAAACCGGCCGCCATGGCCGTAACCGACAAGTCCGATACGCATGTGTGTATTCCTTCTTATTGTTCTATGAACCGCTCACCGGGTGTACATGGCCCCTGTGGGAGCGAGCTTGCTCGCGATAGCGGTCTGACAGTCACTTTGAGGTTGAATGTGCTGCCGCCATCGCGAGCAAGCTCGCTCCCACAGGGATGGTGGTTAGCCGTAGAAATGTGGCCGGTCAGGCAGAGCAACTTTGACGATGGCCCCGCTGCCTTGTGCTTCGATGCACGCATCTGCTGCAACGGCAGCGGCGAAGCCATCCCACGCCGAAGGGCCGCCCACCTGCCCGGCCCGTACGCCATCGATAAACGCCTGCAACTCCACGTCATAGGCCGCGATGAAACGGTCCTTCCAGTCCATCAGAATTGCGTTGGACAGCTTCGCGCCGCTGCGTAACTGAACCTGGGACGGCTCCGGCAGTTTGGCGATGCCGGTCTCCCCCACCACTTCGCACTGGATGTCGTAGCCGTACTGGCAGTTGACGAAGACTTCCACGTCGATGCGCGTGCCCTTGGCGGTTTCCAGCAGGACGATCTGCGGGTCTTTCAAGTGCGCGAGGGCTTTGCTGCTCTTGCGCGGGAATACGACCTGCACCGACACATAATCGTCGTCGAGCAACCAGCGCAGCACGTCCAGCTCATGGATCAGCGTGTCGGTGATCGCCATATCAGTCTTGTAGTTCTCACCCACGGTCGGGTTGCGGTGCGCGCAGTGCAGCATCAGCGGTTCGCCGATCTGGCCGCTGTCGATGACTGCTTTGAGGGCGCGATAACCTTCATCGTACGGGCGCATGAAACCCACTTGCACCAGGCGTTTGCCGTGGGTCACTTCGGCTTCGACGATCTTGCGGCAGCCTTCAGCGGTGACGGCCAGGGGCTTCTCGCAGAACACCGGTTTGCCGGCTGCGATTGCTGCCAACACGAACTCCTCGTGGCTCGGCCCCCAGGAAGTGACGAGGATCGCCTCGACTTCCGGCGCCTTGATCAGCGCGTGACCGTCGGGGTAGACCTCGGCGGTGAGCTTGAGGTCGGACACCACTTTCGCCGCTTGCTGCAAATTAATGTCGGTCACCGCAACCACCTTGCTATTGAGCAGGGTCTGGCTGCAACGACGGATGTGGTCCTGGCCGATGGCCCCGGTGCCGATAACGCCTAGCTTCAACGACATGTCTGTTCTCCTGTTGGAATTTTTGTAGAGCAATCAGTACTGACGGGCCTTGGCCAGTCGTTCATTCAGGGTCTTGGCCACCGCGTCGGTGCGGGCGCTGTTGGAGACTTGCGCCACGCCGACCCGCCACCACGACAGGTAGCCGTGAATCATGGTTTTGGGCAGGACCTTGATGTCGATCAGCGTCGACACCGTCTGCAACCGTGCATCCGCCAGTGCAGTCCGCAGCTCGTCCACGGTGTTGACCTTGTAGGTCTTGCAGCCGTAAGCCGCCGCGCTCATGGCGAAATCCACCGGCACGAAGTCGCCATCGAGCTTGCCGGTTTCAGGATTACGGAACCGGAACTCGGTGCCGAAGCTGTCCATGCCATTGCCCATCTGCAGGTTGTTGATGCAGCCGAAGGTCATGTTGTCGAGCAGCACCACGTTGATCTTGCGTCGCTCCTGGATCGAGGTCGCCAGCTCCGAGTGCAGCATCATGTAAGAGCCATCGCCGACCAAGGCGTAGACCTCGCGCTGCGGCTCAGCGAGTTTCACACCCAACGCGGCGTTGACCTCGTAGCCCATGCACGAATAACCGTACTCGACGTGATAGGTGTTCACACCCTTGCTGCGCCAGCTGCGCTGCAAGTCGCCGGGCAAGCTACCGGCGGCGGCGACGATAATGGCGTCATCGGCGAGGGTTTCATTGAGCACGCCGAGCACGCGGCTCTGGGCCAGGCAGGAACCGGTCAGCTCGATGAATTCGCGCAGCACCGCCGGGTCCATGTGGTCATTGATTTCCGGGGTGAAATCCTTGGCCTGGTATTCGACCTGATTGAGGCGGTCGATTTCTTCGTCCAGCTGCACCTTGGCTTCACGAGGTTGATCGCCCCAGCTGGAACGGTAGTCACCCAAAGCTTCAGCCAGCGCTTGCAAACCGGTTCTGGCGTCCGCCAGCAATTGCACGCCATCGAGTTTCAGCGCATCGCACGGGCTGATATTGAGGTTGAGAAATTGCACCTCGGGATGCTGGAACAAGGACTTCGACGCGGTGGTGAAATCACTGTAGCGGGTGCCAATTCCGATGATCAGGTCGGCGTCCCGGGCCAACAGATTCGCCGCCAGGCACCCGGTTTCGCCGATGCCGCCGACGTTCAGCGGATGGCTGGACAGCACCGCGCTCTTGCCGGCCTGGGTTTCTGCGAAGGGAATGTCGAAGCGCTCGGCGAACGCCTGCAACTCAGCATTGGCCCCGGAGTAACGCACTCCGCCGCCACAAATGATCAGCGGCTTGCGCTTGCCCTTGAACAGCGCCAACGCATCACCGAGCATCGCTTCAGTGGCCGGACGCCGCTCGATGCGGTGCACGCGTTTTTGCAGGAAATAATCGGGATAGTCGTAGGCCTCGGCTTGCACGTCTTGCGGCAAAGCCAGGGTCACGGCGCCGGTTTCGGCGGGATCGGTGAGCACGCGCATGGCGTGGATCGCCGCCGTCATCAGTTGCTCGGGACGGTTGATGCGGTCCCAGTATTTGCTCACGGCTTTGAAGGCATCGTTGGTGCTGATGCTCAGGTCGTGAAACTGCTCGATCTGTTGCAGCACCGGGTCCGGCTGGCGACAGGCGTAGACATCGCCGGGCAACAGCAGCAAGGGGATGCGGTTGGCGGTGGCCGTCGCGGCGGCGGTCAACATGTTCGCCGCGCCGGGGCCGACCGATGAGGAGCAGGCGTAGATCTTGCGTCGCAAGTGCTGCTTGGCAAAACCGATGGCGGCGTGGGCCATGCCTTGTTCGTTGCGGCCCTGATGGACGACGAGGTCGCCGCTGTCCTGCTCCAGGGCCTGGCCCAGGCCCAGCACGTTGCCGTGGCCGAAAATGGTAAAGACCCCGGCGACGAATTTGCTCTGGACGCCATCGACCTCGATGTATTGGTTATCGAGGAATTTCACCAGGGCCTGGGCCATGGTCAGTCGTGTTGTGGTCATGTCCAATCCTTCAATACACCAAAAAAACCTGTGGGAGCGGGCTTGCCCGCGATGGCGGCGGTACATTCAACATTGCTGTGTCAGGTAGATCGCTATCGCGGGCAAGCCCGCGCCCACACGGGACTTTCATTAGCCTTGGGATTTTTGCAGGTGATCCATGCTCGCGCCGATGGCTTGCTCAATATCGGCCAGGCCATGCACGCTCTCGGCAAACGGTTCAAACGACAGGTAGCCGTTGTAGCCGTTACTCAACAACGTCTCGATTTGCACCGCGTTCCCGAGAATGTCGCCCTCGCCCACCAGCACCCGATGGCCGTCGCGAATGGTCGCCAGCGGTGCCTCGGCATCTTCGACGCCGGAGATGTGCACCAGTCCGGTCAGCTCGGGGAAAAACTCGGACTCGCCCGCCAGGTGATGGTGAAAGGTGTCGTGGACCAGGCGGAACACATCCAGACCGCCGATGGCCTTGATCGCGTCCACCGCCGTGCGTTTGCGCCGCAGCGAGCACTCTTCAAAACCCAAGGGCTCGATGAAACCGAGAATGCCGTGATCGCGCAGGATCGGTGCCAGTTCGGTCAACGCGGCGCGCAACCACGTCGCGCGTTCGGCTTCGTTGCGCGGATCGGCGCGATCATTCAACGGGCACATGACCACGCCCTGTGCGCCGCACTTTTGGGCATACGCGGCCAGCTTCAACGCTTGCTCGCGACGCTCCGCGTTCCACACATCGAACGGGTATAACGCGTTGATCGACAGCACGGTGATGCCATTGGCGGCGCACAGTTCGCGCACCCGTTCCGGGGGAGTGCCGTCTTTGATCTCGACGCCTTCGAGGTCGTTGCGAATCTCGATGGCGTCAGCCTTGAGGGCCACCGCCAACTCGATGAATGCCGGCAGGGACAAACGGGGGGCGACCATACGGTTCAGGGCGAAACGCAGGGGCTTGCTCATTATTGTTGTTCTCCGCAAGGGCGTGTTATTTGGCAGTCGGCATGCTGAATTCAGGGCCTTTGGCAATGCTGTCGGGCCAGCGCTGCATCACGCTTTTGTAGCGACTGTAGAAGCGGATGCCTTCTTCGCCGTAGGCGTGGTGATCGCCGAACAGCGAGCGCTTCCAGCCACCGAACGAGTGCCAGGCCATCGGCACCGGAATCGGCACGTTGATACCGACCATGCCGACCTTGATGGTGCGGGCAAAGGCGCGGGCAATGCCGCCGTCGCTGGTGAAACACGACACGCCGTTGCCGAATTCGTGGGCGTTGATCAACGCCACGGCACTGGCGAAATCCGGCACCCGAACGATGCCCAGCACCGGACCGAAGATTTCCTGCTGATAGATGCTCATCTCGGTCGTGACGTTATCGAACAGCGTGGCGCCAACGAAGAACCCGTTCTCGGCGCCCGGCACCTTGAATCCACGACCATCGACAATCAGCTGCGCGCCTTGGGCCACGCCTTGATCGATAAAACCTTCGACCTTGGCCTTGTGCTCAGCCGTCACCAACGGCCCCATGTCACTGTCACCCTGCATGCCGTTGCCAACCTTGAGCTGATCGATGCGCGGCAGCAGTTTGGCAATCAACGCGTCACCGACATCGCCCACAGCGACCGCTATCGAGATCGCCATGCAGCGCTCGCCGGCCGAGCCAAAAGCGGCGCCGATCAAGGCGTCTGCGGCTTGGTCTAGATCCGCGTCGGGCATGACGATCATGTGGTTCTTCGCCCCGCCCAGCGCCTGAACGCGCTTGCCGCGTGAGGTGGCTTGCTGGTGGATGTATTCGGCAATCGGCGTCGAGCCGACAAAGGAAATCGCCTCGATGTCCGGGTGTTCCAGCAATGCGTCGACCGCCGTCTTGTCGCCCTGGACGACGTTGAACACGCCATCCGGCAAACCGGCTTCGGTCAGCAGGCGGGCCATCAGCACACTGGCCGACGGATCACGCTCGGACGGTTTGAGGATGAAACAGTTACCGGTGACCAACGCCAGCGGGATCATCCACAGCGGCACCATCACCGGGAAATTGAACGGTGTGACGCCGGCGCACACGCCCAGTGGCTGACGCAGGTTCCAGTTGTCGATGCCGCCGCCTATGTTGTCGCTGAATTCAGTCTTCAGCAGGTTCGGCGCGCCGCAGGCGTATTCGACGATCTCGATGCCACGGGTGACTTCGCCCTTGGCGTCGGAGAACACCTTGCCGTGTTCACGGCTGATGATTTCGGCCAGCTCATCGTGATGACGGTCGAGCAATTCCTTGAACTTGAACATCACCCGCGAACGGCGCAGGGACGATTGTTCGGACCACGCGGGGAAGGCTTTCAGGGCCGAGGCGACGGCCTCGTCCACGGTCTTCTGGCTGGCCAGCCCGACGCGCGCTTGCACCGCGCCGGTGGCCGGGTTGAAGACGTTGCTGAACCGCTCGCTGGTGCTGTCTTGCACTTGACCGTCGATGTAATGGCCGATGACCGGGACGTCACTCATTGTTCTTGTTCTCCGTGCAGAAGGTGGAATTCAGGTTATTCAGTTCACAGATCCAGCAGCCAGCTGTGCTGCGGATCGTTATGGAACTGCCAGACGCGTTTTGGGCCGGCCATCACGTTCAGGTAATACGACTCGTAGCCGTACGGCACGCTGACCGGGTGATAGCCCTTGGGCACGACCACCAGATCGCTGTTTTCCACCGCCATGGCTTGATCGATGCTGCGGTCGTCGGTGTAGACGCGCTGGAACACAAAGCCTTGAGGCGGATTGATCTGGTGGTAATAGGTTTCTTCGAGAAAGCTCTGGTGCGGCAAATCGTCGGTGTCGTGCTTGTGCGGCGGATAACTCGAGGAGTGCCCCGACGGCGTGCGCACTTCCACCACCAGCAACGAATGCGCAGGCTCGGTGTCCGGCAGGATGTCGCAGACGTAACGGGTGTTGGCGCCCTTGCCGCGCACGCTGCGCTTCATGGTCTCGGGTTTGATCAGCCGTGGACCAAGACCATTGCTGGACAGCCCCGGCGCGGCGCAGACGGCGATTTGCACATCGCTGAGTGCGACCACTTGCGCCTGGCTGCCCGGTGGCAAATACGCGGCGAACGGGGATTTGTCTTCGAACACCGACTGTCGATCACCGAGGTTTTCCCAGTCGAACGCGCCCTGCCCCGGCGCTTCGCCCTTGATGCTGACGCGACCGCTGAGCAGCACCAGACACAGTTCTTTATCGCCTGCCGCCACCGGCAAGGTTTCGCCCAGGCTTAAACGGTAAGCGGCAAAACCGACGTATTCCAATTCACCCTGGCCCAACTCGACCATGGTCCGGCCACGGGCGTTGCTTTTGACCAGCAGGCTCATCGCGCAATCCTCTCGTCGAGCAACGCACGCAAGGTGTCGAAGCCTTTTTTCGCATAGACGTAGCTCGGTGCCACCGCCGGGTCCTGTTCGGCCTCGACCACCAGCCAACCGTGGTAATCGTTGGCCAGCAACACATCGAGCAGCGCGGCGAAATCGATGTCGCCATCTCCGGGCACGGTGAAGGTGCCGTTGATGATGCAGTCCGGAAAACTCCACAGGTTGTTGCGCGCCAGTTGCACCACCGGTTTGCGCACGTCCTTGAAGTGCACGTGGCAAATGCGCTCGATGTGCTTGCGCAGCACTTGCAAGGGTTCGCCACCGCCCATGTAGCAATGACCCGAATCGAACAGCAAACCGACTTCGCTGCCGGTCAGTGCCATCAACTTATCGATGTCCGCGGGGGATTCGACGTAGGCGCCCATGTGGTGGTGATACGCCAGGCGCACGCCTTGGGACAGGGTGAAACGCGCCAGTTCGGTGAGCTTGTCGGCGTATGCCTGCCACGCCTGTTCGGTGTGGAAACGCGGGCGTTCGACCAATGGAATGCGCTGGCCCTGGATGGAATCAGCGACTTCGCCGTAGACCAGCACGTTGGCGCCGTTCTTCGCCAGCAGCTCGACATGGCTGCCGATGGCGTCGATTTCTTCTGCCACCGAACGCTGCGCCAGGCGACTGGAATACCAGCCGGAGACCAGCGCCAGGTCATAAGGCCGCAGCACGTCGCCGACGCCTTTGGCATCCTTGGGGAATTTGCCGTTGAGTTCAAAACCTTCGTAGCCGATTTCCTTGCCTTCGCTCAACGCGGTGCTCAGCGGCGTCTCGCCGCCGAGGGACGGCAGGTCGTCGTTGCTCCAGGAAATCGGGTTGATGCCAATTCGGATAGCGGGCATGGCTGCACCTATTGTTGTTGTACCTAACCATTGAATACGGCGCGAATCCCTTGTGGGAGCGAGCTTGCTCGCGATGGCGGTGTATCAGGCGACATTAATGTTGAATGTGCCGCCGTCATCGCGAGCAAGCTCGCTCCCACAAGGAGGTCGCGGTGTTGCATCAGGCGCGGGCTGTGCGCCAGGCATCGATCAATTCGACAAACGTGCCCTGCACCTGGCGAATCAGTCCTTCATCATCGATTTCACCGGCCATCCACGCGCGGCTCGGCTCCTGGAAAATCGTGCGGCCGACGGCAAATCCGCGACAGGTCTGGCTCTGGCTCGCTTGCACAAAGCCTTCGGCCAACGCCGCCGCCGGCGCATTCAGGCCCAGGAGCACCACACCCCGGCAGTACGGATCACGCTCCTGAATCAACTCATCGAGCTGTTTCCATTCCTCGGCGCTTTGCGCTTCGATCTTCCACCACGCTGGGTAGATGCCGAGGTTGTAGAGGCGTTTCAGTGCGCGATACAGCACGTCCGGGTGGATTGACGGGTGGTCTTTAGGCGGGATGATTTCCAGCAGCAGTTCATGACCGCTGACTTGTGAGGCCTGATACAAGCCCTTGATCTGCGCTTCCTGTTCCAGGCGCAGCAATGGCTCGTCGTCCGGGTGGAATTGCACCAGGCACTTGATGATCTGTTCTTGCGGCCAGGCGATCAGGTTGCTGCCAATCGAGCGCCCGTGTTCGAACGCCAACGGCCGCGAGCCCTGCACTTCCACTGGCCGCGCCACCCACCAGCCACGGCCGGTGGCGGCGTTCAGCGAGTCCTGGCCGAAGCGTTGATCGGCCAACAGCCCGACATCGGCCTCGATGCCCTGCTCGCGCAAATCGGCTTCGACCCGTTCCACAGCCTTGATAAAGAGTTGCTTGAGTTCGCAGATAGCATTGAGGTCGCGACCGCCCTTGTGCGCCAGTTCCACCAGTTGCCCACGATGATCGAACGCAAAGATGAACAGCTGTTTCCACTGCTTGCGCGGCACGCTGACCTGATGCAAACGCTGCAACACCGCGTCCTGATCCGGCCGGGTGATCGGCACCGGGCTGTTGAACAGGTAATCGAGTTCGGCGCGGGTCGGCATTGCCGGGGCGCACGCATGGCGCGACACCACCAGACCGCCGCAGGCATTGGCCAACTGGCAGCAGCGCTCGTCGCTGGCGTCCTCCAGCCAACCGCTGAGGAAGCCCGACATGAAGGCATCGCCAGCGCCCAACACATTGAGCACTTCCACCCGAACGCCGGGGTAAATGGCGCCGTCTTCCAGCTGCGCCGGAATGGCACCGTGAATCACTGTGCAACCTTGCGGGCCAAGCTTGACCACCAGGGTTGCGTCGCTCAAGCGCCGGACGTTGCGCAGCGCGCTGAGCAAATCCTCGGCGCCACCGGCAATCAAAAACTCTTCTTCAGTGCCGACGATCAGGTCGAAACGCGGGAGGATCTTCTGCACATGCAGGCTGACGTTCTGATCGGCGACGAAACGGGTCTCGCCGTCGGCCTTGCCGGCCAGGCCCCAGAGCACCGGGCGATAGTCGATGTCCAGCACGCGTTTGACGTTGTGTTTTTCGGCGTAGTCCAGCGCCTGGATGCTCGCCTTGTACACGCCGTCGGTGGAGAAATGGGTGCCGGTGATCAGCAAGGCTTTGCTGGAGGCTATAAAGGCTTCGCTGATGTCTTCGGCCCGCAGCGCCATGTCGGCGCAGTTTTCGCGGTAGAAGACCAGGGGAAAGGTTTCGCGGTCCTTGAGGCCCAGCAGCACCATCGCGGTGAGGCGTTCCGGGTCGACCTTGATGCCGCTGACGTCACAGCCTTCACGCGCCAGGGATTCCAGGAGGAAGCGGCCCATGTGGTCGTCCCCTACCCGGCTCAACATCGCCGACTTGAGACCCAGCCGGGCGGTGCCGAAGGCGATGTTGGCGGACGATCCGCCGAGGTATTTGGCGAAGCTGCTCACATCCTCAAGCCGCGCTCCGACTTGCTGCGCATAGAGGTCGACGCCAAGGCGCCCCAGGCAAATCAAATCCAATTGACGCCCACTGGCAAAACGAGTCTGGCCCATGCTGGCTCCTGTTATTTTTATCAGCCTGCGTTCGGGCACTGGAGGCGCCGAACACTCTTGGTGGATGCAGACTAAAACGAGGGCGACCGAACAATCAATAAATATTCCAATTATTTTTTACGTGGAATATTTTTTCCAATAAACTCGTGTGCAGGCGCTCCAGGCGCAGTGCATCGTTTCAGCAACCCCATACACGCCGCAAGCTCAAGATTTTATTCAGGCCTACCCTGTAGACTGCGCACAGCCAACCTATTGTCAGGGGATGACGCGATCTGTCGTCCCTATAAGAACAAGCCAGAAGGATTCCTTATGTCCCGCACCGATCAGCCGGCTACGTCCGAGAGCACGCCCGACAGCGATCTCGTCAGCCCCCCGATCAATGCCGAGCGTTTGCTGCAGTTGATCACCAACGAATACGAAAGCCTGCCGCGCCAGCTCAAACGCATCGCCAGCTACATGAGCCAGCAAAGCGACCGGATCATGGTCGACCGCATCAGCGATATCGCCCGCGAGTGCGAAGTGCACCCCTCGGCCATCGTGCGGTTTTCCCAGCGCTTCGGTTTCAGTGGTTTCAGCGAGATGCAGGCCTTGTTCCGCGAGGCGTACACGCACAAGACCACGCCGGTGCAGAACTACCAGCAGCGCATTCGCAGCATGATCGCCAACAAATCGCAAAAGGCCAGCGGTGGCGACCTCGCCCGCGAGTGCATCGACGCGACCCTGTCGGGCATCGAGCGACTGGGACAGGAACTCGATGACGAAGCCTTCGACAAGGCCGTGGACCTGGTGGTCAACGCCGACAACATCTACGTGGTCGGCGTGCGCCGCTCGTTCGCGGTCGCCGATTACCTGGTCTACAACCTGCAACACACCAACAAGCGCATCCATCTGGTGTCGGGCCTGGGCGGCAGTTATCGCGAGCAGATGCGCAGCGTGCGCGCCAATGACCTGGTGATCGCCATCAGCTTCACGCCCTACGGCAAGGAAACCCAGCACTGCCTGCGCATCGCCCAGCACAATCAGGCTAAAACCCTGATCATCACCGACAGCAACCTGTCGCCGCTGGCCAAGCGCGCCAACACCGTGCTGCTGGTCAACGAAGGCAGTTCGTTTGCGTTTCGCTCACTGAGTGCGACGTTGTGCCTGTGCCAGGCGCTGTTTATCGCCGTGGCCTATCGACTGGAATTGAAGGTCGACGAGATCCACGAGCAGGTCGGCTTCGAGGATTAACCACGCGCCACTTGCAGGTCATGGAAGCTCAGCTAAGGTAGTCCATCCCGACATGGATACCTGAAGGAACGGCGCTATGAAACTGATCGGCATGCTGGATTCGCCCTACGTGCGGCGCGTGGCCATTTCCGCCCGATACCTGGGCATCGACCTGGAACACGAATCGGTGTCGGTGTTCCGCCACTTCGAGCACTTCCAGCAGATCAACCCGGTGGTCAAGGCGCCCACCCTGGTGCTGGACGACGGCGAGGTGTTGATCGACTCGACCCTGATCATCGACTACCTGGAAGCCCTGGCCGGTCCCGGCAAAAGCCTGATGCCCGGCGACCTCAAACAGCGGCTGCGCTCCTTGCGCCTGATCGGCCTCGGGCTGGCGGCGTGCGAAAAGTCGGTGCAGCTTTACTACGAACGCAACCTGCGTCCAGCCGACATCCAATACCAGCCATGGGTCGAACGGGTTGAAGGTCAACTGGCGGCGGCGTACTCGTCACTTGAGCGCGAACTGGAAAAGCAGCCCCTGGGCAACGGCGCCTTGATCGGGCAAGACGGCATCACCCTCGCGGTCGCCTGGAGCTTTACCAACCTCGTGGTGCCGGATCAAGTCGATGCCGAGCAGTTTCCGCGGATCGCTGAATTCACCGCGCAGGCAGAAAAGCTTGAGGCCTTCATCAGTACCCCGATAACCTGAACGGCCTCCTCCATCGGACCCGACCATGACCGCCGCTGAACAACCTGCCCCGGCGTTGAAGGAAATCTTCAACGCCGCGCGCCTCCAGCACATCGCGACCGAAATGACCGCGGTCTACCCGGCGTTCAACGCCAAAGCCTTCCTGAAAATGGCCAACGACGGCCTCGCCGACCTGTCGATCATGCAACGCATGGCCCGGGTCAGCGAATGCCTGCACGCCGCACTGCCGCTGGGTTATGACGAGTCGCTGGACATCCTGCGCGCCCTCGCCCCCCGCCTCAACAGCGGCTTCGTCAGCATCTCGCTGCCGCATTACGTGGCGATGTACGGCGCGCATGATTTCGAACAGTCGATGGACGCACTCAAGTACTTCACCGCGTTTGGCTCTGCGGAATTCGCGATCCGCTATTTTCTGCGCAGCGATCTGCAGCGGTCGTTGGCGCTGATGCAGCAATGGTCCCTGGATGACAACGAACACGTGCGACGCCTGGCCAGCGAAGGCAGTCGACCGCGTTTGCCGTGGTCCTTTCGACTGGAGCAGATTCAGCGCGACCCGACATTGGCGGCGGGAATTCTCGACAACCTCAAGGCCGATGCAAGCCTCTACGTGCGCAAGTCCGTGGCGAACCACCTCAATGACATCACCAAGGACCATCCGGAGTGGGTGCTGGATTTGATCGAGGGTTGGTCGCTGGAAAACAAACACACGGCCTGGATTGCCAAGCATGCGCTGCGCAGTTTGATCAAACAGGGCAATCAGCGGGCGTTGGCGATTATCGGGGCGAGTGGCAAGGCTGAGGTTGAGATTATTGGGGTGACAGTCGAGCCGGCGGTGATTCGGCTGGGGGAGAAAATTACGTTGTCGTTTGATGTGAAATCCACGGTGGCGGAGAGTCAGCGGCTGGTGATTGATTATGCGATTGATTATGTGAAGGCCAATGGCGGGACGTCGGCGAAGGTGTTCAAGCTGAAGGCGTTGACGCTGGCTGGTGGGGGGAGTGAGTTTGTGAGTCGAGGGCAGCATATTAAGGAACTGACTACTCGCAAACACTATGTGGGCAAACACGCGGTGCACATCATGGTGAATGGCGAACGCCTTGCCAGCACCTCATTTGAGATCCTCGCGTAACGTGTAGCAACGCGAGGCTGCGTCCGACCGCCTCCAATGCTATTAGAAGTGACGGAGTCTACCCGTGAGGGCCGCTTAACTCGGCAGTGGATGGCTCGGATCGATAGAAAAAAGGGGACGGACATATTGTCCCTGGAGCCCTCTCTAAAGCGTTCAACGAGTAGCGCGTTTTTTGCACCACAACGACACCAGCATGCCTGTGGCAATCGACACGAGCGGAATGCTCGAAGCAACGCCCAGTGTTGGAAACACCAACAGTATTTGCGAGTCGTTACCGCCAAGCATCATCGAAGCCCCAATTCCCATCAAAATACCCGCCAACAGATGAACGCCAGCTTTTGAGGGGGTAAAGGCCTCGAAACAGAACTTCTTCCTGTACAGGTTAAAACTCAACATACCTGCCAGCAACATGACAAACACCGCAATACGCCGGGCGCTGATTGCCATATCGGCTTGCCAGAACATCTGCGAAACATTGTAAAAGAACACACTGGGTGTCCATGACGGCTCGAATGCATAGAGTGCACTCGTCAACGCACCCAGCAGCATACTGGAGAAAACCAGGTGTTTATTACCGTGAATGGCGACCAAAAAGATCAGCACCAGCGCCACTACGCCGATCAACAGCCAGTAATGACGGCTGGAAATTTCCGGCATCAGAATACTCTTTTGTTCGGGCATCATGCGCATGTAATACCAGAGCACCATCCCCAGGATCCAGCCGATCATCGTGAACAGTTTATTGAAATTGCCACAGGCAAACCTGGTTAGCGTGCCTACGCTGCAACCGTTGTTCAGCACCGATGCCACCCCGAACAACAAGCCTCCCGAAACCAGTAAGGGATAGGAAATACCAGGCGAGTACAGCGGCAGGCTGACCCCGGAGAAACGATAGATCGGGGCCAGCATCAGCCCGAACAATCCACACGATATCAGTGCCACAAACAACGTCGGGCGCCCCGCCAGCAATTGTTCGCTCGCTCTGACCAGGCACATGCCCATGCGCTGCGAAACCCAGCCAATCAGGAACGCTAATACCAACGCCATCAGTAAAAAGAACACCATGTTCGTGCGCCACTGCTGATTTGGATGGGCCGGGTTTCACCAGGTATTAGCGTAGCTCTCGATCAGGTTAACTGTGTATCTGACGCGGCTGTAATCTGACGGTCGCTTTGTGTCGCTCACTGGTTTCGTAGAAGTTGAATGACTGTTCTTGGCAGACTGTTGCCGGTCACGACCGGCAAAAACCTCCACAAAGCTGACTTTCGCGTAAGGCGGCGATTGGTCAATGGATGTGTCGCTGCGAACTAGAACAGTCGACATTTTTAACTATAGGCTGAGCCTATATGAAAGATTGTATATCGGTCTTGGACGCTATCAAGCAAGCGACAGAAGATTGCTTCTCACCTAAGCACCACCCAATGAGCAATACCAACGAAGCAAACTTGATAGAAGAAACCACCTCCTCTACATCTTGGAGCCAGCATGTCCAGACAAACAACAATGGATGCAGAGACCGTCACTTCTCAGCCAGATGGGTTGCCTGAAAACGCCCGCCGCCTCGCGATATTTTCGTTGGCGATTGGTGTCGCCATGGCATCACTCGACACCGCAATAGCCAATGTCGCTTTACCTGCAATAGCTGCTCAATTGCAGACAACACCTGCATCATCGGTCTGGATCATCAACGTCTATCAGTTAGCGATGGTCGCAACGCTCCTCCCGTTCGCTGCATTGGGTGAAATCATCTCCTACCGGCGGGTACTACTTTTCGGACTGTTTTTATTCACATTGGCATCGCTTGCCTGTGCTCTGGCCTGGTCGTTGCCTTCACTGGTCATAGCTCGGCTGTTACAGGGAATTGGGGCTAGCGCCGTTATGGGTGTGAATACAGCCATGCTTAAAGCCATCTACCCGACGCGCATGCTGGGACGTGGTTATGGGACCAACGCCTTGGTCGTTGCGGTGGCTTTTGCAATCGGGCCGACCTTGTCATCCCTTATTTTGTCAGTCGCCAGTTGGTCGTGGTTATTCGCAATCAACGTTCCGCTTGGCTTGGTCGCACTTTTCCTGGGGCGAAAAGTATTGCCTGATACCCGCCGGGCGACCCACAAGTTTGATGGTCTGACTGCCCTCTACAACATAGTCGCGTTCAGCTTTTTGATTTTGTTATTCGGGGATGCTGCCCACCAAGAGAAATTCACTACACTGGCATTGGAATTGGCCGCAACTGCTTTGTTCTTCGCACTGCTCATGCATCGGCAGGCAGGTCATAAGGCGCCAATGCTGCCGATTGATCTGCTGCGTCGGCCCATGTTTGCGCTTTCTGTCGTGACGTCCATTTGCACCTTCGCAGCACAAGGACTGGCGTTCGTAGCCCTGCCGTTTTATTTCTATACGACGCTTGGGAAATCCCCAGTAGAGGCTGGTTTTCTAATGACGCCATGGGCTGTCATGGTAGCGATAATGGCCCCAATTGCCGGCCGCTTGAGTGATCATTATTCTCCCGGCGCATTAGGAGGAATCGGTCTTTCGATACTGGCGGTTGGGTTGATAGCTCTAGTACTTATGCCTGATAACCCCTCGACTTTGAATATTAGCTGGCGCATGGCTATGTCAGGCATTGGGTTTGGTTTTTTCCAAGCACCTAACCTCAAAGGTTTTATGGGCAGCGCGCCACCGACACGTGCCGGCAGTGCAAGCGGTATGGTTGCTACGTCAAGGTTGGTTGGACAGGCAATTGGTGCAGCGCTGGTTGCTTATTGCTTCATGTTATCGAGCGAGCATGGAGCAACGTTTGCGTTATGGGGGGCAGTTGCATTCGCAGCCATTGCAAGCATTGCAAGCTTTGCCCGAGTCGTTGCTGTCCGAACTTGAGCTGGCAAACGCCATGAACTGAATCGCACCACGTTTTGTAAATACTCTTAATGACCGATCAGCCGATTGCCGACCTCGACCATAGGCAATAATCGCAATAGAAAGGGGACACCCATTAGCCTGTCGCGACCGGCTGAAAACGGCCAGGAGCAGTCATTCGACACTCCCCGTGCCAACCGTTAAATTGACCCATTTAGTTACGACAAAGCGCACGCGCTCAACGGTCAACCCAAACCTGCGAGAATGCTGCCTCTTCGGGCTTCGCAGCTTATGTGGCGAACGTTCAGGCAGTTAAATAACAAATTCGCGGGGAGCCGCCACATTGGAATTGAGACAACTGCGCTATTTCGTAAAAATCATCGAGCTTGGCAGCCTGGGGCGTGCGGCACTTGAGCTGGACGTTGGCGTGTCAGCCCTCAGTCAGCAAATCTCCAAGCTGGAAAGCGAACTGTGCACCCGTCTCCTGAATCGAACCTCTACCGGCGTGACGGCCACTAGCGCCGGATTTGCGTTTTTACACCACGCCCAATTGACGCTACGCCAGGCGGACAACGCAATCATGGCCGCCCATCGCGGGCGAATGAGCGGTTATGTCAGCGTCGGCTTACCGCCGACTACCGCAACGGTGCTCGCGTTGCCGTTGATCAATGCAATGCGTGCGCGTTATCCGGACATACAATTGCATCTGGTGGAAATGCTTTCCGGCCACTTGGCGGCGCAGCTCAACGCACGGCAAATTGATCTGGCCATCCTGTTCCAGCTCGAAGGGGGTAAACGCTGGAGCGTGACTCCGCTGCTGGATGAAAAGCTGTTTGTCATTGCCTCGCCCAGCCTGCCTCAAGCGCCTTCTGGTAAAAGCGTGCAGTTAGCAGACCTCGGCGGCCTGCCGCTGGTGATGCCTAGCGCGCAACATGGATTGCGCTCGGCATTGATGAGCGCGTTCGAGCGGGTCGGGCTAACACCCAATGTCATTATGGAAGTCGACGGTCTCGCTGTTTTGATGAACGCCGTTCGGGCAGGTCATGCGGCAACGATACAACCGGGGGCGGCCGCTGCATTGAAAGACAGGTCCGGACTTTCAATGATCAGGATTGCCGATCCCCATGTGGGCCGGCGTAATCTTCTGGCGACGCTGGCTGACGACGAACTCTCTCCGGCGGCGCTGGCAACGCGGTTGGTCATCGTCGATGTGGCGCGACAGCTGGTCATCGACAAACAGTGGCCTGGCGCTACATGGATAGAAGGTGTAGATGCGTAATCCTCCTTCAGCCCGGACTCATTAGACTTTCCTGACGACAAAGCCTTTAGAAAAACTAAACACCCCGCGTCAAACGCAGCCTTTCGGCCACTCCTTCCTCACCCTATCGTTCTCCCCACTCGCAAGGAGCACTTCGTTCCCGCTTCCTTGCAAATCGAGGAGCGATAATGATCGATGTCTTAATCATAGGGGGTGGCAACGCTGCCTTGTGCGCCGCCCTGATGGCGCGAGAAGCGGGCGCCAGCGTGATGCTGCTGGAAGCCTCTCCGAAAATCTGGCGCGGTGGCAACTCCCAACACACCCGTAACCTGCGGTGCATGCACGACGAACCGCAGGACGTGCTGATCGATGCCTATCCGGAAGAAGAATACTGGCAAGACCTGCTGAAGGTCACCGGCGGCCTTACGAATGAAAAGCTTGCACGCATTGCAATTCGGGCATCGTCCTCTTGCCGCGATTGGATGCGTTCACACGGCGTGCATTTTCAGCCACCGCTGTCCGGCGCGCTGCACGTGGCGCGGACCAATGCATTTTTTATGGGCGGCGGCAAAGCGCTGGTCAATGCCTATTTCCGCAGCGCCGAGCGCCTGGGTGTAAAAGTTCGCTATAACACGCAAGTGACCGACATCGAGTTGGACGAGGGCAAATTCGTCGCCGCCCATGTGGGCGAACATGAGGTCGATGGTCAGCGTTTCGCCGCAGAACGCATTGAAGCCCGGGCCTGCGTGTTGGCGGCCGGCGGCTTCGAATCCAACCGTGAATGGCTGCGCGAAGCCTGGGGTCAGAACGAGCGCGGTGAATGGCCATCGGACAATTTCCTGATCCGGGGCACCCGATTCAATACCGGAATTTTGCTACGGCGCATGCTCGACCTTGGCGCCGATGTGATCGGCGATCCGACGCAAGCACACATGGTCGCGATTGATGCCCGCGCGCCACTCTACGACGGAGGAATCTGCACCCGAATCGACTGCGTATCTCTCGGTGTGGTGGTCAATCGTGATGGCGAACGCTTCTACGACGAAGGTGAGGATTTCTGGCCAAAACGTTATGCAATCTGGGGGCGTCTGGTGGCCGGACAGCCCGGTCAGCAGGCGTATTCGATCATCGATCAACAAGCCATCGGCCGCTTCATGCCGCCGGTGTTTCCCGGAACTACCGCCAATACTCTGCAAGACCTTGCCCGCCAGTTGAAGCTGCCTGAAGAAAAATTCGTCAAGACTGTCGAGGACTACAACAGCGCCTGCCGCGTTGGCACGTTCGATCACACGGCATTGGACGACTGCCACACCCAAGGACTGACGCCCGCCAAAACCCATTGGGCGCGGCCATTGGTGAAACCACCTTTCTACGCCTACCCGCTTAAACCGGGTGTCACGTTCACCTACCTCGGACTCGCCACCGACGAAACCGCTGCCGTGCATTTCAACGGCAAAGCGAGCCCCAACCTGTTCGTCGCGGGAGAAATGATGGCCGGCAATGTCCTGGGCAAGGGTTACACCGCCGGCATCGGTATGGCCATCGGTACCGCGTTTGGCCGCATCGCCGGTGTGCAGGCGGCCGCTTCGGTTGGCTTTGGCATTCCATCTGCAAACACGGAGTCTCGACATGCAACTGTTTGATCCCCAAGCATCGGGCGGGTTGATCCCGGTGTTGAATCTTGACGAAAGTGAAGTCCAGCGGCAGATGACCATCTGCAATGCCTGCCGTTATTGCGAAGGCTTTTGCGCGGTATTTCCGGCAATGACCCGGCGCTTGGAATTCGCTCAGGCAGACATCCATTACCTGGCGAACTTGTGCCATAACTGCGGCGCGTGCCTGCACGCCTGTCAGTACGCCGCCCCCCACGAATTCGAAATCAATATACCGAAAGCCATGGCCAAAGTGCGCCTGGATACTTACGCCGAATACGCGTGGCCGCAAGTAATGGGCAAGTTGTATCAGAGCAACGGACTGACCCTGGCGCTGGCTTCCGGTGGGGGACTGGCGTTGTTTTTATGCCTGACCTTGATGCTCATGGGCAACCTGTTCACGGCCATTCCCGGGGGCAACTTCTACAAGATTTTCCCGCATAACACCCTGGCGCTGATGTTTGGCTCAGTGTTTGGCTTTGCGGTACTTGCCCTGACCCTGGGTGTACGGCGCTTCTGGCGCAACGTTTCACCGGTCGCAGCGCCACTGCAGCTGAAGACGTCCGCTGCTTTGGAGGCTACGGCCAACGTCGCGAAGCTCAAATACCTGGACGGTGGCCACGGCGAAGGCTGCAACAACGCCGACGATCAATTCACCTTGTGGCGACGCCGATTCCACCACCTCACCTTCTACGGCTTCATGCTGTGTTTCGCCGCCACCGGCGTCGCCACGCTCTTTCACTATCTGCTGAAGTGGTCGGCGCCTTATCCGGTCTTCAGCTTGCCGGTGATGTTGGGTATTGCCGGTGGCATCGGCCTGCTGATCGGTCCGGCGGGTCTTCTTTGGCTGAACCTGCGTCGCAACCCTGCGCACGGCGATGAGAAGCAAAAACCCATGGATCGCGGCTTCATCGCACTGCTGTTTCTAGTCAGCGCAAGCGGCATGGCGCTGCTGGCTTTGCGTGAAACCAGCGCCTTGGGCTTGATGTTGGCCATCCATCTCGGCCTGGTCATGGCGTTTTTCTTGACCATGCCCTACAGCAAATTCGCCCATGGAATATTCCGTAGCGCTGCGCTGCTCAAACACGCCATCGAGAAGCGTCAACCCAACCCGATCAACGCCGGCAGCGACTGACGGTTAAAGCACTCATTCCAAAAACAATAGTGAGCATAACGGTAGCCATGATGAAAACGACAACGGCAACAACCCGAGCCAAGGGGTCCAAATTGGGCGCCATTTTTCGGGTCACCAGCGGTAATTTTCTCGAGCAGTTCGACTTCTTTCTGTTCGGGTTCTACGCGACCTACATCTCCCAGACCTTCTTTCCAGCCACCAGCGAGTTTGCCTCGCTGATGATGACCTTCGCGGTATTCGGCTCCGGATTCCTGATGCGTCCGTTAGGCGCCATTGTGCTGGGGGCGTACATCGACAAGGTGGGCCGTCGCAAGGGGCTGATCGTGACGCTTTCGATCATGGCCGCCGGTACCGTATTGATCGCGTTGGTGCCGGGCTATGCCGCCATCGGCGTGGCAGCACCGATTCTGGTGTTGTTGGGCAGGCTGCTCCAGGGCTTCTCCGCCGGCGCGGAAATGGGCGGTGTTTCCGTGTATCTGGCGGAAATTTCCACCCCCGGTCACACCGGTTTCTACACCAGTTGGCAATCGGCCAGCCAACAGGTGGCAATCGTCGTCGCGGCCGCGTTGGGCTACACGATCAATGCCACGATGCAAGCCGCAGAAATCGCCGATTGGGGATGGCGTATTCCGTTCTTCATTGGCTGCGTGATCATCCCGTTCATTTTCATTATTCGCCGCTCACTGGAAGAAACCGCTGCCTTCACTGCTCGCAGTCATCGTCCAACAACGCGCGAAGTTTTTCGCTCGATGCGTGACAACTGGCGCACCGTACTGGCGGGCGGCTTGCTGGCGTCCATGACCACCACCACGTTCTACCTGATTACGGTCTACACACCGACGTTTGGCAGGACAGTACTGAACTTGAGCACCACCGACAGCCTGGTGGTCACATTGCTGGTCGGCATCAGCAACTTTATCTGGCTGCCTATCGGCGGCGCCCTCTCCGACCGCATTGGCCGTCGGCCACTGTTGCTGGCGATATCGTTGCTGTGCATCTTTACTGCTTATCCCGCCATGCACTGGCTAGCAGAGGCGGCGAGTTTCGAACGACTACTCGCTGTTCTGCTGTACTTCTCATTCTTCTTTGGTATTTACAACGGCGCCATGGTCGCGGCACTGACCGAAGTCATGCCGCAGAACGTGCGGGTAGTCGGGTTTTCACTGGCCTTCAGTTTGGCCACCGCGGTGTTCGGCGGTTTTACCCCGGCAATCTCGACGCTGCTTGTACAGGCCACGGGCGACAAGGCATCACCTGCCTACTGGCTGATGTTCGCGGCGGTGTGCGGGTTCACGGCGACGACGATTCTGTATCGTCGGCAAAAAGCTCTGGCAGTCAGAGCCGTTTAGTTCCTCGATCGCCGACGTTTACCACGCGTCGATCAACCGCGGGAACCGAAATAGAGTCGCATGAGGTCGATTACAGCCTTTCGTCAGGGCAGTAATCGGCCTAAAGACCCCATTCACTGGGCAGAGAAAGATATTTCGAATGATTTATCAATATGTGGCCCTTGATCCCACTCGATTAGGGGCTCCGAAGCAGGGGTGCGGCTTTTCCAAAAGCGCCCGAGACGGTCGTTTTATCATCATCGCAGTACGAGATCTGCCCGTCGCGACAGGCAGAAATCGGCCAGAAGCGGTCATTCCGCCTGCCTACAAAACTAGGGGTGATTCGGAGTGCGATATTTGGCCTCTTCTAGGCCTGCTGCGTCCAACCTTCGGTTCGATCCTTCATTGCTGCATTTTAGGGTTTAGAAACGTCCAGAACAAACACATCAATTAGTCCAGCTAGCTCTGGCGGCATCGTTTTCTCGATGCTGCTTTTCAGCTCCTGAGCGGTGTTGATATTTCGGTTTTTAATTCCTGCGACGTTCACATCTCGGCCAAACCAGATCACAAGATAAATGCCTTGGTGTTCAGCGTCGGGGTGGATGGAGTAGCGCGCATATAGTTGCGCCGCCGCGGCAGTGTATAACTCTCTATGCCACTGACCTTTTACCTCAGTCACAAGCAGCCGTCTTATACCGCCAATCAATTTTGTCGCCGTGAAATCGCTGCGGTTAGCACTTTTTAGCTGGTGCTCCGGCGTAATCGCGATGCCCTGAGGCTTGAGTATTAGGCTGAGACGTTCAGCAATGATCTCGGTAGCTCGTACTTCGTTCAAGTGCTTACCATTGTCGTAAAAGCGATCCGCGGAGTTAAATTCACCACCATTTATTGCTTTCTGAAAATCTTGAAGTTCTTGGAGGACGAGTTGACGCAAACCCTCAACATTCACCACCATGTCGCGATCCAGTCGATCGCCGATTTCCTGTGGCGTCGGCGGTTCGAAATACCTCCGAGCAATCTGACTGATTTTACGAGCACGTATGCTCCTAAGATCGTTGTACATGTCTGTGAACTTCGGATCGGCAAGGAGACGATCAATGACACGGACGGCGTCATCGGAGACGTCTAAATCGATTAACCAAACGATTTCTGTCAAAAAGCGGTACGCATTTTCTTCGTTGGGGCTTCCCGTACCCCAATGGCTCGGGAGGTCTACCTTTGGCCACTTGTCAATAAAGGCCTCTAGAACAGCCACCACTTTTCTTAATGTGAGCTTGGGCCAATGGGAGTGTTCGCCATAGTTAAATCGCCCAGAGCGCTCATTAAGCGAAAATATGGTGTCCTTGTCGGTTTTGAGCCAGTTCCAATATGTTTCAGGCGCGTCCTCTAAAAAATAAAAAGCGCGCACGAACCAAAAAACGCGCCTTTTTTCGAGGTCTTCATCGCCAGTCGGGCTGGGCCACGCGGACATGAAAGTTGAGCAACGCTCTGCGATGATTTTTTGAAGGACATCGCGATCACCGAATTCGGCCGCAATTTCAAAGAGCGTATCAAGCGATCCGAGCGCCAGATCAGAAAATCGGTCAAGCCATTCTATTGAGATTGCCGCCCGTAGGTGGCTGAAGACCTCATCACCGCGTAACAACCAAATATCGGGATGTTGACAGCCCTTTTGTGCGAGTTGGGGCTCGACGTACTGCCGGAGAAAGGTTTCGGCACTTCCCGCACCTGCGAAAATCAATCGGTTGACTTCATCTTTCAGCGCATCACGTTCTTCGTCCGACACGGCACCGTAGCCCATGTCGAGATTAGTTCGCAGTGCATTCAGTAACGGCAGATCGACATTTTCCAGGTTTCCGTCGCTGCGCATGATTTCCAAGCACGCTGCAAAAAGAACAGGTTCAGTGTACGCGCCCTGCGATGCACACTGTAATTCCGCAAGCCTGAGCAGATTAGGTACATCGGGAGCAATGAAATCTAGGCAGTTTCTGAGAGCTTTACGAACGAGCACTTCATCACCGAATTCATGCTCAATTTGATCGGGCGCGGTAAGTACCAAATCAGCAAAGCGCGCAAGACAATTCCAATGCCGACCACTTTCAACAAGCTCTCGGTTGTCCCGCAAATACTGGATGTTTAACTTCTTTATGTCATTTTGTTCTCGGTGGCGGCGTTTCATCCTCCGCCTGTGTGCAGACATGCTTTTTTGTTGGGATTGTGCAGATTGCGCGACTGCTCTGTTGAACTTTACCCACTCGCGCATTAAAGAAGGCTTCTCCAATGCCTGTTCACGCATGTGCCGTCGCAATTTTTTTGGGCCTCGCAGTGCTTGACTTTGATTAAAGCTATGCATTGCGATGTAACTCGCCCACAGGACTGGGTTATCCATTTCAAATGCCAGATCGACTATAAAGTTGTAATCATCGGATTGAAAACGAAGGCCGGAGTGAGCGTGAAAATCAAATTTCTGTATTTTAGTCTCAAAAATATCGTCGCTGTTGGTAAGGTTTCCAAGTGCTTGTGCCATGATCCCTTGGCGCAATCCATCGTCATTTTGAAGCACTTGAACTGCCTTGCTCTGATCTGTTGATTTCTGCTCATGAAAAATCAGATTTTCGATCCAATGCCAAACCCTTTTCGGGGCAAAAGGAGGCATTGCCAGGTCAAAGTATCGATCCAGCATTAGGCCTACAATCTTGCTGATTCCAATTCGACAATCACATTCATAATGTTTTTTTTTGCATGTGCAAACAAGGTCTTTGGTTAACTCATCAAGTAGCCACTCGATTGATATCAAATCAAGTCCGCCAACAAAGCGCCTTATGAAATAGCGCGTACCGATTGTCGATTTGTAAGGTTCTTGATGACTAGGGTAAAGGTTTGAGCAGACTCGAAAGAAGCTGGCGAGGTAAGCTAAACCTAATGCTTCTGCGCCGATAGCCGTAAGGATGGTTACCGCAATTTTCAGAGAGGTATGACTGGCTTCAGAGACTAGGACTGCTAAATCGGCGCGATGGTCATGGCCGGACAGGTCGAGCAGACATCTGCTAGCCAACAAGCGAGTGTGTTCGCTTTCGCGTGAGTTCAACACGAGTTGACGCAGTTCTTGTGTCAGATGCGCAATCGCTGGTGACCCCGTCAACAGCTCAAGAATTAGATCACGCAAATGCCCATCACTGCCGCTCGCTAGCAGGGGTTTAATCTCTGTCATAACCTCTTGGGTGAAGAAACCTGAAGCACTGAACCGGCGCCAAGCATCTCCTCGGCGGAAATAGGGATCCTTCGTTTCGACGTCTTTCAGGCCCTGTATAAGTAGACGTTTTGAGGAGTGTTCAAGTTGAGAGGGATCACCGTTCGCAAGCACCGCGTAGGGATCAAGCTCAATAGCAGTCTCTTGAATGGATCTGTTGCCTAGCGCCGCGAGCCAACCCAGTAATCCCCGGAGTTCATCTCGAACTACGTTGTTCGGAGCGATGATAGGTAGGCATTTATGTAATGTCAGAGGATCAACCGGATCAGCGATCCGCTTTGCAAGGTAGTCTGCCGCACAGTATTCAGCAACGATCTTGTGAACAGGCCGATGCTGATCCGCACTGTCTCCAGGTTTGAAAAGCCGAGTTGCCAAGATGCCTTCAGCTGCTGTGTGTTTGTCAAAAAGTGATGCCAGCAGTGGATAGATCCGATCTGCGGTTAACTCGCTCGTCCCTATGCCTTCTGCTCCGGACAGCAAAAGCTTGGCGAACACTTCGGACGACAGAGCAACCCTTTGTTTGCTGGATAGCGTCTGCGCTACATTGACGTTAGCTTCCTTCGCCAGCCGCTCGACCGCTTGTGAAAATATATTTCGTTTATCTGTAAAGTGTCTGCCGCTTTCCATATAGGCATCTGCAAACATCTTGAGAAATTGGGGGTTAGGGAGTAACGCTCCTAAGTCGAATCGAGCCACTTCCGCTTGGAACTTTGAAAATTCCTCACCCCGAACATGATGATGAAAAATTTCCCGCTGTTCTCCCTCTTCAAACTCGCAAAGCCTAACCACCAGCGGTGAGCATCCTAGATAGTCTTCGAATGCGTTTGTGGCAGCTGTACCCCACTCGCTGGATCGGCTCGAAATGATGACGCGTGTTGGCTTTGCTTTTCTGGCGTTAGCAAGAAGGCTGTGAATACCCGTTTGATCGAGTTTGGCCAACTCATCAAACGCATCGATCACGAGTGGGGAATTCTCGGCATCGGCCCCCAAGTGTTTGAACTTGTTTGCGGTAACAGTTGAAGTTCCCAGCTGTCGGGCTAGGCTTCCCATAAGTTCAGTTTTTCCGCCTCCGGGTTCTGCTAAAACAACAACGTAATTTGAAGCCGCCAGCAACGCTTCTTCAGTGTAAATTCTGTCTTTATTGGAGAGGCTGCGCGGAAGGTAGAAAGTTGAATTCATAGGATAAATTCTGCGTTTTGAATTGCACCTTATTTTCGGTGCTATGTCATTTCAGCCAGGTCAGTTTCACTGACTGTTCCTGCTGATGATAGTACGCCATTTCAATCTAAAATTGGGCTTGCAAAAGTTCTGGCGCTCAGGTTTTTCGGTACGGTGCCAATCTCAGCAAGAGCTATCTGCCTGACCATAGGTTCGTGGTGCTGATTTGCGTTTACACTCTAAATCGCCCCCAATTTAGTAGACACGTCTGAATGACCGCTTTTGGCCGTTAACTACCTTTCGCAAAAAGCAGCCATGGGTCGAACGAAACCCGGTACCGATCCGACTCTTCACCTGAAAGCTGAGACTTCATGGATACGGTGCCGACTGCCCCTCCCCTCTGTGACGACGGACTAACCATCGCCACACAGGGCTTGCTCTTACTCCTTCACCTCAACCTGATCCAACGCCTGATTCACCGCCAATTCCCCCAGCATCACGACCTGCGTAATTCCCAGCAGGGTCTTGCGGTGTGAGTGGTCCAGCAACGCCGCGAAATTGCTGAGCATGGTGGTGGCCGAACCCAGTGATTCACTGGCATTGGCCAGCAGGGATTCGGTGTCGTATTTGGGGTTGACGAGGAACATGCGCTCGGGCTCGTTGGCCGCGGCCATGATGAGGGCGCCTGGGTTGAGGTAATGGTCGAGGGCACGCTCGGCGGCGTCGTGGAATTTTTTGGAATCGACGGATTCGTAGGGGGATGCTGGGTCGGTATCGGGTGGGTTGGGTGTTGGTTTAGGCATAGATGGATCTCCTGGACGAGCTCATTAGGAGCCATCACCCTTCGCTACCAAACGATGGGTGGCGGCCATACGCGGGTTGGTAGACCGGTCCAGGAACCCGGCGCCCCCGAAGGAGCCCTGCGCATGGCCACCATAAAAATCAGAGGTTAAAAACAACCTCTGCAAAAGGTGGCGCTATGCGCCTGGAATACCGGGCTACCAAACCCGATCACTGTTTTTCAGTGACCCAGCCACGATAGAACCCGTGCCCCAGACGCACAAGCCGGCGGATTCTGGCGTACGCGTAGGTAACGACGCAAGGCGTTGTAGCCGTTGGGACGTAACGCCGAGTGTCTTTAAACACGCGCCTTGAAACCTGTTTAAGGCATCAAACGTTGGGCGAATATTTCTTGGCTGAAATCGATGGCGTCGGGTCTGACGCCATCGCGAGCAGGCTCACTCCCACAGGGAAATGTGGCGAATTCTCGGTCTCGGGATGGCATGGGCTTCGCGGTGCCGGCCATGACAACGTCGATCTTGTCCGCGTCGTCAGCCCTTTTTGCGATACGCCATTGAGTCATCGATTCGTTTGAGGATGTAGTCGCCGGCCGCTACCGGTGGATACAGACTCTGCGCCGGATCGATTCCCAGATCGCAGGGATCGACAACAGCGCTATAAGTCGGGTCGTAGAACGTGGCAATGGAGTAGCGCTCGTGACCCGAAGAGTTAATCACCCGGTGCAGGGTCGAACGAAAGCGATCATTGGACCAATGAGCCAACAGGTCTCCAACGTTAACAACCAGACTGCCAGGAATAGGAGTCGCCTCGATCCAACGGTTGGAGCCGAGCTCGCGGACCTGCAGACCGCCGCTGTTATCTTGGTAGAGCAAGGTAATGCAACCGTAGTCCGTGTGCGGTGCCACGCCGAATTGGTCAGCCTCAGCCTGTGCAGGCTGTGGTGGGTAATAGACCATCTGCGTACGCTGCAGGGGCTTGGTATATTTATCTATAAAAAAATCTTCTTCGATACCCAATCCTACGGCTACAGCCCTCAGTAAATCCGCCCCGGCCTTACCGATTTCTGAATAGTATTCAGACAGTGCGTCTTGCAACTCCGGCATGAATTCCGGCCACTGATTCGGCCCGCGCAAAGCCTCACCGGCAACAACGCACGGATCATCCTCCGCCAGCTCCAGACCGATACTGAAGAACTCCTTGTGATCAGGCTTGGTGGCTTCATACATGGTCGCCCCACCCAGCGCATGCCAGCCTCGATGCCGCTTGTTCACCGCCACCTGGCGCTTGGTCTCAGTCGGATAGGCAAAGAACTGTGCCGCTGCCGCCATCGCTCTGTCGATCACCGGCTGCGGCACGCCGTGATTGATAATGTAGAAAAAACCGATTTCGCTGCAGGCTTTTCGAATGGCATCACCGGCCCGGTGAATGCTTGCCTGATTACCGTCGCGAACTCCGGTCATATCGATCAGAGGCAGATTGGTGCTAGAGGTCATGTCTACTCCTGCAAAAGTAAATACAGCGGTGGCGAGATTACGGCTTAGTCAACAATTGACGAGGCGGTATATACAGGACATAGCATTTAATGTGCCGCCTCACCAGTCAGCTACCTGCAAGCCTCGGGCTAATGCGAATACCCCCTCTCGTTGCGACGCAAGAGCCCGATCAAACCTGTTACGAGCCCGTTTCCCTTCGCCCCAGCAGTGGGCAGAGCGCCCACAACTGGTGCAACCTTCGGTTACACACCTTAGAAAAACCGTCCTGATAAATTTCTCTTTTCGTCTGAACGAGCGGGTCTGGAATGCTCGTCGGCGAGCGGAAACGGAAAGCTGGCCTGCATTTTGCCTTACCTGTATATACAGGAACATGTAGCTGGTCCTATTCCCCATCACCCTGACATCAGGACACTCTCAATGCACACACCGTTGCAGCTCAAACCCGGTCACCTCACCCTCGATCAATTGCGCGCCATCTACCAGCTGCAAAGTCCTTTCGAACTGGACCCGGCTGCGCGCGATGTCGTCGATGCAAGTACTCGTACAGTAGACGAAATCATCGCCAACGAGCGGACGGTGTACGGCATAAACACCGGGTTCGGCCTGCTGGCGCGGACCTCTATCCCTACCGAGTCGCTGGCCAAACTGCAACGCAACCTATTGCTTTCACATTGCACCGGCACCGGGCCACTGCTGGATGACGCCAGTGTCGCTCTCATCATGGCGCTCAAGGTGGGTTCCCTTGCCCGTGGTTTTTCCGGGATTCGCTGGGAGGTGATTCAGGCCCTGAGCAAGCTCTATGCAGCCAGGGTTTACCCGTGCATACCGTCACAAGGATCCGTTGGCGCTTCGGGCGACCTGGCACCGTTGGCGCATATGTCCGCCGTGTTGATCGGCGTCGGCCGGGTGCGTCATGAGGGCCGTGAAATGGAGGCTGTCGAAGGTCTGGCGATTGCTGGCCTCGAACCGATGGTGTTGGGCCCGAAGGAAGGCCTGGCGCTGATCAATGGCACTCAGGTCTCGACGGCGCTGGCCCTGCGTGGCCTGTTCGCCTGCGAAAAGCTGTTCAGCGCTGCGGTAGTCGCTGGCAGCCTGAGCGTTGAAGCGTTGAAAGGCTCGGACGTGCCGTTTGACCCACGCATCCAGGCCGTTCGTGGACAACCGGGGCAGATCGACGTGGCGCAGCTTTACCGCGAATTGCTGGCCACCAGTGAAATTCGCGAATCCCATCGCCACTGCGACCGGGTGCAGGACCCTTACTCGCTGCGTTGCCAGCCTCAGGTCATGGGCGCGTGCCTGGACCACATGCGCTTCGCCGCCGGAGTCTTTCTGCGTGAAGCCAATGCCGTCTCGGATAACCCGCTGGTGTTCTGCGCCGACGGCGACGTGCTTTCCGGAGGAAACTTCCACGCCGAACCGGTCGCCATGGCCGCCGATGTGCTGGCCTTGGCCATCTCCGAGATTGGCGCCCTGTCCGAGCGACGAATCGCCCAATTGGTTGATCCGGCACTGTCGGGCTTGCCGGCCTTTCTGGTGCGCGAAGGCGGCCTGAACTCCGGCTTCATGATCGCTCAGGTCACCGCTGCCGCCCTCGCTTCGGAGAACAAGACCCTGGCGCATCCTGCATCAGTCGATAGCCTGCCAACCTCAGCCAACCAGGAAGACCATGTCTCGATGGCGACCTTTGCGGCACGTCGTTTGCTGGACATGGCCGGCAACAGTAGTGCGGTGGTCGCCATCGAACTGCTGGGCGCCGCTCAAGGCGTGGACTTGCATGCCCCACTGCAGACTTCGGAAAAGCTCAGCGAAGTGCTGGCGATGATTCGCCGTGAAGTGGCTCACTACGATGAAGATCGCTATTTCGCTCCGGATATCGCCGCTGCGCGCGCCTGGGTCGAGAACGCGGCGTTCACGCGCTGGTTGCCGGCAGAACGCCTGTACGCCTGATTCGTACCTCTGAGCTGAACCCGTTCGCCGCCTGACTGCGGCGAACACCTACTGTTACGTAGCCGATGGGATATGCCATGCGCCGCTATTATTCAGGCCCGGACTATCGTCGAGCACACAGCATTGCCGAGTTGGCAGTGATGGCCCGCCGACGCTTGCCGCATTTCGCTTGGGAATACCTGGAAGGTGGTGCAGAAGAAGAATTGACCTTGCGCCGCAACCGTCAAGGCTTCGCGGATATTGCCCTGCTGCCGCAGACCCTGGTGCCCTGCTCCGAAACGCACCCCCGGCGCTCGCTGTTCGGTCGAGAGCTGCCGCTACCCATCGCAATCGGTCCCACCGGCTATAACGCCATGCTTTATCGCGATGCCGATATTCATTTGGCCCGCGCTGCAACGGAGCGCGGCCTGCCCTTTACGCTGAGCACCGTTTCCACCAGCTCTCTGGAGCAAGTGGTCGCGGCGGTGCCAGAGGTGAATCTCTGGTTCCAGCTCTATTGCCTGCGTGACCCGAAGGTTCAGGAAGACCTGCTCCTGCGTGCAGCCTCCGTGGGCTGCAAGACCTTGTTGCTGACCAGCGACGCGGTACTGCTGGGCAACCGGGAGTGGGACAAACGCAACTTCGTCCGGCCCCGGCAACTGAGCCTGCGCAACAAGTTCGACGTGCTCAATCATCCACGGTGGATGGCCCAGACGCTGTGGCCTCATGGCCTGCCAAACCTGGGCAACATCGAACGCTATCTGCCATCCGCGCAACGCACTATCGAAGGCGCCGCCCATTTCATAGGTTCGCAAATGGACACCGGCCTCGATTGGGATGCCCTCGCCCGCTTGCGCGACCGCTGGCCACAACGGTTGTTGCTCAAAGGAGTGTTGCACCCGGCTGATGCCGAGAAAGCCATCGCGCTGGGCCTTGATGGCGTGGTGGTCAGCAACCACGGCGGCCGGCAACTGGACGGCGTCCCGGCGAGCATCGATTGCCTGCCGGCGATTGCCGCCGTCGCCAAAGGCAAGCTCACGCTGCTGCTCGACAGTGGCATCCGCCGTGGCACCGACATTCTCAAAGCCTGCGCCCTCGGTGCCGATGCGGTTTTGCTCGGGCGCGCTACCTTGTATGGAGTGGCGGTCGGCGGGCAGGCAGGTGCCGGGCATGCGCTCGACCTGCTCGCACAAGAATTGCGTCTGGCCCTGTCGCTGCTCGGAACACCAGACCTGAACCAGCTCCACCGTCGCCAGCTGTGCGCGACGCCCTCCACATCCTTCACCGTGAGTTGAACCGATGAACGATTTGCAACAGACCCTCGAACAATTGCGCCTGGCGCTGGGCGATGCCGCGGTAGTGACGGGTGCCGATATCAGTCGGCGGCACTACAGCGACTGGACGGGCCATGCGCCGGCCTGCCCTGCTGCACTGTTGCTGCCACGCACCACCGAGCAGGTCGCGAGCGCTTTGCGCATCTGCAGTAACGCGCAACAGCCGGTGGTTCCCCAAGGCGGAATGACCGGGCTGGCCGGAGGCGCAGTGCCTCGTGAAACGGACATTGCCCTATCCCTGGAACGCCTGCGCGGCATTGAAGAAATCGATCCTGCGGCGGCGACCATCAGCGTCTGGGCCGGCACTACGCTGCAAGAGATTCAGCAAGCAGCGCTTGATGCCGGGTTCGTCTTCCCGCTGGATCTCGGCGCCCGCGGTTCGTGCCAGATCGGTGGCAACATCGCCACCAATGCCGGCGGCAATGCGGTGATTCGCTACGGCATGACCCGGGACCTGGTACTCGGTCTGGAGGTGGTCCTGGCTGATGGCCGGGTGCTGAATCTGCTCAACAAGATGATCAAGAATAACTGCGGTTATGACCTGAAACAGTGCTTCATCGGCAGCGAAGGCACTCTTGGGGTGATTACCCGTGCGGTATTGAAGCTGGCGCCTCAACCTGGCGAAACCACCACCCTGCTCTGCGCCCTGCCCGATTACGCCAGTGCGGTGAGCCTGCTGCGCCGGGTGCAACGCAGCGTCGGTACGCCGCAAGCGTATGAGCTGATGTGGCAGGACTTTTTCCGCCTGGGGGTTTCCTGGCTGGAAAACCCAAGCGCGCCAATGTCGCTCGACCATCCGCTGTATGTGCTGCTCGAATGCGCCAGCCCTCGGGAATTGCTTGAGCAAACACTGGAAGAAGCCTTTGCCGCCGGTGAAGTGGTCGATGCGGTATTGGCCAGCTCCCAGACCCAGGCCCGGGCACTCTGGAAGATCCGTGAAGCGACGGGCGAATTCCCCCTGCGCATGAAGCCTTTGAACTTCGACATCAGCCTGCCCATTGGCCTGATCGGCGACTTTGCCGAGCGCTGTCGCCAGCGTCTGGAACAGCGCTGGCCGGGCAACCACAGTGTGTATTTCGGCCATATCGGTGACAGCAATCTGCACCTGACGGTGGACTGCGCTTCCTTGCCCGAGCCTGCCCCCATCCTGGAGGTCGAGGAGCTGGTCTATAGCGCTGTCGGCGAATTGCGCGGTTCGGTCTCGGCCGAACATGGCATCGGCTTGCTCAAGCGCGACTTTCTCCATCACTCGGTCAGCCTCGAGGCTCGCCAGGCGATGCAGCAGCTCAAGGATTGCTTCGATCCCAAGGGCATTCTCAACCCGGGGAAAATCCTCGGTTGAATGCCGACTCAAGCTGTATATACCGCAATGGCACGTTAACTGCTGTAGCCGTAATGATTTACCCGCAACGCATAACCAGAACCAACACACACCATAAGCCTCGCTGCACCTGATGAAGGAGTTACACCATGCAACTCGATTCTCTGTTCAGTAAAAAATTCAACGGTCTGTGCATCGCCTTGACCCTGGCTGGCGCCTGTATGGCGGCCCAGGCCGATCAGCTTGCCGATGTGAAAAAGTCCGGTGAACTGGTGGTGGGCACTGAACTGCAATTTGCGCCTTTCGACTTCACCGAGAACGGCAAACAGAAGGGCATGAACGCCGAACTGTTCGAGCAGCTGGGCAAAGAGTTGGGCGTCAAGGTCAGATTCATGGACCTGCCATGGCCAAGTGTGTTGCCAGGGCTTGAAGCCAAGAAATTCGACGTCGTCGCGGGGCCTATCATCGTTACCAAGGCACGCAAGGAGCGTTACCACTTCGTCTTGCCGATAGCCGAGGCCACCGTAGCGTTGCTGGTCAGCGCCAAGGACAGCCCCATCAGTAAACCTGAAGACATTGCCGGCAAAGTCGTGGGCGCAGGCAAAGGCTCGGCGCAACTCGAAGAGCTGAAAACCTTCGCCGCCACCCTGCCGAAAAAAGTTGATGTCCGTGAATACATCGACAACAACCAGGCCTACGCAGAGCTGGGAACCAAGCGCATCGTTGCCGTCGCCAACTCGCTGCCGAACATCTCCTATGTCGCGGCCCAACACCCGGACAAGTACAAAGTGGTGATGCCTCCATTCGGCAAGAAATCCTACTTCGCCTACCTGGGACGCAAGGATGACGACGCCAACAGCCTGATCGCCGCCCTCGATAGCGCCATGCTGAAAATGCACGAAGACGGTCGCCTCGCCGCCTTGCAAAAGAAATGGCTGGGGACCGAAATGGACGTGCCGAAAGCCGACTTCGAGCCGACCTGGTAAGAAGGAACGCGGGGTTTATGAACGGATCGCCGGCTCAGCCGAGCCGGTGATTTATCCATGCTGGAGGCACGACGATGTTCGATTGGCCTTTACTGCTGCAAAACCTGCCCCTTCTGCTGGACAGCCTGCTGGTGACCCTCGAAATTTCCGTCGCAGCACTGTCCATCGGCTTTGTCATCGGCGTGATCGTGGGCAGTCTGCGTCTTTCCCCCCTGCCGCTGCTCAGACGCCTGGGTGGCGCCTACATATTTGTGTTCCGTGGCATTCCGCTGCTGGTGCAACTGCTGTTCATTTATTACTTCCTGCCGCGTATCGGCCTGCCCAACGTTTCGCCCATGGTGGCAGCGGTGATCGGGCTGTCTCTGGCGGCGGGTGCGTATATCGCTGAAATCATGCGCGGTGGTTTTCTCGCCATCCCTGGCGGTCAGCTGGAAGCCGCAGGCCTGCTGGGTCTGAGCTCAGGGCAAATGCTGGTGCGCATTCGCGTCCCTCAAGCCGTACGCCTGACCTTGCCGGCACTGGTCAACGAAATGATCCTGCTGATCAAGGCTTCGTCACTGGTGTCGGTGGTGGGTTTGGCCGACCTGACGCGCACCGCCCAGAACATTGCCGCCAGTGACTACATGTTCGTTCAGGACTACCTGATGCTGGCCGGTTTCTATTGCCTGATCAACATTCCGCTGGCGTTCTTCGGCGGCCTGCTGGAGCGTCATCTGAAGGAGCGCTACGCATGATCTTTGACCCCACGATCATCACCGACCATCTCGGCGAAATCGGACAAGGCTTCATGATCACCCTCGGCACCTGGTCTGCCGGTGTCGCGCTGGGCCTGATACTGGGCATGTTGATCGCTGTTGCCCAACTGTTCGGCAACAGCCTGGTGCGCGCACCATTGCGGGCGTTCATCGAGATGATTCGAAGTACACCGTTTCTGGTCCAGCTGTTCCTGGTGTATTACGGCGGCCCGTCTTTTGGCTTGAACCTGGACCCCATTCCGGCCGGCATTCTCGGCCTGGGCATTTATGGCAGCGTCTATTTCGCTGAAATTTTCCGCTCCGGCTTTCAATCCGTTGCCCGCGGGCAACTGGAAGCGGCCGACTGCCTGGGCATCACCCGCCTGCAATGCATCACGCGCATCCAGATTCCACAAATGCTGGTGATCATCCTCCCGGCACTGGTCAATCTGATCACCATCCTGTGCAAGGAAACGGCCGTGTTGTCGATCATCACCATCCCCGAATTGACCATGGTCCTCACCGGCATCGGCTCGGAAACCTTCGCCTTTGTCGAGACCCTGCTGGTGCTGTGCATCGGCTACCTGCTCCTGGTGGAAGCCTGCTCACGGATGGGCATGCTGCTGGAAGTGCGCGTCGGGCGATTCATGCAGAAGCAGCCGCGATGAGCAACTTCCATTCGACGCCGACAGCTGCGCCACACTCATCCGTATTGAACGAATCAGGTGAAGCGATGAAGACTTCCAAGACACTCTCCGACAACAGCGCGCCGATGCTGAAACTGCACAACGTCGGCAAGAGCTTTGGCAATCTGCGTGTACTCAAGGGTATCGATTTGCAGGTCCGGCACTCTGAAGTGGTGTGCCTGATCGGTCCTTCCGGCTCAGGCAAAAGTACCCTGCTGCGCAGCATGGCGTTCCTTGAGGAGTACGACGAGGGCGAGATTTACATCGAAGGTCAGCTGCTTGGCTGGGTGCCGGAGAACGGCAAGGGCCGCAAGCGTGCGCCCCAATCGCAAATCAATCAGGTGCGGCGCAACGTTGGCATGGTCTTCCAGCAATTCAACCTGTGGCCGCACATGACCGCCCTTGGCAATGTCAGTGAAGCCTTGCTGCGTGTGCGCAAATTATCCGCCGATGACGCCCGACAACGCGCCATGGCGATGCTCGATAAAGTCGGTCTGGCCCATAAGGCCGAGGCTTACCCGGCGCAACTGTCCGGTGGTCAGCAACAGCGCGTGGCGATCGCCCGGGCACTGGCCATGGAGCCGCACATCATGCTGTTCGATGAACCCACCTCGGCCCTCGACCCGGAACTGGTCGGCGAAGTACTGCAGGTCATGAAAACCCTCGCCAAGGAAGGCATGACCATGGTGGTGGTCACGCACGAGATGGGGTTCGCCGCTCAGGTCGCCGACTCGGTGGTGTTCCTCGATCAAGGCCAAGTGGTCGCTCAGGGCACCCCTCACGAAATCTTTCACAACGCCGAACAGCCACGTCTGCAGCAATTCCTGCAGAACTACCTGGATCGCAACGCCTTCTGGCAGGACACCAAAGAGGTTAGCCCGGTATGAATTCCAACGACCTGAATCTGCTGGCCCGTGCCGAAGTGCGTGACCTGGCCAGCTACAACGCCGGCCTCGGCTCGGAGGCGGTGCGCAAGCGCTTCGGCCTCACCCGCGTAGCCAAACTGGGCAGCAATGAAAACCCGATGGGGCCGGCACCCGCCGTCACCCCCGCGATGACTCGGGCCTGCAGTGAAATTGCGCTGTATCCAGACGCCGGTTGCCAGGCATTACGCGCCGCACTCTCGGAAAAACTCGACGTGCCGGAAGATCAATTGGTGTTCGGCAATGGCTCGGAAGACTTGCTGAGCGTCATCAGTCGCGTGTTCCTGGACCATGGCGATGAAGTCGTCACCGTGGTGCCGTCCTTTGGGCTGCATTTCATCTACCCAATGGCCGCCGGTGCCCGGGTCGTGGGCGTGCCGATGACCGACGAAGGCACTTTCGACGTGGCGGGCATGGTCTCCGCGCTCACGCCCCGCACGCGATTGCTGATGTTTTCCTGCCCGTCCAATCCGGTGGGCTGCACCCTGAGCGCCGATGAGTTGCAGCAGTTGCTCGACGCATTGCCTCCACAATGTTTGCTGGTGTTCGATGAGGCCTATTACGAATACGCCCGATGGGAGACCGAGTATCCAGATTGCCTGGGCTTGATTCAGGCCAGTGGCAAACCGTTCATACTGCTGCGGACTTTCTCCAAGGCCTATTCCCTGGCGGGCTTGCGAGTCGGTTACGGAATCGTCAGCGATCCGCTACTGGCCGATCTGATCAACCGTCTGCGCACGCCCTTCAACGTTAACCGCGTAGCCCAAGCCGCGGCGGTTGCTGCGCTGGCCGACGATGAATACCTGCACCGCTGTCTTTCCCATGTCGCCAGCGAACGCCGCAGGGTGGCAGCCGCCCTGCAAGAGCAAGGCGTCGCGACCGCACCCTCCATGGCAAACTTTCTGTACTTCCACACGCCCTACCCTGCCGAAGTCATCAACCAGGCACTGCTGCGCGAGGGGGTCATCATCAAGCCTTGGCGCGAAGCCGGTTATTCTCAGCACTTGCGGGTATCCATCGGAAGCTGTGAGGATAACGACCTTTTCCTCCAGGCACTGGCAAAAGTCCTTGCCGCACAAGAAACACGGACCGACTAATGATTAAAAATGCACCGCAAGCGCTCTATCAGCGCGCGAAGGATTTTGTGCAAGGCCAGCTTCGCGCGGGCGTTTGGAAACCGGGCGATCTGATCCCGTCAGAGAACCGTTTGGTGCAAGAACTGGGCATGTCGCGCATGACCGTCAACCGGGCATTGCGCGAGCTGACCGAAGAAGGGCATTTGGTGCGGATTTCAGGTGTAGGCACCTTCGTCGCTGAAAGCAAACCGCAATCGAACCTGCTGAGAATCACCAACATCGCTGACGAAATCCTCGCCCGGGGTCACAGTTACACGTGCCGAGTCCTGCACCTGGGACGCGAGGCGGCCTCTATGCCGGTAGCCGCCGCGCTGGCGCTGACCACCGGCTCTTCGGTTTTTCATCTGGTCTGCGTGCATTGCGAAGAAGGCGTACCGGTGCAGCTCGAGGATCGTTACGTCAATCCCGAGCTGGTACCGGAGTTTTTGCAGCAGGATTTCGGCGAGCACCTGCAACCGGCCAGATACCTTCTGCAGGTCATCAGGCCCGATGAAATGGAACATATCGTCGAAGCCAGCCACCCCAGCAGCGATGAAAGCAAACACATGCAAATCGATGCCAATGAACCTTGCCTGGTCCTCATGCGCCGGACCTGGAGCCAGAGCAAAATTGTCACCTATGTGCGCCTGATTCATCCCTCCTCACGCTATCGCCTGGGCAGTCGCCTACCGGTGAATGGAGCACACAGAGACAGTTAAGGCCGGTGGATTGAGCCCTGTGTGTCACTCCTTCTCTTGAGTCCCTGGTCGGGCCAGATAATTGCAATGCCTGCGCGAACACAGACTGCAGGCGCCCGCCAGAGACTATTAACCAACTCGTGCCATTCCGCGCATCAGCTGTATTGGCTTGCAGAATCAGCAGCGACTTTAGACCTCCTGGAACAGGTCAATTGGTAAGCGATCGCCAGCCATATAAACCACCCCGGCATGACCATCAAGGCAATACGGGTGTCAGGTCTGAGTGCCAGTAAACAGAGAACGAAGCCTAGAAACGCCAAAGAGAACCAGGCCATCGGCACCCCGCCAGGCATCTTGTAGATCGATTGCGCATGCAGATCGGGCCGAGCTCTGCGATAGGCAATGTACGACGCGAGGATGGTCGACCACGTGAAAATCACCAGGATTGCCGACACGGTAGAGACGATGGTAAACGCTGTCATGACCTCTGGAACGATGAACAGCAGCAGTACGCCCACCAGCATCAACAAAGTGGTAAACGCCAGGCTCAGCAGAGGCACGCTATTGCCCGACAAGCGCCGGAAAACCCCGGGAGCATTGTCGTGACTGGCCAGCCCGAACAGCATGCGGCTGGATGAAAATACGCCACTGTTGGCCGATGAGGCGGCAGACGTCAGCACCACGAAATTAACGATACCGGCGGCGGCGGGAAACCCTGCAACCAGAAACAGTTCGACGAAAGGGCTTTTGTTGGGCGACACCTGTTGCCAGGAAGTCACCGCAATAATGCAAGCCAGTGCCAGCACATAAAACAGGATGATTCTCAGCGGAATCGAGTTGATGGCTTTAGGCAGGGTCTTCTCGGGGGCGCGCGTTTCGGCGGCGGCAGTACCGATCAGTTCGGTGCCGGCAAAAGAGAAAATTGCCATCTGGAAACCGGCAAAGAAACCGAACAGACCATTGGGAAAGGCTGCCTGTTTATCCAGCAGGTGGTTCAGGGAAGCAGTCACGCCACTGGGGGATACAAAGGAGCTGGCAATCATCACTATGCTGACGCCAATCAGGGTGACGACAGCAATGATCTTTATGATCGCGAACCAGAACTCCACTTCACCGAAAAGCCTGACGGTCAGCACGTTTAAGGCGAACAGCGTCATCAACATACCGATGGCCGGGATCCACGCAGGCACATCGGGGAACCAGTACTGAAAGAATCCGCCGACCACGACGGCATCGCCCACCACCGCGACACTCCAGCTCAACCAGTATGACCAGCCAAGGAAGAATGCCGCTCGCGGGCCGAGGTAGGCACCGGCAAAATCGGCGAAGGTTTTGAAGTTCAAGTTGGAGAGCAACAGTTCGCCCATGGCGCGCATGACGAAGTAGACGAACATCCCGATGATCATATAAATGAGGATGATCGACGTACCTGAGAGGGCAATGATCTTTCCTGACCCCATGAACAGGCCTGTACCGATGGCGCCTCCCATTGCCATTAATTGAATGTGACGATTGCTGAGCGTGCGCTGCAGCGCGGGCTGTTCAACCCGCTCGGACGGAGTCGATTTCATTACAAAACCTCTTGATTTTATGTTTTTGAGTTTTGGCAGAAAGGTGGGTGTCTAGCGTTCTTGTTAGAGGTACAACGGCGACTGCCGGTGTTGGTTTTGCAGTGGCAGGGTTCCTCGACCACTCACACCATGAACGGCCCCCTGGCGATTTGCTCAGTGGGCGTCATCGATGGCTATCAGCTGGCTGTGCGCAGGCGCGGGGGGGCGATTGCGGGCGGCTGATCAAGCAGTTGGTAGAGATTTTTTATGTTGGCAGGCGTGGGCACCAGATGGATGCGCTCACCGATGGCATGCTCCCGCGCCAGATCGTGCACGTAGCGCAGGGACGAAAAGTCTTCCAGGGCAAAACCCACTGAATCGAACACGGTGACCTGTGCGTCGTTCTCGCGACCCGGGACTTCGCCTTGAACAATCCGGAAAAACTCGATGACGGGAAAGTCAGGCTCCAGTTGTTGAATATCGCCTTCAATACGGGTTTGAGGTTCAAACTCAACGATGACCCGAGCATTGCGCAGAATGTCAGCGTGCAGTTCGGTTTTCCCGGGGCAGTCACCGCCGACCGCGTTGATATGCATGCCGGGTTCGATCATCTCGGGAGTCAGAATCGTCGCATAGGCTTTGTCGGCGGTGACTGTGGTAACGATGTGCGCGCCCTTGACCGCCTCCTGCACCGAGCTGGCCAGAATCACTTCAATGTCCGGGAACGCGCACAGGTTGTGCTTCAACTTGAGTGAAGCGTCGCGGTCGATATCGAAAATGCGCAGTTCCTTGATGGACAGCATTTCGTGAAAGGCAAGGGCCTGAAATTCGCTCTGAGCGCCATTGCCGATGATTGCCATGATGCTTGCATCGGGCCGCGCCAGGGACTGCGCAACCAAGGCAGAGGTCGCGGCAGTTCGCACGGCAGTGGTGAGCGTCAGTTCACTGAGCAGCGTTGGATAGCCACTCTGGACATCGGCCAGGACACCGAAGGCCATGACTGTCAGCAAATTCCTTTGACTGTTATCCGGGTGACCATTCACGTATTTGAACGAGTACTGTTGGCCATCGTCGGTGGGCATCAGCTCGATCACACCGTCGGCCGAATGATTGGCGGTGCGGGGCGACTTATCAAACTGTGCCCAACGCGAATAGTCGGCTTCGATATACGTCGCCATTTCGCGGATGGCGCGGCGGATCCCCACCTTGGCGAACAGGCGTGCGGCATGATCGACGTCTATAAAAAGAGTCATGTTTTTATTCTCCGATTTAATGTTTGAAGCGCTGCCATTCAGGGGGTGGTTCAGGCGCGCTTGCTCTCGTAGCCATGCAGCACGTTGACCGCATTGATCCCGATTTCATCAACCATGTAGCCGCCTTCCATCACGAACAGGGTGGGGCAACCCACGCCCGCTATCAGCTCACCGATGCCGATGAAGTCCTCGCTTTCCAGCAGGAAGTGGCTGATGGGGTCGTCCTTGAAGGTGTCGACGCCCAGTGAAATAACCAGCACTTGCGGGGCGAATTGCTGGAGTTTCTTGCAGGCGTGGTGCAAGGCGTTGCGGTAACTTTCCCAGGTGGTGTTCTTTGGCAGCGGATAGTTCAGGTTGTAACCTTCACCGAGGCCTGCGCCGACTTCGTGGCTATAACCTGAGTAGTACGGATAGGACACCGCGGGCTCGCCGTGCAACGAGACAAACATGACGTCACTGCGCTCGTAGAAAATGTTCTGGGTGCCGTTGCCATGATGAAAGTCGACGTCCAGTACCGCGACACGCTTGGCGCCTTGGGTAATGGCTCTTTGTGCAGCAATGGCGGCGTTGTTGAGATAGCAGTAGCCGCCCATGTATTCACGCGCTGCGTGATGGCCGGGCGGACGGCACAGGGCAAAGGCACTGTCGTGGCCTTCATCGATCAATGCCAGGCCAGTGAGGGCTATGTCGGCACTGGTTTTAACCGCTTGCCATGTCGTGGCGGTAATCGGGGAGCCGGCGTCCATGGCGTAGAAACCCAATTTGCCGTCGATGAAGGCCGGCACTTGTTCGTTGGACAGATCGCGCACTGGCCATACCAGCGGCAGGGCGTCGTGGGTACGTCCGGTCGCGCACCATTCTGTCCAGGCACTTTCCAGAAAGCTGACGTAGCGCTCGCTGTGCGCGTTGACGTAGCACATGCGATCAAAGGCTCGCGGTTCTACGATCTGGCCTAGGCCTACCTGCTTGACGCGGTTATGGACGGTATCGGCCCGACTGGGCTGTTCGAACGACGGCTTGAGCACGCCGTCTTTCAATTCGGTGCCGTGGTGCAAACGGTGGGAATCACTGAAAACTGTAAACATTCTGCGCATCCGTTAATGTGAGCCAGTGCAAATATTCTGTTCCGGCACGGATGCGCTTTCTTTGCTTTGTTTTCGTGGTTTACTAGATTTTTCGGGTTTTTATACTCAGGATTGGCCAAATGCAGAAAAAATCATCCAAACGCATCAGTCTCGACGAGACGGACTTGGCAATACTCACGTTGCTGCAAGAGGATGCGAGCATTTCCAACGCCGAACTCAGCGAGCGCCTGTCGTTAAGCCTGACTCCTTGCTGGCGGCGGCGAAAGAGAATGGAAGAGGCAGGAGTGATAAAGGGCTACCAGGCGAACCTTGATCGACGAATGCTGGGACTGGACATCATGGCCTTCGTGCACATTCGTTTTTCCACCCACGCCGATCACGCTCCCGACGCCTTCGAGGCAGTGATTGCGCAATTGCCCGAAGTGTTGTCCTGTCACAAGATCACCGGGGATGCCGATTACGTGCTGCAAGTGTTGGCAGAGGATCTTGATAGCTATAGCGACTTTATCGAGCAGGTGCTCAGGCGTCAGGTGGGTATCGCATCCATCCAGTCCAGCCTGGCATTGCGCGAGGTCAAGACCAGTAGCCGTATTGCGATACCCAAATCGAGCAAAGACTGAATGGGCCGAAGCGCCATCCAACCCCTGCCGACTTACCCTCCCCTCTGTGACGACGGACGAACCACCGCCACACAGGGTGTGCTCTTACTCCTTCACCTCAACCTGATCCAATGCCTGATTCACTGCCAATCCCCCCAACATCACCACCTGGGTAATTCCCAGCAGGGTCTTGCGGTGCGAGTTGTCCAGCAACGCCGCGAAGTTGCTGAGCATGGTGGTGGCCGAGCCCAGTGATTCACTGGCATTGGCCAGCAGGGATTCGGTGTCGTACTTGGGATTGACGAGGAACATACGCTCGGGTTCGTTGACCGCGGCCATGATGACGGCGCCCGGGTTCAGGTAGTGGTCGAGGGCGCGCTCGGCGGCGTCGTGGAATTTTTTGGAGTCGACGGATTCGTACGGGGATGCTGGATCGGTATCGGGTGGGTTGGGTGTGGGTTTGATCATGAATGAAACTCCGATGCTACTTATTAAAAGGAGCCATCGCCCTCTCGCTACCAAACGGAGGGTGGCGGCCATACGAAGGTTGGTAGACCGGGCATCGGAACCGGCGCCCCCGAAGGAGCCCTGCGCATGGCCACCATAAAATCGCAGCCCTGAAGAAGGACCGCCGAAGGTGACGCTATGCGTCGATGCTGAGGGTCTACCAAACCCATCACTGTTTTTAGTGACGAGCAAACGATAGAACCCCTGCCACAGACGCACAAGCCGGCGGATTCTGGCGTACGCGTAGGTAACGACGCAAGGCGTTGTAGCCGTTAGGACGTAACACTGGGTGTCTTTAAACAGGCGACTTGAAACCTGTTTAAGGCATCAAACACCGATGGACAAATTCTTGTGTGAAATCGGTGGCGTCGGATCTGACGCCATCGCGAGCAGGCTCGTTCTCACAGGGAGGACAGGATTGAATTCAAGGCTTCAAGATGACAATGAATAGGTACGGCTTGGGATTCAGGATGATTGCTGAGGTTGATTGACGGCATTGCCGAATCGGCCAGGCTATCTAGTCCTGAAATAGGTTTCATCTTTTTTACAATAACGCCCGCGGAGGCAGCCTCGCTGGCTCGACAGCTGCATTACGCGGGCGTTAATGGCCGTTACGCTACGCTTCATCTACTGAATCAGCGGCCTGAAAATCCTTGAAGACGTCTGTGTACGACATCAGGCCCGATGATGAGCTTTAGCCCTTCAGCTCATCCAGAGCATCGATGATTGCATCATCACTGTTTACCATCGACTTTTGCATGTCTTGTGAAATGGTTTTTTGGACATCCATTACCTTTTCGGCTAGCGCGCGGCCTTCTTTGGAGCCTAGGATAATCGCCATGGCTTGCTCGGGATGCTTATTGGCACGGATCATCAGTTCGAGTTCTTCGTCGTCGAAATGATCGGCATAGATGTCAACCATCTTGCTTTTCAATTCGTCCTGATCAAGTTTGTCCCGCACGACGTTGCGAATCTGTTCCCGTTCCAGCATCGGGTAACGGGAAGCGTAACTTGCCGATGCGATTTCCACGATGGTGCTGTAATGCTTGGTCAAACCGCTGACCTCAATCAACTCCTCTGCCTTGTCCTTACTACCACCACAGCCTGCCAGTGCCGCCGCGAACAACACAGCCAGCGTTAGCTTTCTCATGCCCATGAGCATTTGTCCTTGATCAGTTTGGAGGTGCGGATCGATTAGCGTCGATTCAAATGAATCGCGCCGATGACCACGAGCAGGACAATGACGCCGATAAACGTACCGAAAGCAGGAGACATTGCAGCCGGCCACATCAGACCTCTGCCGAGGTTATAGGCGAAGCTGGCGTGGGAGTACGAAGTGAACAGCCAGGAGTAAAGCGTGTAGATCAGGCCAATGACGAGATAGCCGGAAATGATCTTCCCTTTGAGCGACATGATGTCTTCCTTGTGAACCATAGATGATTTTTCAGCAACATACTATTTTGGTGATGGCATTTCAACATCGCGATCACACCTCGCTGTGGCGACGAACCCCACTGGCTTAATCCCGGTAGGGTCTTGGGGAGGGTGCTAGCCAGTAGTACTCGGGGTAGACGAGGAACATACGCTCGGGTTCGTTGACCGCGGCCATGATGAGGGCGCCCGGGTTGAGGTAGTGGTGGAGAGCGCGCTCGGCGGCGTCGTGGAATTTTTTGGAATCGACGGATTCGTACGGGGATGCTGGATCGGTATCGGGTGGGGTGGGGTGGGTTGGGTGT
>NZ_JARVSN010000030.1:0-113433 GCF_030209165.1 Pseudomonas sp. fls2-241-R2A-110 | reverse complement strand
GCGCTTTTCCAAGTAACCCGCTGTAAGAGCGGAACCAATAGCCGCCGTTACCGCAGAAACGGATATGTACCCAACCCCAAAACACCCCCAGCATTACGATTCCCCCGAGCTTTTTCGATGCTGGAAGTTAAGAAATCGCGGCAGTCAGTGGCGGTCAGCAACGCCAGCATTTCGAGACACCCGATTCCTTCCCGCCCGTTTCGCCTGATAGAGCTGCTGATCGGCGCGATTGATCAGCGCCGTGGCGTTGCTATCGGAAGTTTCGGCAAGGCCAATGCCGATACTGACCGTGACCTGACCACCGACCGAGGCAAAGGTAGCGGTGGCGATCGCGGCGCGGATCTTTTCTGCCACGATCTCGGGGCTCTCGGGTTCCTCGACTTCCGGCAACAGCACCGCAAATTCCTCGCCACCGTAGCGGGCCACGAAATCCGTGGCGCGGGTATTGTCCTGAATCAGGCGGGCCAGTTGGTGCAGCACTTCATCGCCGATGGCATGGCCGTGGGTGTCGTTGATTTGCTTGAAGTGATCGGCGTCGATGAACAGCAACGCAAACGGGCGTCCGGTGCGTTGATACAGCAGGCTGCACTCAACCAGTTTCTCGTCGAACCGCCGCCGGTTGTACACGCCCGTCAGCGCGTCATGGGTGGCCAGTTTCAACAGGTCGGCATTGGCCTGGGTGAGGGCGGCGGTGCGTTGTGCGACAGTGGCTTCCAGCGAGGCATTGGCCTCCTGCAACTCGCGCTCCTTGCCGAGCAAAGACTGAGTCATGCCCTGAAGAGACTGGCCAAGCTGGGCAATTTCCAGCACCGAATGTTCCCGGGGGAACGTCGCGCCGGGCTGTTGGTTCTGGACTTGTTGGGCCGACTTGGCCAGCAGCTCTATCGGACGGCTGAGGTACAGCGCCAGGTAGTACGCCACCAGCGCGAACACGATGGCGGCCATGACGCCCAGCATCAGCAACTTGTAAAACAGGATACGTGCCGGCTCAAGCGCAATGTCCAGCGGCTGTCGAACAGCGATGTACCACGCAAGGTTCGTACTCGATGGCGTCGGCACGGCGACAACGCTGGTCAGGTAGCCATTGCCCACTGACCAGCCCGAAGTGTCGGAATGGTTTTCCTGTGCCTGCGGCATGTTGGCCAGTTGTTGCCCCATGAGCGATTCCGGGTAGAGCACTTTGCCGTCGTGGTCGACAATCAGTGCTTGCACCTCAGGCGTCGTGCCTTTGTGCAGCACGGCTGCGTCGACAATGCGCGTCACCCAGCTCCAATGGGCATGAGCGCCCAGCACGCCGATCACCTGGCCCTCGGCATTGCGTATCGGCGCGGCGAAATCGATGAAGCGCAGCGGCTCGCCATTGGCGGTGCCCGGCAACAGTTTGGCCAGCAAGACCGCCTCGTGAGGATCGCCGGTATAGGCGCCGCGCAACCCGGCCTGAAACCAGGGGCGTTCTTTTACCGATTGATTGACCAGCAGATTATTTACAGCCTGGCGCACGCGTCCGTCGGCGTCCGCCACGCCCATCCACGCATACTCGGCGCGGGACTGCGAACGCAGTTCCATCGACGACAGGATGTCCGGATCGTCGAGGTCACCATGCCTGAACAGCGGGGCGCGACTGAGCAGGGACACTTCGAGCTGCCGCTCACGCAACTGCGCGCCCAACAGCTCAGCGGCAGATCGGGCGGTGCTCAACAAGGCATTGCCGCTTGCCTGCTTCATCTGCTCGGTGGCGATATGGCCGACATAGAAACCCACGCTCAGCAGCGTAAGCAGCGACAAACCGGCAAACCAAAGTGTCAGGTGGCTGCGCAGACTGGCTTTGATCATGGGGGCCTATCTGAATTTTTTAGAGTCGCGCATGGTATGCGCAATGGAGGGCGCGCGGCCAGTGGCGGCGCTTTCATGGCCCTTTGGGAAAGAGCCTCTTGCGATAGCGGCCCCAAAAGGGACCGCTGCACAGCAGACCGCCTCTACGCCGGCGGATCGATCTTATCCAGCACCCGATTCGCCGTGATCTCCGCGACCATGATGCTGTTGGAAATCCCCAGCAGGGCATAACGCGATTCACCCTCCAGATGATCCACCAACTGATGGACCATCACATCGACCGAGGCCAGCGTCTCGACCAGATACACCGCCAAAGTTTCGGCCGTGGCCTCTGGGTCAACGGAAAACAGAGTGCTACGGATTCGTGGTGTGGCTTTGACGTCGGCGTTCGACGGGAAGTGGTAGTCGAGCGCTCGCTCGGCGGCTTCGTGGAATTTCTTTGAATCGGGTTCGTACGGGGAGGCCGGATCGTTGTCCGGTGGGTTGGGCGTTACTTTGAACATAGATGCTTCCCTTTTGTAGTAGGGCTGCAACCAACTCGCGACTAAACGAGGGAGGCAGCTGTGCGCAAGTTAGTCGACCGGCAAGGAAAGGCAAAAATCCGGCGCGTCCGAAGACGCCATGCGCACAGCTGCCATAAAGTACAGGTGAATACCTGACTGACGTTGCTCGTGCGACCGCATTACCTTAGCCGGGCGACTAAACCCGATCACTGATGAGCAGTGACGGGAATCAAGTTACCGAGCAGCCCCCAGGCGCACAAGCCGGCGGATTCTGGTGCAGTCGTAGGCAACGGCGCAAGGTTTTGTAGCTTTCAGGACGTAACCTTGAGCTCGCTTAAACAGACACCTTCCGGCGATGTTTAAACCTCGATAAACACCAGCGAATTCCTGACTCGACCCGAACCAGCTCACCCCCCCAACCTTCCCGAGCCGAGAGAACAACGACAATCCGGCGTTTGCGATGTTGCTGGAGATCATCTGTGCCGCCACTGAAAAATCAGAACGAATCGCCTATGCTGGAGGCTTTTCAATCATCTGGTTTTCGGTGGGGGCAGGGATGGAACATCGGTGTGAAGTAGCGGTTCTCGGCATGGGCGCGATGGGTGCTGCCACTCTGTATCAACTGGCCAAGGCCGGCGTTAATGTGATCGGCGTCGACCGCCACCATCCTCCCCACGATCAAGGCTCAAGTCACGGCGACACGCGTATCACCCGGCTTTCGGTCGGGGAGGGCGCCACCTATCTGCCCATCGTGCGCAATTCCCACCGAATCTGGCGCGAACTCGAAGCGCTGTCCGGCGAGTCGCTGTTCGAACAGTGTGGCGTGCTGGTCATGACCTCCGGCCCCGACTACGACGCTGACGATGCCAGCGACTTCACCCACCGCACCCTGCACCTGGCGCAAACCCACGGCATCGAACACGAGCGATTGTCGGCGGAGCAGATTCGCCAGCGCTTCCCGCAGTTTTCACCGGTGCTGGACACAGCGGTCGGCTACTTCGAACCCAGTGGCGGCTATGTCCGGCCCGAGCGCAGCATTGCCGTGCAGCTGCAGCTCGCCGAAGCACTGGGCGCAACGCTGCTCAAGGGGGAAACCGTCATGCAGATCCGCTCGGACGAGCAGGGCGTCACGGTCACGACCGATCAGCGCACGATCGTTGCCGACAAGGTGGTGATCAGCGCCGGCATGTGGTCTCAAGGTTTGCTCGGCGCCCCCTTCGACCGTTTGCTGCGGGTGTGTCGTCAGACATTGTTCTGGTTCGAGCTGGAAGAAGTGGCGCAATTTGCGCCGGTCTCGCCGACGTTCATCCGCCATCAGGGGGCCGGCGATGATGCAAGCTATGGTTTTCCCCCCTTGCCCGGCGAGAACAGCCTGAAAGTCGCGACCGAGCAGTACAGCGAACAATCTTCGCCCGATACGCTGGACAGAACCGTCAGCGCCGCCGAAGCACAAGAGATGTTCGACACCCACGTGCGCGGCAAGATAGCCGGTGTCAGCTCGCGGGTCGCCAAGTCGGCGGTGTGTGCCTACACCGTGACGCCGGACAGCCACTTCATCATCGACGAGCATCCCTCACTGAAAAATACCCTGGTGGTGTCCGCCTGTTCCGGGCATGGCTTCAAGCATTCCGCCGCGCTGGGGGAGGCGTTGGCGCAATGGTGTGTGCGGGGCAGCAGTGACCTGGATCTGTCGGCGTTTTCGTTGAAGCGCTTTGAGGGCGTTATTGAGTGACTTCAGCGCACAGCCGTTCAATCTGCGCCAGCTCCCAGGTGCTGAGCAAACTCACCGGATCGGTGCCGTAACGTTGCCAGCTGTCGAGCTCACCTGTGCGACCGTCCGGGCTTTGGCATCGTTGGCAGTGGCGCAGGCGATTGCCCTCGAAGAGGAGGCTGAGGCGCCAGCCTTCGATGTCGATGTGCACATGGCCAGGTTCGGGCTGTTCGTCGAGGCGCTTTAGCGGCCGGACTTGCAGCGCGGCATCGCGCAATGGCTGGTAAACCTCGCGGGCGGTCAGGGGTGGCACAGGTGTCTCCGGTGAAATATCGGGAGACACAGGATAACGGGCGCACTCAACTTATTCGACCGTCTGTGGGCGCCGGGCGGGCTGACCTTCTTCCTCTCGAAGCTCGCGGCTCATGTCGTTACAGCTTTGCGACCAGTCTGTCAGCCACGCGGGCATCGAGGGCGACTGTTGCGCCAGACCCAGCTCCCGGGCGAACTCGCCGGGAGCAACCTGGCCTTTGCCCGCGCGAAACAGTCCGCGCATCACGACCACGCCGACCACGCGTCCCTTGCTGACGAAGCGGTGCTCCATAAAGCTCCATTTATCGTCCCAGCCAAGCATCCGCGTGTGGATCTCGAACGCTTCGAACAGCTTGAGCTCGCGACGGAACTTGCCCCAGGTATCGCCCACGATCGGCACGGCTTTATTGCGCAGCGCCACCCGGAATGCGCCACTGCGTAGCACATAGTCCAAGCGTCCGATGTCGGCCAGAGTGAAATAGCGGCCATTGGTCACGTGGCGGTTGAGGTCGAGGTCGAAAGGCCAGACGCGCAGGCGGATGACGGTGGTAGCCAGGGCGTCGACCGGCTTGCGCCACGGACGACGAAACAGCATGAGAAACAGTCGGAACCAGAGATTCATAAGTACGCCGAAGATTGAATGACCCCGGCACTTTACGGCGCAGGAATCGGGTAAGGTAGGTGCGCAAATGACTTATTACATGCGAAAAGCGCAACGAGGTCCTGTATGCATGTCACGCTTTTACTCGCGGACCAATGTTCCGCCGCCAGCGCAACCATGGCCCTGGAAGTCCTCAGCGCCGCGAATCTGTTTGCCGACACGGCCGGCGCGCCTTTTGATGTGATGACCGCTTCCCTTGATGGCGATGATGTCGCCGCGTGGGGAGGGCAGACGCTGAGGGTGGATCGGTCCACCGGCAAGATCCCGCGAACCGATCTGGTGTTGATTCCCGGATTTCTTTTCACCTTGAAGGACGCCTTGCCGACCTTTTCGGCCCATGGGCCTTGGTTGCGTCAACAACACGCACAGGGCGCGGTGGTGGCGTCAATGTGTACGGCGGCGTTCATGCTGGCCGAAGCAGGCTTGCTGGACGGTGTCCGGGCGACCACGCACTGGGCGTTTGCAGACCTGTTTCGTCGTCGCTATGCCCAAGCCTGCCTGGAGGAAACGCAGATCCTCTGCGAAGACAATCGCGTGATCACCAGCGGTGGCGCGAGTGCCGCCATGGACCTTTTGCTGCACCTGGTGCGCCGTTTCGCCTCATTGGAGCTGGCGCAAAAGTGTGGCAAATACTTGCTGGTCGACACGGTGCGCAGCGAGCAGTCGGTGTATGTCATGTGGTCATTGCCGAAGAACCATGGGGACAGTGACATCCTGCGCACGCAAAACTGGCTGGAGCAGCACTTCGATCAGCCGCTGCTGATTGATGATGTCGCCCAGCGATTCGGGTTTGGCGTGCGCAACTTCAAAAGGCGCTTCAAGGACGCCACTGGCTACACGCCCATTACCTACCTGCAAACGCTGCGCCTGGAAAAAGCCAAGCAACTGCTCGAATCCACCCGCATGACCCTGGACAGCATCACTTACGCCGTGGGCTACGAAGACGGTAATTCATTCCGTAGACTCTTCCGCCAGCGCGTAGGTTTGCTCCCGGCGGCTTACCGGAAGAAGTTTCAACCGGCCGCCAATTGACTCACCCGTGACAAGCCACAGATTTTTCGGAGCAACAGATGAACAAAGCCGCAGCACTCACCTTGGCCTTGGTACTCCACGCCGGGTTATCAGGCGCACCCGCTCACGCGGCCGGCGATGCTGAAGCAGGCGCGAAATTGTTCCCGCGCCTGTGCGGCGGCTGCCATCAGGTCGGCGAATCGGCGCGAGGTTCGTTCGGACCGCAGCTCAACGGCATTTTTGGCCGCCGTTCAGGCAGTACCCCGGATTATCAATACTCCGATGCCATGAAATCAGCCGGCATCGTCTGGACCCGCGAAACCCTGACCGCCTACCTTGAAGCGCCAAAATCCGTCGTGCCCGGCACCCGCATGATTTTCTGGGGGCTCAGCGATCCGGAAAAAGTCGACAACCTGTTGGCGTATCTTCAGACGTTTCAGCCGCAATAGAGCCTTCTGTCGCAAATGGCGGCTTAGAAAACGAGATCGCTCATAGATCTCACAACGCCGCCGATAGCGTTGTATGCAAGCGCCTTGCACCAACGACCTGCGGTAAATCATGCCGAACAATCTCGCTTCTATCGTTTCCTCCCTCTCCAACCGTACGAGCGTATCGTTGGCTCGGGCCTCTCTTTTCAAGTTTGTGGGGTTACTGGCCGGTGTGTTTTTGCTGGCCAGCGTTTCACTGGTTTTTCTTGCCCGGGATTTAGACCGTACGGAGGAGGCCGAAAGTGCTTTCTACACGCAGAAAGCGGTGCAATCGCTGGAAAAATCCCTGCGCCTGACCGTCAAGGATTACGCATTTTGGGGTGATGCATACAAGCACCTGCACACCCAAGTGGACCCCAATTGGGCCTTCGTGCGACAAAACGTTGGCTCCACGCTTTACGCGGATTTTGGCATCCAGGGCCTGTTTGTCGTCAATGACGTCAACCGCGCTGTCTACTCGGTCGTCAACGGGGAGTTGAAATCCGTCGATCTCGCCCAGTGGCTTGGGCGTTCCGTTGACTCGATTCTCGACAAGGCTCGTGCAGGCGCGGAATCGGAAACGCCGACCACCGCCTTCATCAATATTGGCGGCGTACCGGCCCTTGTCGCGGCCGCCGCGATTACACCGGGGACGGATCCGACCGTGACGGCAGATGACCGACTGCCGTCGGTGCTGATTTTCGTGGACATGCTGGAAGACGCCAAACTCCAGGCGATAGGCAACGATTTCGGGGTAAATGGCTTGCGTGTCGCCACCGCCGATGACGTTGATCCAAAGTCGCTCTTTGCCTTGGGCGATGACGGCACCGTCGGCAATCTGCGTTGGGTTTCGTCCAGGCCGGGTCTGCGCTTGTTGGGAATAGGGTTGCCACTGATTGGCATCGCCGCGTTATTGGTGTGCCTGATGACCTGGGTGATATTGCGGCGCGCGACTGTCGCTGCGCTCACATTGGACGCCAGCTACGCATCGCTGCGTAACAGTCAGGAGGCCCTTGCCACCAGCGAAGCGCGTTTTCGCGACGTGGTCGAAGCCAGCTCGGACTGGGTCTGGGAAATCGATGCGAACTGGCGTTTCACTTATCTGTCGGAGCGATTTGAGGCCGTCACCGGACTTTCTAAGAATGCCTGGATTGGTGCGCCAATGGATGATCTGCTGGGTACTGAATCAGGCCGATTATCTCAGTGGCTGAGCCTCCCGAACCGGCGTCCCGATATCACTATCCAGTGTCGCTACGTGGATCCCCAGGGACGGGAGCGAATCACTCGTCTCTCGGCCCGAGACATGCCCTGTAAAGGGTTCCGGGGTACAGCCACTGATGTGACGGAAGAAGTCGAAGCCCGCCGACGCATCGAGTTTCTGTCACAGCATGATTCCCTGACCGGGCTACCCAACAGGACACGTCTGCAGGAGTTTCTTGACGGTAAGCTCAAGGCAATGCCAAGCGAAGATTCACCGCTGGTCATGCTCAGCCTGGACCTGGATCGGTTCAAACCGGTCAACGACTTGCTTGGGCACGCGGCAGGCGATCTTGTTCTGAATGAAGTGTCGAGCCGCCTGGCGGATTGCGTACGCCACGGCGACCTTGTCGCCCGGGTCGGCGGGGATGAGTTTGTGTTGATCCTCACCGACGTCAGTTCCCAGGACGAAGTCGAGGCACTCTGTCATCGCCTGATCGAATCCATCGAGCGGCCGGTCGCGATCGATGAGCAAGAGGTGTTTGTCAGCGCCAGCATTGGCATCGCCATGGCGCCAAACGACGCGAGCAAAGCGGCTGAGCTGCTGCGTTATGCGGACATTGCCTTGTACGAGGCCAAGGCCGCGGGTCGTAACACCTGGCGTTTTTACGCTGGTGATATGAATGCCAAGATCATTGAGCGTCGTCGCCTGGAAAACGATCTGCGTTTCGCGATCAAGCACGGCGAACTGCGCCTGCATTTCCAGCCCCGCTATCGAATCGCCGACGGAAAGATGGTCGGCGCCGAAGCCTTGGTACGCTGGAAACATCCCCAGCACGGCTTGATCTCCCCCGACACATTCATCCCCATTGCCGAAGAATCAGGGCTGATACTTGCCTTGAGCAACTGGGTGCTCAATACCGCCTGCACCAGCGCCGCACAATGGCCGGACAGTCTGTTCGTCTCCGTCAACCTGTCACCGACCGAGTTCAAACAGGGCAATTTGATTGAGCGCATTCAGCAATCGCTCGACGATTCTGGCATCGACCCCGCCCGCGTAGAACTGGAAATTACTGAAAGCGTCATGCTCGAAGATGCTTCAGGCGCGCTGGAGATCATGCGCACACTGAAACGCCTTGGCGTGCGCATAGCGATGGACGATTTCGGCACCGGGTATTCTTCGCTGAGCTATCTGCGCGCGTTTCCTTTCGATGGCCTGAAGATAGACCGCAGCTTTTTGAACCGGCTCGATGAAAGCGAGGATGACAAGGCGATTATCCAGGCCATCGTCGGCCTGGGGCGTGCGCTGGCACTCACCGTGACGGCGGAGGGCATCGAAACCGCTGAACAACTGAAGTTGCTCAAGGCGGTGTCATGCGATGAAGGTCAAGGCTACTTCCTGAGCAGGCCGCTGGATGTTGAGGCGTTCAATACCTTGGTCGGTGTCAGGGAAGAAGAAGTCAGCTGAAGCGCTGTTTAATGGATGCTGCTCTAACGCGGCTGGCTTCGGGTTTCGCCAAGAATCCTGGCGGCATCTCGAGCGGGCGGCAAGCCGAATACCCGCGCGTAATCGCGGCTGAATTGCGTGGCGCTTTCATAACCCACCTCGAATGCCGCGCCGGTGACACTGCTGGCGTTGGCCACTAACAGCATCCGGGCCTGGAGCAAGCGCACCCTTTTCTGATACTGCAATGGGCTCAGCGCGGTGACGGCTTTGAAGTGCCGGTGAAAGGCTGACACGCTCATCGCCGCACGTTGTGCCAGGGCCTCCACCCGAATGGTTTCGGCGAAGTCGCGACGGATGTGCTGAATCGCCTGGCTGACCCGGGCCATGGCGCTGTCGGGGGCCGCGATATCACGCAGCATCCAGCCGTTAGGGCCTTGCAGGACACGGTACAGAATCTCTCGTTCGTAGACTGGCGCCAGGGCCGCAATGTCGTCGGGGCGGTCCATCAATCGCAGCATGCGCACCCAGGCATCCATCAGGTCGAGGGTGACGGCGGCTACCGAAAAGCCAGGGTCCTGGTTGTGATGCCCGATGGGTTTGGGAAGATCGGCCAGTAGCGTTGCCAGAACGATCGGGTCGAGCGTCAGGCTGACGGCCAGGTACGGTTCACCGCGAGCGCTGGGGTGTACTTGACCGACCGCAGGCAATTCGATGGACATGACGAAGTACGTCGCCGGGTCATAGCGCAGCGTACGGTCGCCGATGGTCATGGATTTACTGCCTTGCAGGATCAGGTTGATCATCGGGTCGTAAACGGCGGCGAGCATGTGCTCAGGGATTTTGCCCTGGACCATGGCGACTCTCGGGATGCCCGTTTCCGTGCGGCGGTTTTCGGCCCGGCTTGCCAGTGCGCGAAGTTCATTCAATGGGTTTGTCATGGCGAACATCTGACCTCAGGCGTGTATGCCCAGGCAAGCGAAAAGCAGAAACAGGCAGGATTTGGGCAGGAATGGCTGCGTGCGTTGCGAAGGCGATGGTTACTGTGGTGACTCAATTCAGTGACATTGGAGCAGCACATGAGCGTTATCGTCATTACCGGCGGCAGCCGGGGCATCGGCGCCAGCACGGCCGAACTCTGCGCCCGACGCGGCATGGGCGTCATCCTGACCTACAAGAGCAACGCTGATGCTGCAGCCTCTGTAGTCCAACGTATCCAGGCAGCAGGCGGCAAGGCCGTAGCGCTTGAGCTGGAGGTTGGCGACGTGAGTCGCTTCGAGCGTTTTCGAGACACGGTGCAACTGACCTTGCAGGACACCTGGGGGGTGGAAACGCTCGACGGTCTTGTGAACAACGCCGGTCACGGCGTATTCAATCCCCTGGAGTCGGTCACCGAGGCGCAATTTGACGGCCTGCTTAATGTTCATCTCAAGGGCCCGTTTTTCCTGACACAAGCGTTGCTGCCGTTGATGGGCGAGGGCGCGAGCATCGTCAACCTGACCAGCGCCACGACCCGCGTTGCCACCGCAGGCGTCGCGCCGTATGCCGCTTTCAAGGGCGGACTCGACGTGTTGACCCGTTACATGGCCAAAGAATTTGGCCCTCGGCGCATCCGTGCCAATGCCGTCTCACCAGGGGCGATTCGCACCGATCTAGGTGGCGGTTTGAATGACGAATTCGAAGCGATGCTGGCCTCGCAAACCGCCCTTGGCCGGGTCGGCGAGCCCCAGGATGTCGCGGATGTCATCGCCATGTTGCTGTCCGAGGAAGGGCGCTGGATCAACGCTCAGACGATTGAAGTCGCGGGCGGTTATTGCATCTGAATCAGCATCTCAACAGCGAGGCAACCACCATGCTTGATCATGTTTTTATTTCGGTAAGCGACATTGAGCGCTCCATCCATTTCTACACCGCTGCACTGACACCGCTTGGCATTACCGCGCGACTCGACTACGACGGCAAGAACGGTCCGCCGGGCCATCCGGACCTGAAGGGGTTCGGTGCCAATGGGCGGGTGTTTTTCTGGTTGCGCGAGGGTGTGGTCGAGGGACGGGCAGTGCATGTCGGCTTCGTGGCGAACAGTCAGGCCGAGGTCAACGCCGCCTACACCGCCGCCATGGAAAATGGCGCGGTGGACAATGGAGCCCCCGGCGCACGCCTACATTACGATCCCGACTATTACGCCGCCAATGTCCTTGACCCGGACGGTTACAGCCTCGAATTCGTCTACAAGAACTGGCAGCACGCCCAATGAAAACACTAATGATCTACGGGGCGACGGGCTACACCGGTCGCATGGCGGCCGAGCATGCCACGGCGCTGGGGCTGGACGTTGTGATCGCCGGGCGCAATGGCGAAAAACTGGCGTCGCTGGCTGCGCGACTGGACGTGCCCTATCGCGTGTTCTCACCCGATGACCAGGCGGCTGACGCCCTGGACGGCATCGGCGTGCTGCTGAACTTCGCCGGGCCTTTTGCCCAGACGGCAGCCCCCTTGATGCAGGCCTGTATCAAGGCCGGGGTCGACTATCTGGACATTACGGCTGAGATCAACGTCTATCGGCTGGCGGAACGGCTTGGCACTCAGGCTGCCGAGGCGGGTGTCATGTTGCTGCCCGGGGTTGGCTGGGACGTGGTGCCGACCGATTGCCTGGCGATGCATGTCGCTCGCCGAGTGCAGGATCCGCAGTCATTACGGGTGGCGCTTCAAGTTGCGGGTTCCATGTCCCGGGGATCGGCCCTGAGTGTCGGCGAGATTATCGGTGCCGGCCTTCTGGCACGGGTCGATGGGCAGCTCGTAGCAACGCCGGATGCCCAGGCGCAGTACTTCGATTTTGGCGAGGGTCCGGCACTGTGCGCGCCGCTGTCCTTCGGTGATTTGGTGACCGCCTGGCATTCCACCGACATCCCCAATATTGCGATGTTCGTGCACATCACCGGCGATGCCTTCCCCGAAGGCGATCTGTCACTGCTCCCCGACGGCCCAAACGCTCAGCAACGAGAGGCCCACCGCGCCCGTGCCGTGGCAGAAGTCACAGGGGCCGACGGCAGCGTGGCGCGGTCAGTGATCGAGACTGTCAACGGTTACACCTACACACCTTTGGCGGCTGTGGAGGCGGCGCGGCGGGTGCTGGGCGGTGAAAGAAATCCGGGTTTTGAGACCCCTGCGCGGCTGTTTGGCGTCGACTTCGCCAAGACGATTGCCGGGACGACGATCATCGATTTGTAGCGCTGGCTGAGCGGGTGAGTCCGGCTGAGGTCTCGGTCGACAATGTCTGGCGTACCGGCGATCCAGGCGTCCTTTACGGTGTTTGAAATGCCAGCAGGCTACCCTCGGCCCGGCGCCGTCGGCGATTTGAACCTGGCCGCATCACGGGCCGGTGGCAAGCCGAACAGGCGGGAGTATTCGCGGCTGAACTGCGAGGCACTTTCATAGCCGACGGTGAAGGCGATCGACGCGGCATCACGAGGGTCGAACAGCAGCAACCATCGAGCCCTGAGCAGGCGCAGATGCTTCTGATACTGGATCGGCGTCAGGCCTGTGATGGACTTGAAATGACGGTAGAACGCCGCGACGCTCATTCCGGCCAACGCGGCGAGCGGCTCGACCCGAAAGGGTTCGGTGTAATGCTCGCCGATCCATTGGGTGGCGCGACGGATCTGTGCCAGATGGCCGTCCGGGCGCGCCATTTCTCGTAGCATTCCCCCCAGCGGTCCTTGCAAAACCCTGAACAGGATTTCTCTCTCGATCATGGGCGCCAACACCGCCGCTTCGTTTGGACGGTCAATGAGCCGCAGCATGCGCAGCCATGCATCGATCATCTCGGCAGGCGCCGTCACGGCACAAAAACGACTCGGGTTTCGCCGTTCCCTCGGCGGACATTCGCCCACCAGCAACGTGGCAATCACGGCGGGATCCAGGGTCAGGCTGATCGCAAGGTATGGCAAGCCCGGCCCGCTCGGGTGGATCTCGCCGGTGGCGGGCACATCCACGGGCACCAGGAAATAGGTGATCGGCCCGTACTGCAAAACCTGATCCCCGATGGACAGCGTCTTGGCGCCCTGAAGCACCAGGTGCAGCATCGGTTGATAAACCTGGCTCGCACACGCCTCGGCCTGGACCATCGCTACGCGCGGCAGCCCGGTGTCCGTCCATTTGTTGTCGGCGCGCATCACGAGACGGCGCAGTTCATCGATTGCAGTGTTCATGCGCTTGAACATGAGGCCGCGCCAAAGGCAACGCAAGCGATGTGAGAAGAATAGGCAAGCATCGAAGAGAAACCGGCAACCGCATCACCTTCGCATGCCCGAATACTGTGGGTAGGCGGCACGTTGCGCCCAGGCCTTCAGACCTGGCTGCTTGCGCTGGCGAACCCTCACTCAATTGAAGAAGGTCATTGCATGAAACTCGAAGGAAAAATAGCGATTGTCACCGGCGCATCAAAAGGTATCGGTGCCGGTATCGCCAAAGCACTCGGTGCCGTGGGCGCTACAGTCGTCGTGAATTATGCGTCGAGCCAGCCTGAAGCCGACGCGGTGGTTGCACAGATTCAGCGCCAGGGCGGCAACGCCGTCAGCATTCAGGCGGACATGAGCAAGGCCGCCGATGTGGTTCGCTTGTTCGATACCGTCAAGGCTGAATTCGGGACGCTCGATATTCTCGTGAACAATGCCGGCGTCGCGGTGTTTCAAATGATCGAAGACCTCACCGAGGAAGCGTTCCACCAGCAATTCAACCTCAATGTGCTCGGGTACCTTTTAGCGGTTCGAGAAGCCGTCAAATTGTTTGGTCCATCGGGCAGCATCATCAACATCAGCTCGATCCTCAGCACGGATCCGTACCTGGCTTCCAGCGTTTATTCGGCCACCAAGGGCGCGGTCGATACGTTGACCTTCGCCTTGGCCCGGGAGCTCGGACCACGGGGTATCAGGGTCAATTCAATCTTGCCGGGCCACACCAACACGCCGGCAACTGACGGCAATTTCGCCGGTGAATTTGGCGAAAAGCTGATTGCCGGTACACCTCTGGGTCGTTTCGGCGAGCCGCAAGACATTGCACCGTTGGCCGTGTTCCTGGCATGCGAAGACTCGCATTGGATAACTGGCGAATCCATTCGGGCTTCGGGTGGCGTACGAGGGGTTGGCTACTAAACACCGTAAAGGCCTCAACCCCGAGGCTCAGCCACCATCAACAACGACTGCGGCACAGGACTTTGCGGGTGTTGCGGCTCCTGCAAGGCAGTCAACTGAAATCCCGCCATGTCCAGGGCATTGAGCCAACTGGACAGGGTGCGGAAATACCACGGCATCGGTTTCCATTGGCCCTTGAACCCGGCGAAAGTCTCTTCGCGCCAGCCATCCTGATAGTCATCTCCTGCGGCGGTCCACGGATGCAGCGTCTGGATCACCAGCGCGCCGCCAGGGGCGAGCAGCGCGTTCATGGCGGCGAGCAGCGGAATGATGTCCTGGTGCAGGAGGGCGAAGTTGGCGCAGATCAGGTCGAAGTCGCGACCAATGTCCACCGTCGAATCCACCAACGCCTCATAACTTGCCACATGCACGGGTGAAGAGCCCGCCACTCGCGCTGCCTCGACCAGCGTTGTATCGCCATCGACACCGACCACTTCGATGCCTCGTTCAGTCAACGCACGCAGCAGCCAGCCTTCGCCACATCCCAGGTCCAACACCCGTGCGGGCTGACGGCCCTGCACCGCGAGCAAGATAGCCTGGTCGGTGACCTGCAGGCGGCTTTCGATGGTGCCGCCGCGGATGGCTTCGATCCAGGGTTGGGCGTTGTGGTGCCAGCTTTGCAGAAGGTTGGATTCGGGGGCGGGCATGTCGGTGTCCAGAGTGGTTGGCTGGATACAGAATAGGACAAGTGCGTGCAACTGGACGCAACTGCGTTTGGTCAGTTTTGCGGACGGGCGAAGTAGCTCGGTTGGCGGCTCTACTAGAATGATCATTCACTCCCGATTCTGGAGATCCGAAATGGTCAGCAAAAACACGATTTGCCTGTGGTACGACGGCACTGCGCTGGACGCTGCGACGTTCTACGCCAAGACCTTTCCCGACAGCGCCGTGGGCACCATTCTTCGCGCGCCTGACGACTACCCGGCGGGCAAGCAGGGCGATGTCTTGACGGTCGAGTTCACAGTGATGGGCATCCCTTGCCTTGGGTTGAATGGCGGTTCAGGGGTCAAGCACAACGAGGCTTTTTCGTTCCAGGTGGCGACCGACGACCAAGCCGAAACCGACCGTTTGTGGAACGCAATCGTCGGCAACGGCGGCGCGGAAAACGTCTGTGGCTGGTGCCAGGACAAATGGGGCATCTCGTGGCAGATCACGCCTCGCGTCCTGACGGATGCGATCAACAATCCTGATCAAGCGGCGGCCAAACGTGCGTTCAACGCCATGATGCAGATGGGGAAAATCGACGTCGCGGCAATCGAAGCGGCTGTTAAGGGCTGACTCCGCATGGCGAGGACCGTGTCTCAAACAGCCAGGTCAATCACGCAGGTGTCATCAAAGTGAGGGTTTTCATTGATGCCATCTTTTGCATAGCCACGGGCATTGCACATGACGCGGGTATTGCCGATCCGATAGTCAAAGCTCCCGTGGGTGTGACCGTGTAGCCAGAGTGCCGGCTGCCAGTCCTGGATGCGGGACTCGAGGTCTGAAACGAAACTCGCGTTAATCGCAGAGCGCTGGAAAAGCGGGCTGATGCTCAACCGTGTCGGCGCGAAATGCGAAACCACCACGGTGGGAATCGTACGGTCCTGGCGGAAGCATTCTTCCAGCCAGGCGACGGTCTGCAAGAACAGCAGTTGGGACACTGCCGGGGTGAACGGATCGTCGAAATCGGGTGAGATTTTTATGTGGGTGAAATCCCGGATCACATTCGTCGCCAGAGCAATGCCGTGGGCTCGCTCCTCCGGGTCATCGAAAAGACGATAGTCGGACCACAAGGTGCAACCCAAAAATCGCACGCCTTTGTGGATGTACTGCGAGCGTTCCAGCACGTGGATCTGCGTGCCTTGGGTCAAGCTTTTGAAATGCGCATAGGTCGAGACCAGATCACTGCCATAAAACTCGTGGTTGCCCGCCACATACACGATCGGCAAAGGGCAGGATCTGGCCCACTCAATGGCCCGTGCCGGGCGGGAGATATCGCCGGCGAGCACCACAATGTCGGCGTCCACTTCGGGAAAGGGGATTGCGTTGACAGACAAGTGGATGTCGGACAGCAAGGCGATGCGCATTGATCAACTCCTGACTGATGTGAAGGGCAGCCTGTGCACGTTACGCGGTCAACGCTGCTGGCGACAAGTGTGGCGAGGCCCTCACGAACCCACGATGGGAACGAGGGGGCGCCCGTGTCTTCTTAAGCAAACGCGCTTTGCAGGACCAGGTTTTGCTGCTCAACGTGCATGCTCATAGTGCCAGGCGCCGTGGACGCACCGGGTGGGGGGCCGGCGTAACGCAGCGAGACCGCCTCGGGGGTGATGTCGCGCAGATAATCATCGACGAATTTCCATGCCCCCTGATTTCGGGCTTCCTCCTGGCACCAGACCACCGATTCCAGGTTTTTGTAACGCGCGAACTCTTCAGCCACGGCCTCGTAAGGGAAGGGAAACAGCTGTTCCAGACGGACCAACGCAATATGTTCTGCATTGACGGCACGACGGTGCGCCTGCAGTTCATAGTAGATTTTCCCCGAGCAGACGATCACACGGGTCACCTTTTCATCCTGCTCGGTCGTGGTAAACCGCTCACCCATGACCTCCTGGAAAGAGCCCGTGGTGAACTCTTCAAGTTCGTTCACCGCCTCTGGATGGCGCAGCAAGGATTTGGGCGTCATCACAATCAATGGCCGCGGTGCGGCGTGCAACGCCTGACGTCGCAGCAAATGGAAGAACTGTACCGGCGTGGTCGGCTGACACACCCGCATGTTGTCTTGGGCACACAATTGCAGGTAGCGCTCAAGCCTGGCGGAGGCGTGTTCCGGCCCCGTACCTTCTTGCCCGTGAGGCAACAACAGGGTCAATGCGCTGTGCTGACCCCATTTGGCGGCACCCGCCGCAATGAACTGGTCGGTGACGACCTGCGCGCCGTTGGCGAAGTCGCCAAATTGCGCTTCCCACAGCACAAAGGCGTCAGGTCGAGCAATGGTGTAGCCGTATTCGAAGGCCAGGACCGCCGCTTCGGACAGCACCGAGTTGATCACCGTAAACTTACCTTGTTGCCCTGGGGCCACGTGGTCCAGGGGGCGATATTTACCCTGCCCACGGACTTCACGATTCTGTGGATTCAACACCGCGTGCCGGTGGCTGAAAGTGCCTCGCTCGCTATCCTCGCCACTGAGTCGGACATCAACCCCTGTCGCCAGCACCGAAGCGAAGGCCAGGTGTTCACCCATGCCCCAATCCAATGGTTTTGCAGCGGTTGCCATCTCCTGCCGGCCCTTGATGACCTTGGCCACAAGAGGGTGCAGTTTGAGGTCGGCGGGAAGCTGCGAAACGCGCGCCGCCAGCGCTTTGATCTGCTCCAGTGTAGGGGCCGAGTAAAAGCCGGTGTCCTGGCTGTGGGGGTGAGCCGTGTCCACGGCCAGGGAGCCGGTTTCGCTGCTGTCGTCGAGTGCATCAGACTGCGCGTTTTCCAGGTGATCGCGGTAAGTCTGCGCGACAGACGAGACGTCCTCGTCAGTGAGCAGTCCTGAAACGACCAGTTTATTGGCATAGAGTTGACGGATGCCCGGGTGAGCACCGATCGATCGGTACATCAGCGGTTGGGTGATGTTCGGCGTGTCTTGTTCCTGATGGCCGTGGCGCCGGAAACAGACCAGGTCGATCACCACGCTTTTGCCAAACGCTTTGCGATAGTCGAGTGCGAGCTGTACCGCATGCACGACGGCTTCCGGATCATCCCCGTTCACGTGTAGGACAGGCGCCTCGATCATCTTGGCGATGTCGGTGCAGAAAAACGAGGATCGGGTTTCCTGCGGATCGGAGGTGGTAAAGCCAATCTGATTGTTCACCACAATGTGCACGGTGCCGCCGGTGCCATAGCCCTTTGTGTAGCTCAGGCTCAAGGTTTCCATGACCACGCCCTGGCCGGAAATGGCCGCGTCGCCATGAATCTCTACCGGCAGCACCGCGCCACGCTCGGACAGTTCGTACTGCTCGCTTTGAGCGCGGGCCATGCCTTGCACCACCGGGTTGACGATTTCCAGGTGCGAAGGGTTGAAGGCCAGCACGACTTTTACCGCGCCATCTGGCGTGTCGATGTTGCCAGTGAAGCCTTTGTGGTACTTCACATCGCCGGCGGGCAGAACATTCACTGCCTTGTTTTCGAACTCGTCGAACAGATACGCCGGTGGCTTGCCAACGGTGTTCACCAGCACATTCAAGCGGCCGCGGTGAGCCATGCCCATGACGACATGACGGACGCCATTTTTCGCGCCATGGCTGATGAGTTCGTCCAGCAGCACGATCAACGACTCGCCACCTTCCAGCGAAAAGCGCTTTTGGCCGGTGTAGCGGATATGCAGGTATTTCTCGAAACCTTCCGCCGCCGAAAGACGCTCAAGAATGCGCAGTTTTTTCTCGGGGTCGAGCGTCGGTTTTGCGCGCGTCGACTCAAGGCGTTGTTGCCACCAATCGCGCTCCGATGCATCGCTCAGGTACATGAACTCTGTGCCCAGCGTTCCACAGTAGGTTGCCTCCAATGCCGACACCAGGTCAGCGACTGAGGCGTCGCCTTTCCAGAAATGCTGGCCTGGCAGTTCGATTTTTTTTGCCAGGTCTCCACTTTCCAGCCCGTGGAACACCGGCGACAGTTGCGGCATGGGAGGTGAGGGCGCCCATCGCAGCGGATCGAGGTCGGCACGCCGCGCGCCGACCATGCGAAACGCTGCGATCAATGATTGAGCCGCCAACTGCCGGCGAGCGACTTGCGGGTCTGCAGTCGTGGCCGGCAGAGACTGTTGTCCGGTACGGCGGGCGAGTTGCACAAACTGTTCGACGATCGGTGCGTGCGCGATGTCGTCGATGTGAAGTTCGCCGTCTTCGAGGGGCAGCCGAAGGGATTCAAAGTAGCTGCGCCATTGTTCTGAAACGGCCAGGGAGTCCGCGAGAAACAACTCATACAGTTCTTCAACATAGGAGGCGTTGCCACCGTACAAGACTGAAGTTTTTTGGCTTTGCATCGTTGATTCCTCGCTTTTCTACCCTCGATTAGTGAGAGCGATGCTAGCGAAAAAGGAACGTCGGTCATGCGGTAGGTGTTGCTGTTTACAGCCAATAAAAGTCGATTCCTGGCCAAGTGTTCGCCCGAATGAAAGTGGCTCGCACTTGACCGGAAAGTGATCGAGTCTGGCCTGAAAGCGCTGCTTGATAACCTTGATGCAGAGCGCCGCGCACTGGATGATCATTGGTTTGCGGTGGCGACTGCCTTGATTTTTTTCAATGGCTGTTTCAACGCAGGCGAAGCCTTCACGTTTATTGTTTCTGCACGGTGCTCGGTGCTTCGATAGCGGCTTCGGTACTCTTTGGGTGTGGTGTTCAGGCGCCGTGAAAAAATCATGCGCATATGCGTCGAGTTATGAAAGCCGCAATTGAATGCAATGGTCTTCAGCGGGGCATCGGTGTCTTCAAGCATCTTGCGGGCATGGTCGACCCGCACTTGTTCAACAAAAACGGCAGGCGTTACCGCCGCGTATTTGGAGAAAATCCTTGAGAAAGTACGACGGCTCACCGAGACCGCGTCCGCCAGTTGGTCCATGGAAATCGCTTCGCTGATGTGCTCGGTGACGTAGCGCATCACGGTGGTGACGATTGAATGTTCTTCGGGGCGCAGGGCCAGGAACGGACTCGACTGGGATTGCCCACCCTCTCGGTGGATGTACACGATCAGGCGTTTTGCCACGGAGACCGCCAGTTCGTTGCCCCAGTCTTCAGCGATCAGCGACAGGCACAAATCAATGCCTGCCGATACGCCGGCGCAGGTAAAAAGGTCGCAGTCGCGCACGAAGATTTTGTCGGGGCGCACCAGCGCCAGAGGAAACTGATCTTCAAGGCGCTGCACATGGTTCCAGTGTGCAGTCACTTCGCGGCCATCCAGCAAGCCGGCGTGGCCTAACATGAAGGCGCCATTGCACACTGATCCAAAGCGCCGGGAACCATCCGCCTGATAGCGCAGCCAATCCAGAAAACCTTCCTCTGGCGGTGCGTCAGGCATTTTCGGACCACCTGCCACCAGAAGCAGATCGCAATGGCCGGGATAATCTTGATAGTGATAGGGAACGACAATCTCCATACCGTTTGAGCAGCGTATATTTCCCGGTTGCACTCCAACCATCGAGACATCGTAGCGCTGGCCTTCCGGCAGGAACGAGTTGGCTTCCGCAAAGACATCGAGCGGGCCGGCAACATCCAGCGCCTGGACCCCCTCAAAAACAACCAGTGCAAGTCTCATCTGAACCTTCCTTTTCGGCCTCCGTGGGCGAGTGAAAGCGGTGTGCTCCGGGATCCATGGCGGCTTCACAGCGGGTACCCGACAGTCTCTCGCTGTTAGCGTGTGTTGTCTCTTTCATTTGCGCTCTCAACGCGCACAATCTGCGCGCAGGAGGCGCACTGCGTTTCATCGCCGCGATTGTAGAGACAAGCTATCGACCGCCGCCAGTTGATTAACTGGCGTCTCTAAAGTGCGTTCGGCGCTGGCCGGAAATCGCTATGAATTGGCTCTAAAGTGCAGCAGCAAAGCAGGCGATGCATCGCGGTTTACCCCTAGGCTAGAGGCTCTGCGGGCAGGTCGATGTTTTTGAAACGGTCCGGGCCCAATAACTTTTCCGGCGGTGTACGTCGGTAACCGGAGTGAATGCCGATGTGGTGCGACACGCCCGCAACAAAACTGCTGGGGATCAGGTTTCCCATTATTCAAGGTCCTTTTGGGGGCGGCCCTTCGTCCGTTGAGCTGGTCAGTACCGTATCCAATGCCGGCGGTTTGGGCTCTTTTGGCATGCAGTCGCTGGAACCGGAACAGATGATCGAAGCGGCCCGGCAGATTCGTCTTGCCACGAATAAACCGTTTGCCATCAACCTGTGGATGTCCAACGCCGAAGCGATGGAATCAAGCGCCAAAGACGCGCATCTGAGCGGTGAGTTCTTGCGTGCGTATTACGCGCAACTGGGTCAGGACGTTCCGGCCAGACCAGAACGGTTCATTCCTGATCTGAGTCACCAGTTAGAGGCCATGCTGGAGATCAAGCCACCGGTCTTCAGCTTCGTTTTCGGCGTTCCACCGGTCGCCATTATGGCGGCGTGCAAGTCATTGGGCATCTTGACGCTGGGGACGGCAACCACGGTGCAGGAAGCGAAAGTCCTGGAAGCGGCGGGTGTCGATTGCATTGTGGCGTCAGGGTTTGAGGCTGGTGGCCACAAAGGGTCGTTCTTGCGACCGGCCGAAGAGTCGCTGACCGGCACGTTTTCCTTGATTCCCCAAGTCGTGGACCACGTTCGAGTGCCGGTTATCGCTGCAGGCGGCGTGGCGGACGCGCGCGGTGTGGCGGCAGCCCTCGCGTTGGGCGCGCACGGCGTGCAGATCGGCACTGCGTTTCTGGCCTGCAAAGAGTCAGCGGCCAGTGTGCCGCATCGCCAAGCCCTGTCCATGGGCCAAACGCAATCAACGACGTTGACGAAAGCCTTCACGGGGCGTCTGGCGAGGAGTTTTCCAAACGTCATGACTCGTGAGCTGAGTCGCGAGAATTCGACTATCGCGCCTTATCCGGTCCAGGCCTGGTACATGGGGCAATTGGGGAAAACCGCACTGAATCAAGGCCACGATGGTTTTGTGTCACTGTCGGCCGGACAATCCGCCGCGCTGATTCGTCACGACAGCGCGCAGGCGTTGATGGAAGAACTCGTCAGCGAGACCCCAAGAATTTTGCACCGACACTGTTCCATTTGAGTCGGCGTAGATGAAGGGGCTGCGTTATTGCGCCAATTGATTGACCAACTCCGGCGTCACGTAGTGCGGTCCGTCGAACAGGTAGAGCGGATAACCGTTATACGCCGCCAGTTGCGGCTTGAGTTCGGCGGCGGTCGCGGAGCGAAATCCGCCACCGAAGCGGGGGCGGAAGGCTTCGACGATGATTCGCACGCGGTCTTTGCCCAGGCGTTGGCTCAGGGCGTCGGCGTAGGTTTTGGCTACGGGTGCGGTGCGGGCGTAGACACCGACGCCGTCCTGGAAGAACACGCCGATGTCATTGGGCAGCCATTGCTTGAGCCAGTCGGCGGTGGCGGCGGGGCCGATGTTGGCGCCGTCGTACACGCTGATCCATAACGGGCGCGGCAGCTTGGCCAGCAGGGCGGGGAGTTCTTTGGCGCGGGTCCAGCTGGGGTCGACTTCGGCGGGGAAATACCAGCCGGTGACGTGCAGCGGCGTCGGCAACTTGGCGATGCGCTCCGAGGTCGCGGCCAGTTGCTCGATGTTGTCGCGGGAGCGGTTTTCGCTGAAGTAACCGGCCAGTCCGACGATCACATCCTGCGCCCACGGCGCCTTGGCGATGCGCGCCCAGTCGGGCAGAACCGGTACGCTGGGCAGGCCGGTGCCGGCCACAAAGGCTTGGTCGTCGACAACCGTCCATTGCACCAGCAGCTCACGTGCGCCAAGTTTTTCCCAGTGGCCATTGATGCCGACAGTCTTGTTGTCCGGCTGCCAGACGATGCCGACAATCCCAGGTTCCAGGGTCTTGTTGTGGGTCACATAGAGCATGCTGGTACCTGCACCGAGAGTGGCGGCAAACAAAAGTCCGGCAAGTGTTGCCCGGCTGACGGTGTAGCCAAGAATCTTCACGGCAGTGCCTTGTCGATGCGTTGATGCCATTGGCTCAGCGAGGTGACGCCTTTGGCGTTCCAGTTGGCGGCTGCATCCGGACCGAGGTGGAACTGACCCTCGTTGAATTGCCAGACGATCACTTGTGGTTTGTGTTGGGCGAAATCCGCCGACTCCAGGTATTGCAGCAGCGTAGCCCACGGGCCGACGTCGCCGGGATTCCAGGTCAGCGCAACGGGACGGTCCAGGGCATTGGAAAGCTTTTGCGTGAAGCCCAGGTAAGGCTGGACAAAGCTGTTGCCGATGACTTGAACCGGCGCCGGAGCATCATCAATCAGCAAGTCGTTCTCAGCCTGATGGCGCACGGTGTAGATGTCGCGACCAATGGCCTTGCGCTTGATCGCTGGCAGAAAGTTACTCGCCAGGTCGCCGAAGGCGCGGCGTTCGAACCACTGGCCCAATGCAGCACCCCCCCCGGGTTGACCTTGCAGGCGGTAACGCTCAGTGATCAGTTGTGCGGTGGCATCGGCGGTGTTTTCCGCGCTCCAGGCCGTCCAGTGATAGTCGGCACGATAAAACGCGGTCTGCTGGCCAACCTCGGTGCGTTGCAGGATCGGCTTGATGTCCAGTGTGGTCAGCCCGGCGCGAGTGAGGTCACTCTGCAAATTGGCGTAACGCTGCTTCACCGCTGAGCTCAGCGGCTGATCGGCGGGCAAGCGTTGGGCATAGAACGGCGCTTTCATGGGCACGACCAGTACGATCAGCCCGATGTGTTCGCGTTGCAGTTGCTGCTGGAGCGTTTTGACCAGCGCGATGTTGCGGGCCATGCCGGTGTTGTCGACCTTGCTCAGGCTTTCCCAGGCCGGGAATAACCAGCCTCCGTCGCCAGTGATCACCGCTGAGGCCGCTTGAACGCTGGCGCCGGACAGGCTCAATAACAGGCCGGCGATCATGCCGGGAATCGACAGGCGAGGAGGGCGGCCAGCGGATTTCAATTGAAGGTTCATGGTGCGCTCTGGTCGACAAGGCCAATCAGGCGTGGCGCCTGGCGGGAGCCGACCAGGAACAGGCTATAACGGTCACCGGCCTTGAAGGGCGCGAGCTTCAACGGCAGGCTCGCGGTTTCATTGCAGGAGGCAACCAGTGTCGCTTGCACCGGGTTAATCGTGCGCTGGGCCTGGCCGTTGAACGGCAGCTGATTGAAGACAGGGGCGCCATTGGCCAGTTTGACCTCGGCCTTGTCGCAACCGTTGGCCAGGTTGTAGACATTCAGTTCGGCGCGCAGGTCCTTGCCGCGCAACGGCGGGTCGATCACCAGGCGCGGCGCCCGTGTCGGGTCGCTGTCGAGGATCAACGTGACCCACGCACTTTTCGGTGCGCTCAGGCCTTTGATCTCCTGACCATTGACGGTCACGTGCAGCGGCTGTCGCGAGTCCACCACCTGAAAAGGGCTGGCCACCGTAGTTTGCGCGGAAAGGGCGATGCTTGCGCCTTGGTCCACCCGCACTTGCCGGGCCGTGTCGGACGGATTGACCACGCGCAACCAGGCCGAACCCTCCGGCAGTTTTGGCGCATACAGCTGGGCGATTTCAGAGGCGGCGTGCGCCCCCATCGGGAGCAGGCCAAGACCCAGCCACAAACACATTCGAACGTTCATGCAAGTCCTCAATAGGAGTAGGTCAGGCGCGCGAACACGCCTTCAGCGTTGTCTTCACCCAGCACCTTCACACGGTATTGCAGGGAGAAATCCACGTAGGAGCGGGGCGCGTTGTACGCGTCTTCGCGGAACCAGTAGCGCACGTTGTTGCCCACGCCAATGCCGCCGGCCTTGCCGGACGATGTGTGGTCGCTGCCGTCGGCGCCGGTCTCGCTGTTCATCTTCGAGTCGTAGTCGAACGCGGCCACCACATGCGGGAACGTCACCCAGCGCGAGCCCGCGCCGCCGATGGCGTAGCTGCGACCCACCTGCCATTCGCTGTTGAAGTAGTTGCGCGAGGCGTTGACGTAATGACCGCCTTCGGCGTAGAGCTGCGAGGTCCACCAGCTGTCAGTATCGACCCGCAGGTCGGTGCCGATGCTGGAGCCATAACCCAGGCGCAGCAACCAGTCACCGTCGACATTCGACGATCCCAAGGGGAAGGTGCGCTCGACGGCGGCCATTACGTTCAGTGAGGTAAACGGTTTGACCCGCACGCCCACGGCGCCTTGCAACGCATCGACGCCGGTATCCGAATCGCTGTTCTTGCTCCATAGCGTGTCGGTGACGCGACCGTAGAGTTCGACAAAACGTGCGTTGCGGTAGCCCAAAGGACGCCAGGACAGTTCGGTACTGTTTTGCACGCTGTCGTTGCTGGTACTGCCACTGCCACCGCTCGGGGCAGAACTCAGGCCGCTACTGGTGCTGTTGCCGCGATAGCTGGTGGTGTTGGTCAAGCCCCAGGTGCGCGACACATCGGCCACCGCGCGACGGGTGTCGAACAGCTGCTGTGGGGTCAGGTCCAGATCACCGGCATTGGTCGAATCGATGACGCGCTTGAAGTAGGTGACGGCTTGTTCGTCGTGATTGACCCGCATCGCGTTGTAGGCCGCATCCTGAGTGGCTGTCGGCGTGAGTCGGGTCTGGGCGTCGGCCTTGCGGAACGACTCATGGGCGCTGTCATCGTCGCCGGCCTGGACCGACAAGTAAGCGATTTGCAGGTCGCTCATCGATTCGAGTTCACCGGTGTCCCGCGCTTGTTGCAGCCGTTCGCGCGCGGTTCGGCGCTGGCCGATGGCGGCATACAGGCTGGCTTCTTCGTAAGCGGGCAGGCTGCCCAGTGCCAAGGCTTGAGTGAAGTCCTGGCGAGCCCCGGCATCGTCACCCGCTTGCTGACGCAGACGGCCGCGTTGGGCCAGCAGTCGCGCGTCGTCGCCGGTGATCTTGAGACCTTCGCTGGCCGCCGCGATGGCTTCGGGCACACGTTTCTGGTCACTCAAGGCGCTGACCAGCAAGCGGCGGTACGCCGGATTCTGTGGCGCACGGGCAATGGCCTGGTTCGCCAGGGCCGCTGCCGTCGCGGGGTCTTTGCGGGCCAGGGCCGCGTAAGCCTGGGTCGCCATGTCCGTGCCGCCGTCGCGCTGGTTGCCCGGCCAGATATCGCAGACCAGGCCGAAGGCCGTTTCCTGACAGTTCAAGGCCGGGGCAGGGAAGCGCGCGCTGACATTCGCACCGTTGTTTTTTTGGCGCAACGCCATACGGGCGGCGGTGCGTCGACGGGCCACTTCGCCGCCTTCATCGTCGGCCAGCGGTTGCAAGTGATCGAGTGCTTGCTGAGGCTCGCCATGGGCCAGTGCGGCGTCGGCAGCGAAGAAACGAATGTCGCGGGTTTCGGTTTCCAGCAAGCCCTCGATGGCCAGGGCGTGATTGAGGTCCGCCTGAGCGGCCTGGGTCTTGCCCTGACGATCCAGGGCATAGCTGCGCAGAATCCACGGAGCGATTTCCCCATCGTCCTGGGCCAAGGCGCCGGACGCGGCCTGTTCGGCGCCCCGGTAATCGTTGGCAGCCAGCAGGGCACTGATCAGCAGTTGCTGGTTGGCGCCGATTTCCGGCGCCCAGGCGACGGCTTTTTGCGCCCGGTCCACGGCCAGCGGTACTTGGCCTTGTTCCAGGGCGCGATAGCCTTCAACCGCCAGCGGTGCGGCAAGTTGACGACGAATCGCTTCGCGACGCATCAGCAACGTATCGTCATTGGGGAAGACGGCCAAGGCCTGGGTGGTGGCTTGATCGGCGTCCTGCAGATGTTGCTGGCGCTGCAGGGATTCGATCAACAGCAGTCGATAATCCATGCGTTTGGGTGCTTGCGCGATGGCTTTGCGTGCCGCCAGAGCCGCCGTGCCGAAGTCATCTCGATCATAGGCCTTGAAGGCCTGGGCCGCGGCACCGAAGCCCGGAGCCTGGCGTGACGGCGAGTAGCTTTTGGGATGGTCGCGCAGGTCCTTGTCGCGTTGAGCCAGCGCAATCAGCGTATTCAATCGAGTGATGTCGGCGCGCTGGCGCAGTGCTTCGCGGGCCTTGGCGATGGCCTGGTCGTAGTCTTTGCGTTCGTAGGCGCTGTAGGCCTCGTTGGCGGTGACATAGGCCGGGCCGGTCAATGGCAGCGGCAGGTTTTCGGCAAGGGCCAGCGCAGGTATCAGGCTCAGCCCCGTGGCCATGAGGGTCAACAAGGGGCGATTCATGCCGGAAGCTCCGCAGGGTAGTGGCTGTGCTGACGTGCCACGGCCTTTTCGATGATTTCGCGGGGCAGCACGCCGCTGTCGACCAGATAGTCGCCGATGCGTCCGTGACGTTGCGGGCGGTACTGCAACATGGCGCGATCGAACACCTCGCGATCCAGCAGGCCCATCTCGATCAGCAGGTCGCCCAACAGCGGCGCACGGGCATCCGGTACGGCCTGGCCGTCGCGCACATTCAGTTGACGCAATTGCGCAACGATTTCACTTTCCCGGGCGATCAGTTGCACCGGCTCACTGCCCAGCTCATCGCTGATCTGTTGCAGACCTTCGGCCGGCAGCGGACTGGCCACGGCGATTTGCGCCAGGCCGTCTGCGTTCAGGCCAAGCGGCACCACACGCCAGCGCAGGGCGAATTCATCGTCGAGCGTCTGGTTGGCGTCCTGTGCCTTGTTCGCCAGATCGAACACGCGCGGCAGGTCGTTCTGGAAAGCGATGGCTTCAGCCAGGGTCTCGTCATCCAGCCAGCCGTTGCTGAGCAAAATACGGCCCAAAGGCATATGCCGGGTTTTCTGTTCGGTGAGGGCGCTTTGCAGGTCGGTTTCGTTGATCGCCTGCCAGGACAGCAACACGCTGCCCAGCTTGCGCGGTGCGACAGCGACCAGGTCGGTGGACGGGAAGTCGTGCATGGTCTTGTCCCACACCAGCTTGCGGTTCATGACCTTGCCGACCAGGAACATACGCCAGGCCCGGGAGGCGGCCATGAAGTTGACGAAGTTGCCGACAACCATGCGCGGGATGGACAGCAAACCATGCTGCCAGCCGTAGAGCACGGTGGTGAAGTAGCAGCGGTGGGCGATACGCCAGGCCAATGCGGCACCGTTGGCCAGCAACAGGTATTTGATGAAGCCGTTGGTTTCGAAAGGGGTCGGGAAACTCACGTCCCACAGACCGCTGTGACGCAGGATGATCAACGCCAGCAGCTGCACCAGAATCACATAAGCGATGATGCTGACGAACGCCGTCACCACGCCTTTGCGGTCACGAAACAGCAGATAACGGTTGGCCAGCGAGCCGTTCCAGCCCATTTGCTCCCAGCCTTGCAGGCCGATGCCAAGGGTCCAGCGAGCTTTCTGGCGGAACGCGGTGCGGAAGGTGTCGGGAAAGAATTCACGCACACACAACGGCATTGTAAGGGTCGATTCGTACGGCTTGCGGAACCACGATTTGCGCAGCACGCGAAACTTGACCGGGAAGCGCACGAAGATCGCATTCATGCCGACCTTGGCCAGGCGTGCGCCGACATCGTAGTCCTCGGTGAGACTGTCGGTGTTGAACGGCTGGTTCTGGGTTTCCCCGGCCAGCACGCGCAACGCACGGTGTGAAAAGCACGTGCCGACGCCGGCAGACGGCACCGTGTCGGTCATGCTTTCACGCACCACCAGGTCCTTGCCGTGCCATTCGGCGAACTCGTCCATGTAGGTGCCGGCCACCCATTCGTACCAGTTGCGCTCCAGCGAAACCACAGGCAACTGAATCATGTCCTTGCGCGGCAGCAAGTAGTTGAACAGGCGCAATTCCATCGGGTGCAGCACGTCTTCGCTGTCGTGCAACACGACGCCGGCGAAGGTCATGCCGTGGGTTTTCTCGTGCAGGAAAATCGCCTGGATCACCCAGTTCAGGCAGTCGGCCTTGCAGGTCGGCCCGGCATGCGGGACTTCCACGCGATGCAACTGCTTGTAGCGTCGACGCATGCGCTCCACTTCATCAATGGTGCGCTGGTCGTTGATGTAGGTGCCGACGAAGACCACATAGTTCTGGTAATCGAGGGTCGACACCATGTTCTCGATCATCGGCGCGATGACGTCGTATTCCAGCCACGCCGGGACCATGATTGCCAGGGGTTGTTCGTCCCTGGCCATCAGTTGCTCGGCGGTCAGCGGCCGGTACTTGCGGCCCACGGTGAACTTGCGAAACAGGCGGCGAGACCAGTACCACAGGTCAATGAACAGATCGTCAACCCCGGAGATCAGGATCAATACCGCGACCACGATGGTCGAGAACTCCAGGAAACTGTAGTAGTGGGCCAGCCAGTAGGGCCAATAAAGCGACGTCATCGAAGGGTACCGTTATTGACGATTGCGACGGGCGTTACGGCCAGCCAACAACAGGATGAGGACCAACAGAATGCCGCCGGGAATCAGCCACAGCAGCGACGGCGTGCGCCAGGCATCCAGGCCTTTGGGTTCTTCGTTGTCGATCAGTTGGCTGCCGCTTGGATCCTGGGTGTCGAAGGTGGTCAGTGTGCCGTTGTCACCGAGGATGGCGACGTCGCCGCGGTTCAGCAGAACCTGCTTGGCGAAGCGTGGCGCGTCGGCGCCCAGGGTGCGATAGACCAGACCGTGCTGGCTGCCGGCATCGACCACTTGCAACGAGGCCAGGTGGTTGAGGGGATGCACGTCCAGCAATAGCTGATCCTTGTGATTGACCCGCAGACGACCCTGGTCATCGACCAGCACCGACTCTTTGCTGTCCTTGATCGGCAACTCGAAGGCCAGGAATGGTTTGTCCGGCGTAACCGAGTTCTTCGGGTCGGCGCTGACGTTCAGATTTGCCCGCAGCGGCGAAACACCGGCGGCGTCGGCGACCGAAATCACCTGCGGCAAACTGCTTGCCGGGTGATCGAGGTAGGCTTGTGGCACGAGGATTTGCGTGTCCATGGCAAAGCGCGCAGCCATGCCGGAGAAGTCATCACCCAGCGTGGTTTTTTCCAGCACGATATGGCTGGTCGGCAATACCGAGACAGGGAACGCCTGCGGCGTTTCCAGGCAGCGATCGCTGACAGGCTGGCGCTGGAACGACACGCGCAACACGTTGGTCGCGCCCAAGGCGTAACGCGGGATGCGCGCTTCGATGCGTTGCTTTTCACCGTTGGCCACCAGCTGTTGCGCGCCAATCAGGTAGTCGTTAAGAAACAGCGAGGCCACCGGATCAGTGTCCGAGGCGCCGGGAGCGGCTGACACGTCGATCACTGCTTTCACCGGCAGGCGACCGTCGTAGGCCACGCTGCCCAGCGGGAACGAGGTGCTCCAGTCGGACTTGGCCAGCACGTCGATGGCGCCGGGGCTGCCGCCAAGACGCGACAAGGCCACGCGGCCATCGGCGCTCAGTGGCAACTGGGCTTCGCTGACCGTCAATTGACGGCTGCGGGCCAGGGAGTTCCAGGCCGAACTGAACAAGGCCAAGGCCTTGCCGGTCGCTTGCGGCGCGATCATCAGCACCGGACGTGTGCCTAGCAGAGCCAGACGCACATTGTCCGTGCCGGTGGCGGCCAGGCCTGCATTGATGTGCTGTGCACGCCATTGTGTGAAAGCGGTGACGGCGGAGGCGTCGAGGCCTTGAATCTGGCTCTGCAAGGCGTCGAGGGCGTCATTGACGGCCTTGAGCAGTTGCGGGTCGTTGATCGCCAGGTCAGCCTGGACGTTCGGGGTCTGGCCCAACATCAGCAGCGCGCCGATTTGCGCCGGGTTCGCCAGGACCTGCGAGCCTTTGCCGTTCAGGCTGGCAAAGGCCGGGATCGACAGCAGCTCGGCCGGGATGTGCAGGCCGCTCAGGTCAACGTTGTCCTGGAGTGCCGGGAAGGGCAGGATGCGGGCGTGCTTGCCGATTCGCTCCAGCGCCACACCAAGGCGCCAGGCGGCGTCGTAGCTTTCAGCGGACACAGTGCCTGGCGCAACCATGATCCCCGGTTTGCCAGGCAATGCGGTCCAGGCAGCACCGACGTCCTGTAAAAGACTGGCGTCGTAGCTATAAGTGAGGCGGGTGTCCGGTTCGATGCGCAATACGTTGCCGATGGCGCGTTGGTCTTCACACAACACGCGCGACACGACCGATGACCAGGCGATGCCCAGGCGTACCGAGCCGCTGTCGCGCGCTTTCTTGTCCACGCCCAGTATCGCGCTGGCATTGCCCTGAGGTTCGCTGAGCCCTTGCGCGCTCACCGGATAGCCATCCAGCGACAGCATCAAGGTGTTGCGGCCGCCTTCGCCATTGAGGTAGCTGGCGTCGAAATTGAGCGATGCATCCGTCAGCGGCACGCCTGCCGGAACCGGCAGATACAGTTCACGTCGCGAATCGGTGGAACCGAGGATGATCGGTGCGTCGATCCCCAGATCGCTCAAGCGGATCTCACGCTCTTGTCGGGTATCGGCATTGAGCCGGTTGATCGCCTGGGTGAGCGGGCTGTCCGCGGCCAAGGCAAAGGTCGGCATGAGCGCGAGCAGGCTCACGCCACAGGCGAGGGCGCTGAGCGCACCCGTATGGATGGCAACGGAAGACTTCATTCAGGTAGATCTCGAGCTGATAAGGGGAGAAGTGATTTGGGTTACTGAGCGGTGAAAGCCGGGTGATTTTTCTCGGCCACCGGCACCCCTGACGGCAAGTGCAGGAATTTTGGCAAAGGGCTGGCGACGATGAACTCATCGACCGGACGGCCCATCAGTGCGTCGACAATGCGCGAACTGGCCAGGCCATCGCCGTAAGGGTTGGCCGCCAGGGAACAGCGACGCCACAGCAAGTCGTCATCGAACAGTGCGTTGACGCCCTCGATGATCGAGTCCGGCGAGGTGCCGACCAGCCGCACGGTGCCCGCGGCGACAGCTTCAGGTCGCTCGGTCACATCGCGCATGACCAGTACGGGTTTGCCCAGCGACGGCGCTTCTTCCTGCACGCCACCGGAGTCGGTCAGGATCACGTGTGCCCGTTGCATCAGGCGCACGAAGGCCAGGTAGTCCAGCGGCTGGATCAGGTGCACGTTGGGCAGGCCGCCCAGGTGTTCGGTGACCGGGCCCATGACATTGGGGTTCAAGTGCACCGGATAGACGATCTGGATGTCGGCACGCCGAGCCAGATAGCTCAGGGCTTTGCAGATATCGAGGAAGCCTTCGCCGAAGTTCTCCCGACGATGCCCGGTCACCAGCAGAACCTTGCGGCCGCTCTGCAGGAACGAGAATTGCTGGTCCAGGCTGGCACGCAGGTCTGCGTCCCGTTCGATGCGCTGTGCGGTCATCTGCAACGCGTCGATCACCGTATTGCCGGTCACGAACGTGCGCCCTTGCAGGCGTTCGTCGAGCAGGTTCTGCCGCGATTCGTGAGTCGGTGCAAACAGCATGTCCGCGCCGAGGTCGATGCAGCGGCGGTTCATTTCTTCCGGCCACGGGCTGTAGATATCACCGGTGCGCAAACCGGCTTCGACATGGCCGACCGGGATGCGGCGATGGAACGCGGCCATCGCGGCGACCATGGCCGAGGTGGTATCGCCATGCACCAGCACCCGATCCGGGCACGTCGAGTCCAGCACTGGGTCAATCGCCGCGTAGAGCGCCGCTGTCAGCGAGTTGAGCGTCTGCTTCGGCGTCATCACATCGAGGGTGTAATCGGCTTTCAGGTCGAACAGATCCAGCACCTGTTTAAGCATGCTTTGGTGTTGGCCAGTGATGCAGATCTGCGAATCAATGCCAGGTTCTGCAGCGAGGGCTTTGACCAAAGGCGCCATCTTGATGGCTTCTGGACGGGTACCGAAAATCGATAGGATTTTAATCCTGGATTGATGACGAGCGATGATGCCCTTCCTCGCGCAGTTTTATGCGCAGCACAATAGCTGGCTCGAGTTTTATTAAAACTTGAACAAGCTGGCGTTGTATGGGGGTTAGTTGAAACCGGAATAGTCAGCTTGAGGGCTGATGTTCACTTCATGTGAGAAGGGTATGACGCCTTAAGAACCCGGTGGCGGGCGGATTATTAGCAGCTATGGTCAATATTTAAAAGTGTTATATGCACTATTTTATTTAATAAATAAGTTTGAAACTTTTTATATTTGCGCCCGGTCTGTGTTGGTTTTGCTAATTTTCGATGCGGTCTCGTAGAGTTGGTATTATTTCGTTAATTCGTTGTTTTTAAATGATTTTATTTATTTTGTGTCCGTTCGTCATTTCTGCTGAATTAATCATTAATGGTTGTGGTCGCGGTTTTCGGTCTCAGTGGCTTAAGTTTCTGGTGTGGCGATTGATGTGGCTGCTTTAATGACGCCTGAATATTGTCAGGCGCTATTGATCAGTTGGCGTCAACTAACGCGCACTAGTGATAGTGTACGTTCACTTGTCAAAATAGACGTTGTTCAATAACGTTCCAGTGACGATCGGTCAGTCCGTTTCAATCCCGGGCTCATTCCTGTTCTTCCAAATGATCAATGTGTTTGAAACGCTCCACCAGAAAATCGATCAGGCTGCGCACCCGTGCCGACAAGTGCAATTGTTGCGGGTAGACGGCATAGACATCGGCGCGGGTGGGGGTCTGATCCTCCAGTACCAGGCGCAAGCGACCGCTGCGCACATAGCGAGCGATATCCCATTCGGCCCGAAGCAGAATACCGTGGCCTTCCAGCGCCCAGTTCAGGGCCACTTCACCGTCATTGCAGCCCAATGCGCCGCGCACCTTGATGTTTTGCGTGCGCCCGCCGTTGGTAAAACTCCACACGCCGTAGGGCGTTTCGTTTTGCCGCAGGAAGATGCAGTTGTGTTGCTGTAGATCCGTGAGGCGTTGGGGGACGCCGTGCTCTTCCAGATACAGCGGCGAGGCGCAGAGCAGGCGGCGATTGGAGGCGATCTTGCGCGCATGGAAAGCGGCATCGGGCAGGGTGCCAAAACGAATGCCCAGATCAAACCCGTGCGTGGCCAGGTCGAGTGGGTGATCGCTGATTTCCAGCTGGATTTCCACCTCAGGGTATTGCGCGAAGAAGGCGCCGAGGGCAGGGCCAATATAACGGCGCCCGAATCCCAGCGAGGCGTTGACGCGGATCAGCCCTTTGGGCGTCGCCCGGCTGCTGCTGATCAACTGCTCGACCTCATCGATCTGCGTCAGGATGCGCGCGGCATGGGAAAAATACAGCTCGCCTTCCGAGGTCAGGCTCATCGAGCGCGTGGTGCGGTTGACCAGGCGAATGCCCAGCCGTGCTTCCAGTGCGCTCAGGCGTTTGCTCACCGCCGGCGGAGTGACGCCAAGTTCCCGTGCCGTCGCCGCGAGGCTGCCTTTATTGGCCAACAGGTAGAAAAACGACAAATCCAGGGTCTGGCTCATTCGTAACCTGTATTCATGTATGTAGTGATTTTGAGTAACTCACACTCATTTGTTCACTACATATACTCCGCTCACACCCTGATTGAACAGCCCGTTCAACAGGCAAAACAAGAACGTTACGAGAGTGGAGTCAACCATGAGCGCATACAAAATTGCTGCGGTTCCAGGTGATGGCATCGGTGTTGAAGTGATCGGCGCAGGCGTCGAGGTGCTGCAAGCGTTGTCGAAGCAATCGGGCTTCGAACTGGCCTTCAAGCACTTCGACTGGAACTCGGACAATTACCTGAAAAACGGTTTCTACATCCCCGAGGGTGGTCTGGAAGAACTGAAAACCTTCGACGCGATTTTCTTTGGCGCGGTCGGTGCGCTCAACGTGCCGGATCACATTTCCCTGTGGGGCCTGCGCCTGCCGATCTGCCAGGGTTTCGATCAATACGCCAATGTGCGGCCGGCGCGCGTACTGCCTGGGGTCAAGAGCCCGCTGCTCAACGGCGATCAGATCGACTGGGTGGTGGTGCGTGAAAACTCCGAGGGCGAATACTCCGGCAACGGCGGTCGCGTTCACCGAGGCCTGCCTGAAGAGGTCGCCACCGAAGTGTCGGTGTTTACCCGTGCCGGGGTCGAACGCATTCACCGCTTTGCCTTTGAGCTGGCCCGAAGCCGTCCGCGCAAGCACCTGACCATGGTCACCAAATCCAACGCCCAGCGACACGGCATGGTGTTGTGGGATGAGATCTTCTACGAAGTCGCCAAGGACTTCCCTGATGTCAGGATCGACAAGGAACTGGTCGACGCCGTGACTACGCGCATGGTGCTCAAACCGTCGACCCTGGACGTGATCGTCGCCACCAACCTGCACGCCGACATTCTGTCCGACCTGGCTGCGGCGTTGTCCGGCAGCCTGGGCATCGCGCCGACGGCCAATCTGAACCCGTCGCGCAAATTCCCCTCGATGTTCGAACCGATCCACGGCTCGGCCTTCGACATCACCGGCAAAGGCGTGGCCAACCCGATTGCGACGTTCTGGACGGCGGCGATGATGCTCGAACACCTGGGTGAAGTGGTTGCCGCAAAACACCTGATGTCGGCCATCGAGGCCGTCACCGAGAGCGGTCTGCACACTCCGGACCTGGGCGGCACGGCCACTACCCGGCAGATCACTGATGCGCTGATCGAGCTGATCAAGCGCTGATTCAAGTCGTACTGCGGCACAACGCCAAGGGGCCGGTCACTGCATGCGCTCCCTTGGCATTTCCTGACAACAATAAAAAATCAGGGCCCTGTCATGAAAAGCATATTCGGCAAACTCTACGTTCAAGTCCTCATCGCCGTCATCCTTGGCGCCATCGTCGGGGTGTTCATTCCTGAAACCGCAACCGCGCTCAAACCCTTGGGCGATGCCTTTATCAAACTGATCAAAATGCTCCTCGCGCCAGTGATTTTCCTCACCGTGGTCACGGGCATCGCCCGCATGGAGAGCATGAAAGAGTTGGGTCGTGTGGGCTTTCGGGCGCTGCTGTATTTTGAAGTGGTGTCCACGCTGGCGTTGATCGTCGGCCTGGTGGTGGTTGATGTGTTCAAGCCCGGCGCCGGCATGAACATCGATGTCGCCACGCTGGACACTTCAAGCCTGGCCACCTACACCACGGCGGTGAAACACACCTCGTTCATGGACTTCGTCATGAACATCATCCCCGACACCATCGTCGATGCCTTCGCCAAGGGCAACGTGCTGCAAATCCTGCTGTTTTCGATCCTGCTCGGCATTGCGCTGGCGCATGTGGGGCCGCGGGCAAAAGTGTTCGTCGACACGCTGGATAGCCTGATGCAGGGGATGTTCCGCATCGTCAACATGGTGATGCGCCTGGCGCCGATCGGTGCCTTCGGTGCCATCGCGTTCACCATTGGAAAATACGGTTTCGGTTCGTTGTTCTCGCTCGGCAAACTCATGGCCTGCGTCTATCTGACCTGCGCCGTGTTCGTGATCTTCGTGCTGGGGCCGATCTGTCGCTACAGCGGTTTCAGCCTGTGGAAGTTCCTGAAGTTCATCAAGGAAGAACTGTTCACCGTGCTGGGCACCAGCTCTTCGGAATCGGTGCTGCCGCAGATGATTTCCAAGATGGAAAAGGCCGGTGTCTCCAAGCCCGTGGCGGGGATGATCATTCCCTCGGGCTTGACCTTTAACCCGGACGGTCAGGCGATCTACTACACCATCGCCGCGATCTTCATCGCCCAGGCCACCAACACGCCGCTGACCCTGACGGATCAGTTGATCGTCCTGGCGGTGCTGATGTTCACCTCCAAAGGTTCTGCCGGTGTGACCGGTTCGGGGTTCATCATTCTGGCGGCGACGTTGTCGTCACTGGGCACCATTCCGGTGGCGGGCATGGTGTTGCTGTTGGGCGTTGACCGATTCATGTCGGAAGCGCGGGCGATCACCAACACCATCGGCAACGGCGTCGGCACCCTGGCCATTGCCAAATGGGTCGGCGCACTGGACACCGTGAAGATGAACAAGGCGCTGAACGGGGAGGTGGTCGACGAGGACAAGCCTGAGACGGTTCAGGCAGACCTCGGCGCAGTGACGTCATCGACGGCGACCCGGTTGCCTGGCTTCAAGAGCGTTCCTCAGGGGTAAACGCTACGTCGTCTGGCTGGCTGCCTCCAGGTTACTCAGCAGCCAGTCGACGAAGCTGCGCGCCAGCGGATTGTTTTCACTGTCGCGATGGGTCAACAAGGCCCAGTTCGGCCCGCGAATGGTGTCCTCCACCAAGGGCTGCAACACGCCGCCGGCGCGTGCTGGTTGGCTCAGCAATTGGCTGACCAGCGCGATGCCGAGCCCTGCGCATGCTGCGTCCAGCAACAGGCCCGGATCGGAGAAATTCAATCCCTGATCCTTCTGGCCGACATCAATCCCGGCCTCCACGGCCCAATGACTCCAGTCCATTTCCCGCTCACCATGAAGCGTGGTGCGTTGCCCGGCGGGCAACGCCAACAGATCCGGGTGGCACGCCGGGTAGAGGCGGTCGGCGTGCAGCACTTTGAAGCTGCATTCGGCCTGGGAACTGATGTCGTCGCGCACGGCGAGGTCGATGGTCTGGGTGGTCATGTCTGGCACTTCATCGGTGCTGAAAATCCACAGGTCGACCTCCGGGTGCTGCCGGCGAAAATCCCCCAGGCGTGGCAGCAGCCAATGACGAGCAAATGTCGGTGTGGTGTTGAGCACCAGTTGGTTGGGTTTCTGATATTGCCCGAGGCGGCGAATGCCGACCGCCAATTGCTGCAATAACGCCTGGGTGGTGCTGAGCAAATCGTGGCCGGCATCGGTCAGGCTGACGCTGCGCCCACTGCGGAAAAACAGCGGCTGTTCCAGGTATGCCTCAAGCGTTCGAATCTGCTGACTGATGGCCGATTGCGTCAGGTGCAATTCGTCGGCCGCCTTGTGAAAACTGCCCAGGCGGGCGGCGGCTTCAAAGCCGCGAAGGGTGCTGAGCGGGGGCCAGTGCTTGAGCATATTGATAAGTTCCTCTAATCACTTTTCTGCAAAATCCATCGTTTGTTGGCCCGTTTTTACAGCCGTAGCATGCATGCCAAGACCGAAAAGGCGGTTTTGTTGAACACAATGGCTTAACTATGGGGCTTTTTATCATGCAGCAGAACCAACTTCAAAACAGTGGCTGGTGGATGCCGGCCGAGTGGGTGAAACACGCCGCGACCTGGATGGTCTGGCCGCACAACCGGGCACTCTGGGAGTCGGGTTGGGGCGTTACCTTGCCGTTGGTGCAAGAAGATTTCGCCCGGGTCGCCAACGCCATTGCCCGATTCGAACCGGTGAAAATGGTGGTCGATCCGTCTGCAGTCGCCAATGCCAAAGCGCTGTGCGGGCCCAACATTGAATTGATCGAACTGGCGGTGAATGACAGTTGGTGCCGGGACTCAGGCCCAAGCTTCGTCTGTCACCCGCAACACGGGATGGCCGGGGTGAGTTGGCGCTTCAACGCCTGGGGCGGCAAGTCGGCGCACGACCTGGATGAGAGCCTGGCGCGCCGCGCCCTCAATCATTTGGGGGTGCAGTGCTTCGGCACACCGTTGAGCAATGAAGGCGGCGCGATTCATGTCGACGGCGAGGGCACGCTGATCACCACCGAATCGGTGCTGCTCAATCCCAATCGAAATCCGGGCATGACCAAGGCCGATATCGAGGAGATCTTCACCCGTCTGCTGGGCGTGAAGAAAACCATCTGGCTGCCGGGCGATCCCGACTACGTGACCGGCGACATGACCGATGGCCACGTCGATGGTGTCTGTGCGTTCGCTCGTCCCGGCGTGCTGCTGGTGGACGCGACCCACGACACGCAATCGGTGTATGCCGAGGTCGCCCGGGAAAACCGTCGTGCGCTGGAGCTGGCCACCGATGCCAACGGCCGACGGTTCGAGCTGATCGAGTTGTATGAAGCCACCGAGGCCGTGGACAGCGACGCCGAAGTGTTCTGCGCCTCGTACACCAATTTCTACATCGCCAATAACGCGATCATCATGCCGGCCTATGGCATCGACGCCGACCACGCGGCGGCCGACGTGTTGACGCACGCCTTCCCGGGGCGCGAGGTGGTGCCGGTGCGAATCAACCATCTGGCGCATGGCGGCGGCGGGGTGCATTGCATCACCCAACAACAACCGGCCTGGCCGGTGGAGGGTTGATCCCATGACGTCGCTGACGATTGCCACCACGCAGATGCCTTGCACTTGGGATTTACCGCACAACCTCGATCAGGCCGAAGAGTTGGTCCGAGAGGCGGCCGGGAAGGGCGCCCAGGTCATCCTGTTGCAAGAGCTGTTCGCCACACCGTATTTCTGCATCGAACAAAGCCACAAACACCTGGCGCTGGCCGAAGAATATCGAGACAGCCTGGTGCTCAAGCGCTTTGCCGCCTTGGCCAAAGAGTTGGGGGTGGTGTTGCCATTGAGCTGGTTCGAGAAAGCCGGCAATGCCTACTTCAATTCGTTGAGCGTGGCGGATGCCGACGGGCGTTTGCTGGGGGTGTATCGCAAGACCCATATCCCCAACGCCATTGGCTATCAGGAGAAGGAATACTTCAGCCCCGGCGATACCGGCTTCCGCGTTTGGGACACCGCATTCGGGCGTCTTGGCGTGGGCATCTGCTGGGATCAGTGGTTCCCCGAAACCGCCCGTTGCCTGGCGCTGATGGGCGCCGAAGTCTTGCTGTTTCCCACAGCCATCGGTTCCGAACCGGGCTGCGCCACGCTGGATTCGCGCGATCATTGGCAGATGACCATGCGCGGTCACGCCGCCGCGAACATCCTGCCGGTGGTGGCGGCCAATCGTGTTGGTCGTGAGGTGGCAACCACCGATCCAGACTTGCAGATGAGCTTCTACGGCTCGTCATTCATCTGCAATCACAAGGGCAAGCTGCTCGCCGAAGCCGACCGGGACAGCAGCGGGGTGCTGGTCCACAGCCTGGACCTGGCCGCGATTCGCGAAGAACGCCTGAGCTGGGGCATCTACCGTGACCGCCGGCCGGATATGTACGGCGCGCTGTTGAGTCAGGACGGTCGCCACCCTCACTCACGCTGGAATACTCAAGGAGTTTGACATGCGCATTCCCCACACGCTGTTGCTCGCCGCCTTGGGTCTGGCACTCGCCTCGCCATCGCTGCGCGCTGAAGAGAAAACCCTGCGGCTGTACAACTGGGCCGATTATTTTGCCGAAGACACACTCGCTCAATTCACCGCCGAAACCGGGATCAAGGTGATCTACGACGTCATGGATGGCAGCGAGACATTGGAAGCCAAGATGCTCGCCGGCGGCAGTGGTTATGATCTGATCTTCCCTGGCGACACGGTTGCCGAGCGCCTGATGCGCGCCGGTAGCCTGTTGCCGCTGGACCGCTCCAGGCTCACCGCCCTGAATGACGTCGAGTCCGGTTTGCAGAAGCTGCGCGCGCAGTATGAGCATTCGAGCCAAGCGACTGTGCCCTACACCTGGGGCACCATCGGCCTGACCTACAATGCCGAACAAATCAAACAACGCTCGCCGGATGCGCCGGTCAACAGCCTCGACATGCTGTTCAAGCCGGAACTGGCCGCCAAATTTGCCGACTGCGGCATTTCGATGATCGACTCGCCAGACGAAGTGCTGGCAGTGGTGCTTAATTACCTAGGTCGTGAACCGCGCAGCGCCAAGCCGCAGGACCTGGCGGCAGCGAGTGAATTGCTGATGAAATTGCGGCCGTACATCCGCAAGTTCCAGTCGCAGCCGGTGACCGATCTGGTGAACGGCAACCTGTGCCTGTCCCTCGGCTACAGTGGCGACATGACCCAGGCGCAACGCACGTCGGACAGCGCCGGCAAGAGCACCCGATTCGAATACCGTATCCCCCGTGAAGGCACCACGGTGTGGATGGACACCATGGCCATTCCGGTCGACGCCAAACACCCGGAATACGCCTACGCGTTCATCAACTTCGTCATGCGCCCGCAGAACATGGCCGCCATCAGCAATTTCACCGGCTACCCGACCTCCAACGCCAAGGCGCGGCCGAGCGTCGATGCGACGATGCGCAACAACCCGGACATCTACCTCGATGAGGCCACCTATGCACGGCTGATTCCGGGCAAGGACATTCCCCAGGCCGACATGCGGGCGCGCATGCGCACCTGGACCAAGTTCAAGACGGCCACCGCGAAATGAGTGCTTCAAACAGGGGTCAATACATGCCGACGCGTCGGGATTTCATCAAACAGGTAACCGCCATTGCCGGTCTCGGTGCCGCTGCTTCCATCGGCTTCAGCGTTGCGCCTGTGCAAGCAGCGACTCAGGGTCGCTGGTACATGCCGGATGAGGGCGACAGACACCAGCGGGCCTTCATCGCCTTTGGCGCACAGGAGGCTATCTGGGCCGATTTCACCGCCGACGTTCAAGCGGCCATCGGCCTGATCGCCCGCACTATCGCCCGCTATGAACCGGTCACTGTGTTCTGTCGCCAGCGCGAGCGCGCGCTGGCCGAAGAACATTGCGGCACGCGTAACATCAGCTACGTCAGCACCGAACTCGACGACATCTGGATGCGCGATATCGGCGCCAACTTTGTCATCGATGGGCAAGGGGGGCTCGGCGCCGTGGATTTCAACTTCAACGGTTGGGGCAACAAGCAGCAGCATGACAAGGACGCGCACCTGGCGGCCAAGGTGGGCGACTCGGCGGATGCCCGTTACCTGCGCAGCGAATTGGTGGGCGAGGGCGGTGGCATCGAAGTCGATGGTCACGGCACCGGGATCATGACCGAGAGCAGCTGGATCAACAGCAACCGCAACCCCGACTGGAGCAAGGCCGACGTCGAGGCCGAACTGAAAGACCGTCTGGGCTTGCGCAAAATCATCTGGTTGCCGGGCATCAAGGGCAAGGACATTACCGATGCCCATGTCGATTTTTACGCCCGCTTCGTCACGCCGGGCGTTGTCGTCGCCAACCTCGACACCGACCCCGCCTCATACGACCGTAAAGTGACGCTGGCGCATTTGGACATTCTTGAAAAAGCCACCGATGCCGACGGCCACACGCTGCAAGTGCACACGCTGTCGCCGCCGCTCAACCCACGCAAAAGCAAGTTCAACCGCAATAATCCGGATTTTGCAGCGGGCTACATCAACTACTTTTTGGTCAACGGTGCGGTGATTGCCCCCGAATTTGGAGACCGGGTGGCGGATGCAAAAGCGTTTGATCTGTTGTCGCAGCTTTACCCTGACCGTGAAGTGGTGCAGCTGAATATCGATGCCATCGCCGCGGGTGGCGGTGGGATTCACTGCGTGACCAGTCACCAGCCGGTGGCCTGATCGGGAGTGAAGCGAAGGCGCAATGCCTTCGCCCTTGCTGCCTATGACGAGGGGCGTTCCGGCCCATAGGGACATTGCGCTGGAGACTGATCTTGTAGGGCGGCTATGATCCATAGCGTCATCAATTGCGACCCACTGTGCGCGCAGCCTGCGTCCCTGGAGGGGCTCATGTCGCCCATCACCACGCGTCTGGCGCTGTTTATTCTTGGCCTGGCGCTTGTCGTGCCAGCCCACGCCAACGACTGTCCCGCTGGCGAGAAACAAGTGTGCCTGGACAGTTGCGTCTGCCTGCCAGACCTGAGCCCGCTGCTCGGCACCCTTTACCAGGTCGCAGCCCCGGCACTGGCGCAGTGGCTGACCCAAGCCCGCGCTGAAGCCGCCAGCGCCGACATCCAGCCCATCCCGCCGCACATCCGAGAGCAACTGCTGCGTTGGTACGACCCCGGCGTCCTTGATGCCGCGCGCTACAAAGTCAGCGATGCCAGCCAATTCACCGCCGCCACCGCGATGCTGCAAAACCCCGATGTCGGCGCTGTGACGCTGATCGACGTCATCCTCTTCCGGGACGCTCAAACCGCAGAACAGAACCTCGCCGTCTGGGCCCACGAACTCAAGCACGTGCAACAGTTTCAGGAATGGGGCGTCGACGGATTTGCCCAGCGCTATACCCAGGATTTCAACGCAGTGGAGGCGCCGGCTTATGCGATACAGGCGCAAGTCAGGCGGTGGGTGCGCGAAGGGGAACATTGAGGCAACGATTCAAAGCGAGGTCGCGATGGCGTTAGCCAAAGACGTCTTTCGACCGGTTGAATCCACAGCCAAAAGCAGCCCTTTACTCGGAAGTAGACGACACCTCTGCGAGGTATCCCATGTACTCCTGCGAGAAGTCCAGGTACGCCCGCACAATGGCAGATGGATGGCGATGTGAGGGGTAGAGCAGGTTGATTTGCTGTTCCGGTAGTGGATGTTCGGGAAGCAGCGCAAGTAACTTCCCTTCCCGGATGGCACTCGCCGCCAAAAATGGCGGAAGCTCCGTTACCACATCACCGATCAACGCCCGGCTGCGCAGGTGCGCATAGTCGTTGGTGGACAGCATCGCCTCAGGTTTGAATGCCACTCCCCCCAGCTGCCATGTCGCATTGGCACTCTGGCTCCAGACCGCACATGGATAACCGCAAAGAGCCTCGACGCTATTGAGGGCACCTAGCCGCTCAATCAATGCCGGACTGGCCACGAGAATGTGACGATAGGTCAGCATGCGGCGGGCGACCATAGTCTCGTGCGCGATCATGCCTACGCGCAGCGCCACATCGACACCATCTTCGATGAGATCGATGCGGCGCTCGGTGGTGTAGACGCTGACCTGGATCTGCGAATAGCGGCGTTGGAAAGCCGACAGCACCTCCCACCACGGTTCAAACGACGGTGGCAATGACAGCCGCAAGCGCCCTTTCAAATGCGCCTGATCACTGATCACGGCCTGTTCGCCTTCAATCATGGCCTCAATGCCACGGCTGGCATGTTCGTACAATCTCGTCCCCGAATCAGTGAGTTTGGTGCCACGTACAGAACGTTCGAGCAGTTGCACCTTCAACTGCTGTTCAAGCTCGCGAATGCGTCGACTCAAGGTGGGTAGCGGAATGTCCAGGCGCTCAGCTGCAGCCGAGAGGCTACCGGTCTGCGCCACGCTGACAAACATCCGGACGGCGTTGAAGTCCATTACAGCTTTCCTCTCATTTTTGAGATGAAGCTTATCTCTAGCGTGGATTATCTTCCATATACGAGTGGTGGATAGTGCACTCACTTGCTTGAAAACATCGTTTCAAGCAACTAGCCACGTACCTGAGGAAACCACCATGAAAGCTTATGTGATTGAACAACCGGGCGGCCCTGAAGTCCTGCAACTGCGAGATATCCCCTCACCCGAGCCAGCGCCGGACGAAGTGCAGATCCGCGTCCGTGCGTTTGGCCTCAACCGCGCAGAAACCTACCTGCGCGCTGGCAAAATGGGTGACATCACCACGCCACGCGTGCCCGGCATCGAGGCCGTGGGCGAAGTGATCCATGACCCCTCAGGTGTCTTGCGCACCGGCCAGCGCGTGGCCACGGCCATGGGTGGAATGCAGTTCAGCCGCAATGGCAGCTATGCCGAGCAGGTTACGGTACTGCGCAACAATGTGATCTCACTGGACGACACGTCTCTCTCGTGGGAAGAGCTTGCCACACTGCCGGAGGCGTATCTCACTGTTTGGGGGGCGCTTGACAAAAGTTTAGCGATTCAACAAGGCCAGACTTTGCTGGTGCGGGGAGGGACTTCATCGGTTGGCCTGGCCGCCATCGCCTATGCCAAGGCCCGCGGACTGACTGTGATCGCCACTACGCGCACCGCTGCGAACATCCAACGCCTTTACGAAGTTGGGGTTGATGAGGTGGTCGTCGACAACGGTGACATCGCTCAGCGTGTTCGCGAAATCACGCCTGCAGGGGTGGACGCCGCACTGGAAATCGTCGGAGCCATGACACTGCGCGACACGATCAAGACGCTGCGACCGTTCGGCGCGGTGAGCGTCATCGGGCTGCTCGGCGGCCCGCCGGTAGTGGAGAAATTCCACCTGATGCAGGATCTGCCTGGCGGAACGCGACTGAACTTCTTCCCGAGCGGCTTATTGGGAACACCAGCCTTGCCATTGCAGGACACGCCGTTGCCGTGGATCGCAAAGGAACTTGCAGCCAAGCGGATGCCTTCCATCCGCACCCAAACCTTCGCCTTCGACGAGGTCCGCCACGCGCACCGCTTGATGGAAAGCGATCGCGCGCTTGGCAAGCTTGTCGTCTTGCTCTGACATTAAGGAGTACTGCCATGCGTACCGCATTGATCGCGCTGGTTCTCGGCGCGTTTCTACTACCCATGACGGCTCAGGCCGCCAAGTCCGCCACCGAGAACTCGGTGAAGACTGCCGTCACCCAGCAACTCAACCGCTATGAAGCCGCACTGAACGCATCCGACGTCGACCGCGTCATGACCTTGTATGCAGACGATGCTGTGTTCATGCCACAGCACAGCCCGCCGGCTGTAGGCCGTGACGCAGTGCGCGCGGCGTATCGCCAGGTTTTCAACACAATCAAGCTCGATATACGTTTTACCATCGATGAGATCCGACCGATGTCACGCGACTGGGCGTTTGCGCGTACGCGCTCTAACGGAACGGCCAAGCCGCTGTCTGGCGACCGGCAGGCCAGCGCCGAAGGCAACCAGGAAATCTTCCTGCTGCACCGAGAAACCGATGGTCAATGGCGCTTTGCGCGCTATATTTTCTCGACCACCAATCCCCCCAGGTTGCAGTAAGTTGACTCAACTGTCACAGGCGAAATGGAAAATGTCGGTGGGAAACCACCGGCAGATCGAAAGTGGTTTGGATAAGCATAACGTGCAATAAGATTTGCCCGTTTTGGGTCGGCTATAGCCCTTCGCGACAGGCAGCTTTGGATCGGCTTCTGCCCTGCGTCACCGGTCGTTATCTACCGAACGTAACGATGTCGGAACCTTTAAGGTCCACCATCCCACCACTCAGCAGCCGCCTGCGAGCATTGCTAGGTCCAGTAATCGACCTGATGATGCCAGCCGCTCGACAGAAGTCGCTCAATCCCGGGCCATATTGATCCTGAAGGGCTGGTCGAGTACTCAGTGGTCTACACCGACCGCTCGCTCAACCACATGTCCCAGTCATTTCAAGGCGTGATGAAGAACATTTCCACGACCCTGAAACAGGTCTACAACGCCCTGCGCTTTGGTGATGCTCAGTGCTTTGGCGCTCGAGCGCATCGAACAGACGCATAGCAGCAGCTTTGCCTGCGACCTGAAAAAGTGGCTTCAGATCATGCAGGCCTACGAACAGGGCGGACATGCCTACCATGCGACCATGCCCAGCGATTCCCTCGCGCGATTTAACGAGGTGATGAAAGAGACGCAAGCCTACGGTTTCGAGAAGGTCCGCGACGAACAACAGGCTCTGGGCGATCGGGTGCGCGAAATGTTGACCGGCAAAGGCATCAAAAGCGTGGCCGCAGCCGGCTTTCAGGCCCCTGGCGTAGTGGTGAGCTACACCGATGATGCCGACATCAAGAACGGTAAGAAATTTGCCAACCATGGCCTACAGATCGCCGCCGGAGTGCCGTTGCAATGCGACGAGCCGGCCGACTTCCAGACCTTCCGCATCGGTTTGTTCGGACTCGAAAAGCTGCACAATATCGAGCGCACGGTCAGCACCCTCGAGCAGGCACTGGACGAGGTGATGGTTAACTAAGCCCCAAAGAGGAGCCCGCCATGACCGTAGTTGATCGCCTCAGGTATTTGCGCGTCGTTCTAGTTTTGGCTGGCCTCGCGTGCCTTGCTCTCTACCCACTTATGTTGTTCTGGCCGTCCGGCTGGGCCTGGCACGTCGGTCACTCGGACTACCCGAAGTGACCGGTTTGGGCTGTGGATTCAACCGGTCGATGCGACGCATTGGCTGAATCCTCTCACCTGTATTCCGAACTAGAATTTCACTGCCGTCTCTTCCAAGGCCCGGTCCGATATCAACCGCGCGGCGTCAGATCTCGAGCGTTATTTCAATCTCTGGGATACCGGTATGAACAATCCGCAAGATAAAGCCGAATCCGACGAAGATTTAGCTCAGATGGTCATAGGGCGAGGGCCCTGCACCTATCTATTGTTGCTCTTGCTGGGATTGATCCTCCTGTTTCCCTTTCTTGAACAAGGCCTATTTGCTCGCACGTTGCTCGGCATCCTGTTTTCAATCGTGCTGCTCGTGGGCGCTTTCGCCACCAGGCAGACTCGAATGGGGTTCATCCTCAAAACAGGGCTGGCGTTACTTGGGGTTGGCCTTCAATGGACGGCGTTGTGGGCTGAAAGCATCGCAATGCTTGACCTTGCCGGAATAGCTTATGCGGCGTCTCTTGCCGTCTCGTTCAGCGGAGTACTTCGCTATATTCTCAAGCGCGGGCCAATTACGGCCGACAAGCTGCATGGCGCGCTAGCGGGTTACATCATGCTGGCCTTCGTTTGGTTCTTCGTCTATGCCTTGGTCGAAGTATCCAGTCCTGGCTCATTCGGTCCTGGCCAACTCGACTTTGTGCAGCCCGGCACTTTCTTCAGACTGATCTATTTCAGCCTCACAACGCTGACGACCACCGGTTACGGTGATGTTCTCCCATTGACCAACCACGCCCGTTCACTGGTGATGGTCGAAGAGTTTTCAGGCGTCTTTTATGTGGGTGTTGTGATTGCGCGGCTTGCCGGTCTTTATCCGTCGAATCAGATGAAGTGACTGTCGATTGGCTGTACCACTTCTGGGCATCTGGATGGCGGCGCGATGTTTGCCCTATAAATTCCTCAGGCCACGTGGAGTTTCGATAGAGGAAACCAGGCGTGACGCCTCAATGCTTTCGCACCTGTGAAGTCGAACTGGCCCGGAAAAATTCATGGCGTCCAGCAACTGGCTAATCCTCTCTGGCGCCGGATGAAAGATATCGAGCATCTGCAATGAGCAGCCTTTTTCTTCAAGCATCGTTGCAGGGTGTACCGGCTGTCCCCATTGAATCAGGCTGGGGGCGGCCCCCTCCAAAGGCAGTTCGCCGTCCGCTAAAATTGTAATATCCCAGCACAATTCGCCTCGGCTCATCGGCTGCACCTGTCCGACGACCTCTGTGAACATCGGGCTAAGCGTTTTCAAGCTGTCGGCGTTAGCAACCCAATGGGCTAGCCGAGGAGGCACATTGTCTGGCAGCCCGTCCAGGCCAAACCACCGAGGCCGATTCACCGGCAGGGCCGCTGGGTTAATCGCGATCACTTCCAGATAGACATGTGTACCTAGCCGAAGCAGTTTGTTGTGGGTTCCCATAAGCGCATGGCAACCGCCTGGTTGAAGTTCCACACCCAGTCGCTGACTCACGAAGCGGTCACCCGCTTCCAGCGTAGGCGCCACGATGACTAAATGATCCATCGAAGTTTGCATAACGGCTCCCATCACACCGGTACGTTATCAAGCAAGGTACTGTCAGACTGAAATTGACCATTTGGCAATATGATTCTGATGTGGAAATTCAGGTGAGTGAGGCTTCGCTACCAAGCCCCATTATCAAAGACACAATGCTTGGATGCCCCGGTATCCGCGGTGTTGATGACAAACGCGACGGTAATTCCCTACGGTTTAAGGTTGTGGGTCGAACCACAAATTTTGCTGGAGCCGTTCACTTACGCCTCTGCTTGGAGAGAATAGCGGACGGTCATGAATATGCGCTTTGGGCTGTTCTCCGTCGGTTGTGACTGGCTGCTCCTGGCCGATTGCTGTCTGTCACTAGTCCTTAAAATAACCTGGTTATTTCATTCAAGATCCGATCCTGCGTTTCAACACTGGGTCTGTGGCGATAAGCCACTGCTAAAAATGCAACGCCTTCGTAGTCGCAGCGGATCGAAAAAGTCATCCCTTGACGAAACCCAAAAACGGACCTGTCTCCGGCATCAACAAAATATCTCGCTTTTGTAAGCGCTGATTGAGCGTGCTTCAGGCATTCAGCTTGACTAAGCGAGTGTTGTATCCAGCTGGTAGTGACACGTACAGAAGACGTCTCGCTATCATCGATCGGTGGTCGAGCAATGGCTGTGGCAGGTGTATTGATATTGTCGTTACTGGAACAAGCGGTAAGCCCCATTGAGATAACAGTCAGTAAAAAGCCAAAACGAAGTCTCGAATGCTTAAGTGAGTGTCGCATCGCGGGGCGTTCCTCTGACGATGTGCAATGAATAAGAAATGCCTAGTGCTGCCATTCTGCTCGTCTCTGGCGTAGAAACAGACGTTGTTAGCATAGCAGTGGAAAAGTGGCTTTCTGGCAGCCGATCTGCAAGGTCAGCTATTGGCCGTTAGACGTCACTCGGGATCGGCAACCAGCCCGGATGGCTGCGCTGTTTCGCCGACCAGATCACATGTGGCTGAGCTGGGCTTTTCTACTTTGCGCAGGGCTCGGATGGAATGAGGACGACCAGATCCGTATCACCTATGTCGACCCCCGTTTGTGAAAGCAAGGTAGTCACTTGTCCACGGTGATGCGTTTGATGATTGAAGAAATGCATGAGCAAACCATAAAAGTCCCTGTCAGCGGGTATTCCCTTCATGCTTGTGTAATTGAGGGTGTGATCTAGATCCGACTCTGCAATGGAGCAAGACCACTCGACAATTTTCTGATCGAGCCACTCTCGATGTGCCGAAAGTTCTCGGATATTCGAGAACAGCAACTGGTCGAGGCTTTTGAGCGTAGGAAGCTGCCGAATCGGTCCCAAAGCCAAGTAGTTCGCTGGGTGCTTGGCGAATCGCTTTAGCCAGACAGTGTCGCCGGCCACCAGATGGTTCAACGTTCCAAGAATTGAACCAAAGAATGCTTTCCTATCCACTGAGAGTTCTTCATCTGGCAGGCTTCTGGCTGCCTCATAAATCTTTGCGTTCATCCACTCGTTATAGGTCGCCATTAGGCGGATATGACGGGTTCGGCTCATCATGCTCATCCCTTCAATGAATACTTGATAAGCGATCCACGCTCATCTTGAAACCCAGTCTAGTGTTGGGCTTTGTTGTTTCGGGGGCAGCTAGGGGAGGGACCGTTCTTGCTGGGTGCTTGCATTTGGCTCGGCGAATGTCTTCATTTGGCCGATTGCTGCCTGAATCATGCGTCGCCAAGAAACAGGGTATGGGTGGCATGCTCATCATCTGATCGGTTGAAGCCGCAACGCCGATAGAAGGCGTCTCCTTCAGGTGTATCAGTAGAAAGGCGTACGATCCGAAAACGATAAGAGGCGAACTCGACAAGCGCATCAACCAACGCTTGTCCGACTTTTAGTCCTCTTGATGAAGCTGCAACGTATACCCGTCGAAGCCTTGCCGTATCGTGTTGAGCATACGGATCAACCGAGAGGCCTCCGATGCCTATCAGGCAATGGTCCCTATACGCTGCCATCAGACACTCGCCTGGTGCGTCGAATCGATTAGCCCCGGATTTCCATTCGGCAATCAGGCGGGTGAGAAACCTGAATCCTTCCCCGATGGCCTCTTTTTCCAGGCTCAGGATCTCTGGCGGAAGGTGCTCGATCCGTTGAATCTCAAGTCGTTTCATTCATCGTCCCTGACTTGGCGATTCCCGTTCCTGCGCTTTCAAAAGACCGCTACCAAGGACATCAACGCCCATGTAGCGGCCATCTTCAGGTGTGTAGGCCGCCGGTTATGGTTTTATCAAAAGTCCTTGTCCAGTAGGCAGGCTGGCAATCGCAATATCCCTTTTTGCGGCCCATTGATCCATCCCGTCCTTTTGCGGCTGATAGCCAAAGTAGGCGTAGTCATCCAGTAAAATGACCGCCCCCGACACCAGTCGATCCCACAGAAACTCAATGGTCGCCACTTCTGGCTGCACGCAATTCATGTCGATGTGCAAGTAAGCAATTTGTGTCGAGTCGATCTGGGACAGCGTTTCAGGAATGGAGCCTTGAATGATATTTACATTTGACCATTCCGAGAAGTTTGCTCTTACCGCATCAATGTTTGATGTGTACGTCCCGTCTTCAACCCACTTCTGGCTTTTACCAGAGACACCGCCGTCTTTCTCTTCATCAGATAAAAACCGGTCATCGATGCCCGAGTAAGTGTCCAGAAGATGGAACATCTTGCCGGTGCTGTCCCAGTCCAGGTCTTTCATGATCGCTGAACTTAGAAAGCCATAATTGACACCACATTCGACAAAATCACCTTGGCGTTTCGCTGCGGTCCGTGCGGCCCAAAGCCCTAGATGAACGCGCCAGTACCATTGATAGTCGGCGCCTGAGGCCTCCATGCCTCGGTCATACGCAGCGATATAACGTGGATCACTCATGAAGTCGTGATTGTGCACCGTCCTCAATCCATCCGAATGGAATTCTCCCTTTACTTTAGGAAGTAGCGGGTCTGTATTCGGTTTGTAAGGACGGCCTTCTCGAACCCCCCACGTCAAGTAGTGAACTGCAGGATCGATTCCTGCCAATCTAACGTCAGGGTGTAGATACAGGTATTGCTCAGCAGAAAAATCTATAGGCAAACTCATTCCATATCCTTGTTAGCCATTAAACAGCTCCATTCCGATGCGCGATGCAAGGGTAATCACCACTCAGCATCCAAAAATCGGCGCGCGGCGATACTACAGTAACGGCGCATCTCCCTCTATGCAGAGCACAAACTCCTTTATGGGTGCTCTAGCGCAGCAGATGCACGGCCAGGCCTGTGAGCGCACAGCCCATCAACACTTGGATGACGCCCCGCTTGAAGCGAAACAGGGCAATCGCGGCAGCAATCGCGATCAACGCTGAAGGCCAGTCGAGGCTGCCGTTGAAGCCCTTTGGCCAAAGCACGTGATAGCCGAAGAAGCACGCCAGATTGAGGATCACGCCAACCACTGCGGCGGTAATGGCGGTCAGTGGTGCAGTAAATTTGAGTTCGTTGTGGGTCGACTCCACCAGCGGGCCGCCCGCGAGGATGAACAGGAACGAAGGCAGGAAAGTGAACCATGTCACCAGCGAGGCGGCCACAGCCCCGGCCAGAAACACCTGGTCGGGCCCGAAAACCTGCGAGACATAGGCGCCGACAAAACCGACAAAGGCCACCACCATGATCAGTGGCCCCGGTGTGGTTTCGCCCAGCGCCAAACCGTCGATCATCTGTGTTGGGGTTAGCCAGCCATAGTGACCGACCGCGCCTTGGTAGACATACGGGAGCACCGCGTAGGCGCCACCAAAGGTCAGCAATGCCGCCTTGGTAAAGAACCATCCCATTTGGGTCAAGGTGCCTTCCCAACCAAAAACTGCGGTCAAAACGCCCATCGGCAATGCCCATAGCCCGACGGCGATCACTGCCAGCAGTGCCAGTTTTGACCAACTGAACCGGGCATGTTCCGGGGAGGGGGTGTCATCATCGATCAAGGCCGGACCGAAGGATTTTTTCGCAGCGCTATGGCCACCGGTTCTGAACTTCTCGGGCGCCAGGCGTCCGCCGACATAACCGATCAATGCAGCACCCAGCACAATCAACGGGAACGGAACATTGAACGCAAAAATGGCGGTGAATGACGCCGCCGCTATCACCCACAGCCAATTGTTTTTCAACGCCCGAGAGCCGATCCGATGGGCCGCCTGCACCACAATGGCCGTCACGGCGGGCTTGATCCCATAGAAGAGCCCGGCCACCACGGGTACTTCGCCGAACGCGATATACATCCACGACAGCGCGATCAGGATGAACAATGAGGGCAGGACAAACAGTGCCCCCGCAATCACGCCTCCCCAGGTTCGATGCATCAGCCAGCCAATGTACGTTGCCAACTGCTGGGCCTCCGGCCCGGGCAGCAACATGCAGTAGTTGAGGGCATGCAGGAATCGGCGCTCGGATATCCAGCGCCGCCGCTCTACCAACTCTTGGTGCATGATCGAAATTTGCCCCGCTGGCCCACCGAAGCTGATGAAGCCGAGCTTCAGCCAAAACCAGAACGCCTCACGCAAACTGACGGCTTGCGGCCTCGACAGCTCTTCTTCAACCATGGGTGCCACCACCTTATTCATCGAGTTGTTCCTCTTTCACAAACACGGCGAGCAGACCGTCGAAGATGGCGCTCGCAGCAGCCAGCAGATGGTCGTCATGGGGAATGGTTTCACGCAACCCTGCGAGCACGCGCTCGATGCCGGCAGCCTCCACCGGTTGAATGCCTCCGACATCGAGGTAATGCACCAAAGCCGCAATGCGGTCCAGGCCAGACGCTTGAAGCGCAAAACTGGCTTGCAACGTTTCGAAGCTCACGCGGTTGCCGACATGACTGAACGCCGCGTCATCGAAGTCGAACCCCACGGCATCGGCGGGGCAGTCCTGTGGAGTGTCCAGCCAGAGGATTTTAGCGCCAGGGTCAATGAAGCGGCGGATTAACCAGGCACAGGCAAGACGATCAACCCAAGGACGCTTGCGGGTTGCCCAAACACGTCCTTGGTAATCGTTACGGTCGAGCACCGTGATGGGTTGGTTGTGGCTGTGCGGTTCGTCTGAAGACAGGGCTCTGCTGACGGCAATCTCAAGCTCCTGCAAGACTGCATCAATCTGCTCTTTCGGTTTGCCGGGGAAGTAATCGATGTTGCTCAACTGCTCGTAGGTTTTGCGCAGTTTGCGAACCTGTTTCGTGATGGCCAATGCGTTTTCAGGATTGAGCTGCCCACGGCACTCTTCGATCTCTGCGCGTAGCTTGCTGTAGTCATCGCTACGGTCGAACAACTCGACAAAACGCTCCCCGTCAGGATCGACGACGGGCAGGATAAATGCGGTGCCATTGATCGCCAGGATGTCGCGCTCGACAGCGGCGAGGGTTTCACGACAGGCGTCGGTGTCCGGCAACAGATAGACACCATCACGCAGAACTGCCGCACCAGCAGCTCTCAACGCACGCCAGGCGCGCATGCGTTCGGTGGCATTGGCGGTGGGCAAGCCAAGAATCAGGGTTAGCCAATTGTTCATGTAGAGTTAGCTAGTCATTATGTAGAAACAACTACATTACTCTGGGTTTTGGGGATTGGAAAGTTGCCCTGTCGTCACTCAATACCACGAAGCTTTCACATTGATCCGACAGAGGCCAGACAATTGCGCGCCTACTCTGGCTGCTGCCTTGGGTTGGTATTGAGGAGGGCAAGTAAGGCAGTCCTGATAGCCGGGACTTGATGGGTACTGTTGACGTAATCGCAATAACCAAGAACGCACGCGCAACTCACTCAATCAGGGGTTACCTATGTCCATCGGAGCCGTATCCGCATCAAATCCAGTGACTATCAATGGGCAGAGTTCTACCCAAAGTCAGCCACAGGCGAAAGAAAGTCAGGCGACGGCCACTGCTTCCTCGGCCAGCAATGTTGCAGCCGCACTGAAAGAAGCTACCGAGACTGCCGCGCAAACCGCACAAGAGGCGGGGCATGGTGACCGTCAGGCACAGCGCTTGATGCAAAAGCACCAACATCAACCCGCTAGCACAGCAGCGCCAACGGCTGGTGTTGTGAATGGTAACGGGCAGATCACCGGCGAGCTCATCAACACTAAAGCGTAATCGCTCGGATGCACTGCAAAAGGCTGGCGAATCCTGTGCGAGCAGGGTTTTCCGGTTGCCTTCAAAGCACGGTAATACGCCATTTCTACTGCACTCTGGCCCAGAGTGTGTCTGTAGGCACCGGCGCAAGTTGTGGCCAACAGTCCAGGCTGCCTCGAACTTGCGCATGCGGTTCTATCCATTCACCAGACTCTCAGGGTTTTCCCTTGGGTCACCTGCTCGTACATACGGACCCTCCGGTGACTTCGCGCATAACCGCCCATCGCCGATACGGTGCCGCTTTGAATGTGATCCAGGTAACGGAAGATCTTTTGCGGTGAAATAAAACGTACCTGGTAGCCCAGGGCAGTCATTCGATCCTGCAGTTCATAGCCCGGATTACGTTTATCCATTTGAAAGTGAAAGCCGTGTTGCTTGATGAACGCCACGTTCCACAGCGTGCAAAAGCTCTTCAGGTGGACCTCTCGATACGGCTTGGGCGCCCTTGCCTGAACGCCGAGCGCCAGCAAACTCCGTCGGGTGTAGTGTTTGCAAAAACGTGAAGCCAGGCGCCAGGCCGAGCGAACGACACCCCGATCCAGTTGCTCCAGGCATCCGACGGCGGCCACGTCGCGGTGCTCCGTGCATTGGTCGAGCATCATGGCAAAGACTGCCGGATCGTAAATGAAGGTATCGGTGTGCAACAGAAACAGATAGTCGGTTTCAACCTGTGCCAAAGCGAGATCCAGAGCACGGCCATGGGCAATGTTTCCGGCTTCGGGGCCTGTGTGCTTGCGCTCGATCAGCTCAATCCAGTCCAGCGAGCGCAAGTACTCGCTGCTCGCATCGTCGGAGTGGTTATCCACCACAATCACCGGAACATTTGTCCCACGCAGAGCCTCCTGCAGAAGCGTGAGGCAGGTTCTGGTCAGATCAAGCGTTTTGTAGTTAACCAACACAATGCTGTAGTTGGCTGCCGCTGGAATTGGACGAGTCATAATCCGTGGAACCTCGATGATTTAACCGATATCGCGCTAGACCGTTCTTAACGGTGACGGGACGTACACAAGGTCAATTCGAGCGCGAGACGTCACTGGAGGAGGTGTTCTGGGTGCTGGCAGTGGCTGTAGCCGTGGCAGACCCTGACTGTTGAAGCGAGATCATGGCGGTCGCCCTTGCCGCTTCCATTTTGTCCATCACGGTATCGCCACCGCCCTCTGCCATTGCGGCGACGGAGGCGGTCATCAAGGTCACGATCAAAAGGGCTTTAAGGCTGTTCATGAGTGTTCTCCAGTAGTGAGTTGAGCCAACACTGTTTGTTGGCTTGAACTCATCTTGACGCTCACGGCCTTTCGCCCTGTTCTCCGCAAAATGAATTTTTCGACAGGTTGGCGGCGAGGCTGGATTTTTGGGGGGCGAGGGGAGATCAATACGGCGGGAGGTTTTATCGCGTTGCGTGTTTCGGCCCACGCCCAGCCAAACCGCCAGGAGCCCGGCTAATCAGACAAGGCCAAGGGGCGCGGATGTGCCCGCCAACCCCGTCTTGCCAAGCAGTTCGATGCGACAGCCAGGCGCCGCGTCACTGACAGTCAGCTTGAGGTCGTGCAAGCGCGCCACGGCTGAGACCATGCTTAACCCCAGGCCATTACCTGGCGTGTGTCGGCTCGCTTCGGCACGGTACAACCGACGAAACACGGCTTCGCGCTCACCTTCGGCAATGCCCGGTCCGTTGTCTGTGACACGAATTCCGACCGAGCCATGATCGGCGATCACGGTCAGGTTGACCTGGCTATGGTCGGGACAGAACTTGATGGCGTTATCCAGCAGATTGCAGAGTGCATCAAACAACAACTGTGCGTCTCCGGCGATGACGGCGGGAATCTGGCTTTCATTGAGCGTGAGACTGATGCCACGTTCTTCTGCCAACGGCTCATAGAGCTCGGTGGCGTCGGCACTGATCAGGTTGAGGTCCAGCGGTGCGAAGTGACTGCGGCGGGCGCTGTTTTCGATTTCCGAGATACGCAGCAAGGCCTTGAAGGTCAACAGCAGCGCCTTGGCTTCGACCAGCGCTGCGTCGATGCTCGCGGCGTATTGCGCTTCATCGAGACCGCGGCGCTGGGTGCGCTCCAGCCCGGCGATCAACCGAGTCAGAGGGGTGCGCAGGTCGTGAGCGATGTCGTCACACACGCCTTTGACCTCGTTCATCAAGCGCTCCAGTTCATCGAGCATGCCATTGACCACCGAGGCGAGGCGGTCGATGTCGTCGTTGTTGCCCTGGATTGGCAAGCGGCCGGTCAAATCGCCTTCGATGATCCCCTTGATCGAGCGACTGACCTTGTCCAGGCGCCGGTGGGCCGAGTAACCCAGCACCAACGCGCCAAACAGGCCTACCACCAGCAACAGCAGGCCGCCTGAAACCAGTGCCTTGATCAACAGTTCGTCAAATTCGCGTATGTCGTGGATGTCCTGGGCCACCAGCAAGGTCTTGCCGTCGGCCAGGTGATGGACAATGAAGCGTATCGGGCGCTGATGACCACTGGGTTTGCGCCAATCGAACTCCTGAGGTTTGTCGTAGGCGGAGAAGGGCGGCAATTGCTGGATGGCCCCGGCAATGAACTGGCCTTGCGCGTCGAACAGGCTATGGGGAACGCGCGCTTCGGTATCCTGCTCGGCGTGATTGCGGATTTCCCTGAGTTGCGACTCGGGGTCCTGTGCACTGCGGCTTTCCACCTGGCGATACAGCGCGGTATCCGCTTCGGTTTTCAGGTAGAACGCTGTTTGCCAATAGACATAACCGAACAGCGCCAGAAACGAACAGCCGAACAGTCCTAGAAACAGCAGGCCGGTGCGAAAACTGATGGTGCGCGGGATCTCACTCAGGCGAACGGAGGACATAGCCGGCTCCACGAATGGTGTGGATCATCGACGGTTCGTTTTCGTCGTCGATCTTGCGACGCAAACGGCCCATGTGGACTTCGATGACGTTGGTGCGCTCGTCGTAGGCGTAGTTCCAGACCGCTTCGAACAGCATGGTGCGGGTGACCACTTGTCCTGCATGGCGCATCAAGTGTTCCAGCAACGCGTACTCACGGGGCACCAGATCAATGACCCGGTCACCACGCCGGACCACCCGGCTCAACAGGTCGACCTCCAGATTGCCGACCCGCAAGCGTGTTTCCCGAGCTTCGGAGACCGGTTCGGCGCGGCGACGGTTCAGCGCATCCAGGCGTGCGGTCAGCTCGATGAATTCGAAGGGTTTGGTCAGGTAATCATCACCGCCCGCGCGCAGGCCGCGAACCCTTTCGTCCAGCGCACTCAAGGCGCTGAGGATCAGCACCGGGGTGCTCACACTTGCCGCCCGTAATGCGGTCAGTACGCCAAGCCCGTCGAGGCCGCCGGGTAACATGCGATCCAGGACGATCAGATCGAACGGTTCACTCAGGGCTTTGAGCAGACCTTCGCGACCGTTGTGGACGCAGCTCACGGTGAAGCCGTGGTCACACAGCGCCGCTTCAATTTCGCGGCTGGTAGGCAGGTCGTCCTCGACGACTAGAACATGGGTCATGGCAGATGAACCGCTCACATAATCGGGCAGAGGTGGCATAGTGTGACAAAGCCTGCGGCTGTGCCACGTTCCCGTCAGGTAAATAAAAGTTTAGGTAGATTTCTGGAGACGGTGCCTTGCGCATTCTTGTGGTTGAAGATGACGCCCAGACCGCTGCGTACTTGCTACGCGGGTTGAGCGAAAGCGGTCACATCGTCGATATCGCCAGCGATGGCAATAGTGGGCTGGGCATGGCCCTGGAGCAAATCCATGACGTGCTGATCGTCGACCGTCGTTTGCCCGGCCTCGACGGTGTCGGCCTGGTCAAGGCGCTGCGAGCTAAACAGTTGCGGGTGCCGATCCTGATGCTCAGTGCGCAGGCGTCGACCACCGACAAGGTTGAAGGCCTGCAGGCCGGTTGCGATGATTATCTGGCCAAGCCGTACGCGTTCGCCGAAGTGCTGGCGCGGCTCGATGCCTTGCTGCGTGGGCGCGAACAGACGACGAGGCCTGCGCGACAGTTGCAAGTCGGTGAGCTGCAACTCGACTGCGCCACACGCACCGCCGTACGCCGGGGCCGGGTCATTGCCTTGCAGCATCGCGAGGCGCTTTTGCTTGAGAAACTCATGCGCCACAGCGGTCAGGTGGTGACCCGCGACATGCTGCTCGACAGCGCCTGGGACTACGCTTTTGACCCCAATGACAACGTTATCGATAAACATATCCATCGCTTGCGGCGCAAACTCGATGAAGGTTTCGACTATTCGCTGATCAAGACCATTCCCGGTGCCGGCTACAGCTTTCAGGAGACGCCGGAGCAAGGCTAAACAAAAGTTTATCTGCCGACGAACGCTCTGGCAGGCACCCCTCGCTATCTTCTGCCCATTCGTGGATTGCTCCACACAGGTTTAGCGGGGGATGGCTTGCCCATGTCGGTATCAACTTTGGCGGCACGCAGCAGGCGGGTTGCGTGTCTTTCATCCATGGCGTTGACGTTGTTCGGCATGCTCATGCTTGACGGCTGCTCGATGGTGCCGCAATACCAGCAACCCGAGTTGCCCCTGGCGCAACAGTTCAATGGCCCGACAGACAGCTCGGCGGCTCAGGGGGGCCAGTGGTGGCGTGAGTTTCACAGCGCCGAGCTTGACTCATTGATCGCCCAGGGCCAAGCCTCCAACTACACCCTCAAGGCGGCGGTCAGCCGCATCGATGAAGCCCGCGCCTCGGCGCAGGTGGCCGGAGCGGCGCAATATCCGGCGCTGAATCTGGGGGGCAATTACCAACGACAGAACAATTACGGCTCGACGGAAAAACGCAGCGTATTTGCCGAAGCTACCTATGAAGTGGATTTCTGGGGCAAACAACGCGCTGCCGCTGACTCCGCCGATGCGTTGGCCAATGCCACGGTATTTGATGCGCAAACCCTGCGCATGAGCCTGGGCGCGAGCATCGCCGACCGCTACTTCGAGGTGCTGTCCCTGGAGGACCGGCTGCGTCTGGCCCAATCCATTGCCGACGATGCGCGACAGGTGTTGGATCTGGTGGAAGTCCAGGCCAGCCAGGGCGCCGTGTCGAATCTGGAAGTCGCCCAGCAGCGCAATGCCATGCAGACCTTTGAAGCGGCGATGCCGCCCCTGCGGCAACAACGGGATCTGGCGTTGTACCAATTGGCTGTGCTGGTGGGGGCACAGCCCGAGGGCTTTCATCTGCAAGGAAACGGGCTGAAAACCTTGCAAGTGCCGCAGCCTTCGACCGGCCTGCCGATTGGTTTGTTGCGTCAGCGGCCGGACATCCAGGCCGCCGAAGCGCGGCTGAAATCCGCCAACTTCGACGTGGGCGTGGCCCGTGCCGCGTTTTTACCGAACCTGTCGCTGGATCTGCTGGGCGGCATTGATACGCTCGCCGGCGGCCAGATCTGGAGCGCCATCGGCATGCTCAGCCAACCGGTGTTTGCCGGTGGTCAGCTCAAGGGTCAACTGCATTTCGACCAGGCCCATGTCCAGGAGCTGGCATCGAGTTATCGCGAGTCGATCATCGAAGCGCTGCAGGATGTTGAAACCCAGCTCAGTGCGGCCCGCGAACTCGATAAGAGCTACGCCCTGAATCAGTCCGCCGTGGACTCTGCCCGCGAAGCCGCACGTCTGGCGCAGGTTCGCTACCGACTCGGCTCGACCGATTTCCAGACACTGCTGATCGTCGAACGCACCCAATACCAGGCCGAAGACACGCTGTTGCAGGTACGCCTCCAGCATTTGCAGGCCGCCGTCGGCCTGTTCCGCGCCTTGGGCGGGGATTTCTCGCCGGACACCCTCGCTTCCAATTCTTCTGCTCAGGTGGCTCACCCATGAATGCCTTGAACCCACGTCGTCGCGTTATGTTCGCAGGGGCAGTGGTGCTCTCGCTGGCCGCTGTCATCGGCGGCTTTCAATGGACCCGGCAAGCCCATGCCGCACCGGTGAAGGTCGATGCAGGCGCCGTGCCGGTGCAGATGACCCAGGTCAGCCGTCAGGACCTTCCCGTCTGGATCAGCGCCATCGGCAATGTGCAGCCGCTCAACAGCGTGAATGTGCGGGTGAGGGTGGATGGAGAGTTGCAAAAAGTCCTGTTCAACGAAGGGCAGATCGTCACCGCTGGCAGCTTGCTGGCGGTCATCGACCCGCGTGTGTATCAGGCACAGGTGGCCCAGGCACAGGCCTTGGTGGCCAAGGATCAGGCGCAACTGGCTAACCTGAAGGTCAACCTTGACCGGGCCAGTAAACTGGCCGCCGCCAAGGCCGGGCCGACCCAGGACGTCGACACCTACCGCGCCCAACTGGGCGCGCAGCAGGCCACCTTGCAGGCCGATCAAGCGGGACTGGACGTGGCTCGCCTGCAACTGGAATTCACCCAGGTCAAGGCACCGTTGACCGGTCGTACCGGCCAGCGCCTGCTGGACGTCGGTGCGATTGCCCACGGCGCCGAAGCCACCGGACTGGTGACGATCACCCAGATGAACCCGATTTCCGTGGCCTTCGCCGTGTCCCAGGATGAACTGGCGGAAATTCTCGAAGAGAACGCCAAAGGCGCATTGCAGGTGGTGGCGATGACCCGCGATGGACAACAGGAAATCGCCCGCGGCCATTTGAGTTTTATCGACAGCCAGGTCACCGCCGCCAGTGGCCAGATCCAGCTCAAGGCGCAATTCGACAATGGCGCCGCGAAACTCTGGCCGGGCGAGTTGGTGAGCGCGCGGTTGCTGGTGCAGACGCATAAGGACGTGGCCGTGGTCCCGGCCGACGCGGTGCAATTGGGGCGTCAGGGTAACTTCGTCTATGTGGTGGATGCCGATCAACGGGTGCAACCGCGTCTGGTCGATGCCGCCACCGTCGTCGATGGCAAGCAGTGGATTCGCCAGGGCCTGGCGGCTGGTGAAACCGTGGTGGTGCAGGGCCAGTCGCGCATCGCGCCGGGGCTGAAGGTCACGCCGGTCAAGACCGAAACCGCTGCCGATTTGGCGGAGGCGGCCCAATGAATGCGCTGGCCGGACTGATTCAACGGCGTGTCGGGCTGAGTCTGTTGGCCATCGGGGTTTTGCTGCTCGGTGCCTTTGCTTACTTTCATCTGCCTGTGGCGCCGCTGCCGACGGTGGATTTCCCGACCATTCAGGTCACCGCCAAACTCTCTGGGGCAAGCGCCGAAACCATGGCGTCTTCGGTGGCGACGCCCTTGGAGCGCGCCTTTGCGGCCGTGCCGCAAGTGACGTCGATGACCTCGTCGAGTGCGGCGGGTAAAACCCAGGTGGTATTGCAGTTCGATCTGTCGCGAGACATCGATGGTGCCGCGCAGGATGTGCAAACGGCAATCAACACGGCCACACCGAATCTGCCCAAGACCATGTCCAGCGCACCGACCTTCAACAAGGTCAATCCGGCTGAAGGTACAGTGATGTCACTGGCCGTGACTTCACCCGTGCGCACATTGCCAGAGCTGGACCGCTACGCCGATAACTACATTGCCCAGCGCTTGTCGCAGATGCCCGGCGTCGGCCTGGTGGATTTTCACGGAGAGCAGAAACCGGCGGTGCGGGTGCAGATCGATCCCGATGCGCTGGCCGCTCGTGGCCTGACCCTGGAGGATGTGCGCAGTGTGATCGGCGTCAGCACCCTTGATCAGCCCAAGGGCACCCTCGATGGTCAAAGCCGTTCGATCACCCTCGGTGCGACCGATCAATTGCTCGACCCACAGCATTATCGTGATCAGGTCATCGCCTATAAGAACGGCATGCCGATCAAGCTCGGTGACCTGGGTAGGGTGATTGCCGGCGCCGAGGACACGCAACAAGCCGCGCAATTGGGTGCCGAGCCAACGGTTATCGTCGACATCCACAAACAGCCGGGCTTCAACCTGCTGTCGACCATCGCCACCCTCAAGGCCAAGCTGCCCGAGCTGACCGCCTCGTTGCCGCGAGACGTACAGGTACAGGTGGTCGGTGACCGTACCCAAACCATCGAGGCCTCGGTCAACGACATGCAGTTCACCTTGCTGCTGTCGATTGCGCTGGTGGTCGTGGTGATCTTTGTGTTTCTGCGCAAAGCCACGGCAACGCTGATTCCCAGCCTGACCATCCCGTTGTCCCTGGTGGCCACGTTCGGGGTGATGTACTTGTTGGGCTATAGCCTCGACAACCTGTCGATCATGGGCCTGGCGATTGCCGTAGGGTTTGTGGTGGACGATGCCATCGTGGTCATGGAAAACATTGTCCGGCATCTGGAGATGGGCAAGTCGCGCCTGCAATCGGCGGTCGACGGTTTGCGCGAGGTGGCGTTCACCATTGTCTCGATGACGGTGTCGCTGATTGCGGTGTTCCTCCCGATTCTGTTGATGTCTGGCATTGTCGGGCGCTTGATGCGTGAATTTGCGGTGACCGTCAGCGTCGCGATTATCATGTCCGGCATCGTTTCCCTGACCGTCACACCGATGCTCTGCGCGTGGCTGCTCAAACCCCATGCCGATCATGAAGAGGGGCGCTTTGCCCAGGCTTGCGAGCGGGTGTTCGAAGGCTTGCACAATGGTTATCGCCGTAGCCTGGATTGGGTGCTGGACCATCAGCGCATCACCATGGCGGTGGCCATCGCAACCATGGTGGCGACGGCAGCGCTGTATGTCGGCATCCCCAAGGGCTTCTTCCCGCAACAGGACAACGGCTTGATCCAGGGTGTCGCCGAAGCAGCGGCTGATATTTCACCCATCGCGATGCGTGCACAGGTCAACCGCGCTGCCGACATCATCGGCCAGGACCCGGCGGTGGCCCGGGTGTATTTCTGGATTGGCCCGAACCCGACCGTGAGTCAGGGCAAGGTGATGATCAACCTGAAGCCGTTCAGCGAGCGCACCGCCAGCGCCGCCGACGTTATCCGTCGCCTGCAACCGGCGCTCGACCGGTTATCCGGAATCAAAGTGTTCATGCAGGCCAACCAGGACATCCAGATTGGTGGTCGGGCCAGCAAGACCCAATACCAGTACACCCTGCAAGACCCGGACAGTGTCGAACTGGATCACTGGAGCGGTGTGCTGCTGGAGAAACTCAAGAGTTTGCCGCAGTTGCAGCACGTAACGTCGGACCAGCAACAGGCCATCGCCCAATCGACCCTGGTGATCGACCGTTCCACGGCTGCACGGCTGGGCGTAACGGTGCAGGCCATCGACGACGTGCTGTATGACGCCTTCGGTCAGCGACAGATTGCGACGATGTTTACCCAGCTCGATCAGAACCACGTGATCCTTGAACTCGATCCGAGCTGGCAAACGTCCACCGCCACCCTTGAGCATTTATTTGTCCGCGCAAGTTCCGGCGCCCTGGTGCCGCTGAACCTGCTGGCCAGCGTCAAGACCGAACAAGTGCCGATCATCATCAACCACCAGGGCGTGTTCCCGGCCATTACCCTGTCGTTCGACCTCGCGCCCGGCCATGCCCTGAGTGAAGCGGTCACCGCGATCAATCAAGCGTCCCTGGCCGTGGCCATGCCCGACACCGTGCTGGGCAGTTTCCAGGGCACCGCTCAGGCTTTTCAGGACTCATTGAAGTCACAACCCTGGCTGATTCTGGCGGCGATCCTCACGGTCTACATCGTACTGGGCGTGCTGTACGAGAATGCGATTCACCCGCTGACCATCATATCGACCTTGCCGTCTGCTGGTTTCGGCGCACTGCTGGCATTGATGCTCTGTGGTCAGGATCTGTCGGTGCTGGGGATGATCGGCATCATTTTGCTGATTGGTATCGTCAAGAAGAACGCGATCATGATCGTCGACTTCACGTTGCAGGCCCAGCAGCAGGGCCTGTCACCCCGGGATGCGGTGCGTGAAGGTTGTCTGTTGCGCTTGCGACCGATTCTGATGACCTCACTGGCTGCTTTGCTGGGGGCCGTGCCGCTGGCGTTCGGGCACGGTGCCGGCTCCGAGTTGCGTCAGCCGTTGGGCATCGCGATTGTCGGTGGCCTGGCGGTATCGCAGATACTGACGCTCTACACCACGCCAGTGGTCTATCTCTGGTTCGAGCGCCGACGCCGCAAAACGCTGCCTGAAACCGCGGAGGTCAACGTTTGAAACCCATGCCAGGCATTCGCCGCGATCAGTCGGAGATTTTTTCCTGTGGCTTGCCGTGTCGAGCTAACAGGACATTGCCATCCCAATCTCCATTTGCTGTTCCTTCGGGCCGAGGCAGGAGTTGCCTGTTGTCAAAAACGCCAGCCAGAGTGCCCCTTGGTGCATTCATACCGGGCTGTGTCGACGTTAACGTCACGAGGGAGAGGGGATGATAGAAACGCTCCTCTACAACTGACCCCATCCACAGCGCTGAAGAGCGCCCGTTCGTGAGCTCGAAATCGACGACCCATACTCGAAGCACGAGGCGCGAGCTGGTCAGCGCGCCGTCACTATTCGGTCGAATGAGCGTCAGACTGGGGAGGCGACCACTGGCGAAAAGTGGAATGACTGGGAGCGCTGCCGAGTCGGTCTGGATGGAGAGCCAATTCAGGGCATTCAACGGTGTCCAGGCCGCTGAGTCGCGCCACCCGTTACGCTGCAGGACATCCCTCAACTCCGTCAGGCCACCGGCCCACTGGAACGTCAGCGGCTCATTCGTTTCACCAGTCAGATCAATACGCCGTGCCGGCAGTTGTTCCCAACCCGACGCCCACCAATCCGTGGCGGTCATGGACGGCTCTACTGACTTGATGGCATAGCGATCGCTGTCTGTCGCATGGCTACGATAGACATTGAGTCCGCCGGCCAGAATCAGTGCCAAACCGCCGACGGCGAACAAGCCCATGGAGTCAATGCGTCCGGCTTGGCGCTTCAGGTAGGACAGGCTGAGCAATGCCAGCCACGCCGACCCGAATGCCATCCCCCCGAGCACGTCGGAAAGCCAATGCGCACCGAGGTAGAGACGCGAGAAGGCAATCAGAAATACCAGGGTTGCTGCGCCGAGAATGACCACCAGGCGCCATGCCGGGCGGATCTCTCGCGCGATGAGAAAAGCAAGGAAACCGTACAACACGAAGTTGACCGTGCTATGGCCGCTAGGGAAGGAAAATGCACTCCACCCAGAGTAGAGAAGTTCACCGGGGCGAGCTCGATGCAACGCGACTTTGATGATTGTGTTGAGCACCGAAGCGCCGGTAATCGCTACCAGCCAATAAGTTGCTGTACGCCAGGCGCGTTTCCACAGGAGCCACAGTAAGACAGCCGTTGTGACCGCCACCACGACCAGGGTGTCGCCGAGTTCTGTAATGGCGATCATTACTGCATCACCTGGCGCTGTACGAAGATCCTGAAGAGCGTGGAATATCGCGCTGTCTGCGAGCAGTAACGGGTCACCGGTGACCACATCTTCAAGGATGCCGAAAAAGAGCCAGGCTGCACCGACGAGAAGCACTGCCGACAATGCGAGAGTCCGTGCTTCGGGTCGTGAAGGATCAAGCAATCGGGTGACGCCGCGGCTCAACCGTGTGTCGTGGGTGCCTGCGCACGACCGCAGTCGCCGCAGTGCGTCGATGAAGAAAGGGACACCGTGACGCAACGTCCAGCGCACGATATGCAGGAGTGCCCAGCCCGTCACGAGTAGAACGACCAACAAGATCGCAAGGGGTTTGGCAGCCGCTCCAAGAAGGCGGAACGTTGCACCTGCGAGAACGCCTGAGAGGATATGCGACAAAGCCCAAGCGAACGCCGAGGTGACATTGACAGCATAGAATCGACTGGCCGCCATCCCCATCATTCCGGCGAATAGCGGGATGAAGGCGCGGACACCCGGTACAAAGCGCGCGAAAAACACACTCATGGCGCCGTGACGCTCAAAGAATGCTTCGCTGCTTTGAATCAGTTCAGGGTGTCGGTTCAAAGGCCAGAAACCAAGAATTTCTCGGTGGTATCGACGCCCGAGCCAAAACGAAAGACCATCGCTCACGATGGCACCTGTCGTGGCGGCGATCAGCAGCGGCCAGAGCAGTAATACGCCACTGGGCACCAAGGCACTGAGTGCGAGAATCACCGCGGTACCGGGAACGACAGCGCCGATAATCGGGATTGACTCGCAAAGTGCCAGAAGAAACACCGCCAGATAGGCAATATGCGGATTCACCGTGAGGAACTCGATGATCGATGAGACCAGGGACGTCATCATTCGCAGGCAGCCTGTGCAATGTCGGTGAGCACGCCATCAATGTGCGTGTCTTCCCGATAAGTCGCACGCCGTTATGAAGCGGGTGCCGTGTCAGTGGTGAGCACTTCGGCGCGCCTTTCAAAGCTACCACGGTGCAACGCGTGCGCGGGGCCACTAACGGCCCCACCGTTGCACTTTCAGCGCGAGGATGAATCATGCGTATGTGGATAGGAGAAGCGGCACGGCTCATCAGCCGATGGATGATGGCGGCGGGTATCAGCCTTGTCGCAATCTTGACCAGTGTGCAGGCTCAAACCACACCTCAAGCCACTCTGGAGATAAAGAGCTTGCTGGACTATGTCGAGCATAGTGAATGTCTGTTTGTGCGCAACGGGGACGAATTCTCAGGTCCCCGGGCTCGGGCGCATCTGGAGCAGAAGCTGAATTATCTCGAAGGCAAGAATAAGGTGAACAGCGCAGAAGACTTCATCGAACTTGCTACCACCAGAAGCAGCATGAGTGGCCGCGCCTATGAGGTGCGATGTCCAGAAGGCGTGCAACCGGCGGGTACCTGGCTGAAGAGGGAGCTACAGAGGCAACGGCAGCTTCATTGATTTTTACCCACCGGGGGACGCCTTTTCATGATGACAATACGGGCTGACTCAAACCAAATCTTTAGGCTGCATGGTCAACGCTTGATGTGGAAGCGTGGCGGCGATGCCGATTGTCTTGGGAACTGAAGCCTTTATGAAACAACGGCTTCAGCTCTGCGCGTTCAAAAACAGTGAGAACAGCTCGGACTGAGATTTAATGCCGAGCTTGCTGTACATGTGCTTGCGGTGGACCTTTACAGTCTCCGCGGAAATCGCCAGCTTGCGCGCGATCTCCTTGTTCGAGCAGCCGCTGAGCATAAGCCGGCCGACTTCCAGTTCGCGGGCGGAGAGCGGCGTTTCCAACTGCTGGTCAGTGGAGTCCAGCCAGCTCTGCCAGCTTGGTGTCGGCGACGTGTTCTGCTCCAGCGCTTCCCGCTCGAATGCCATGCGCTGACGCATCAGGGCGGCGACCCAAGGCTGGATGAGTGTGAGCAGGGCGGTCTGCTCCGCACTGAAGAGACACTCATTTCCCAGCGACAGGCTGAGGGTGCGTTCCGCGTCGAGCTGGACGTTGATATGTACTTCGTCGGCAACGACATTGAGGCGGAAGTAGCGTTGGTAGTAGTCGGTTTGTTCAAAGCACTCCGGCGCCGCGTCGGCTAGCCAAAACAAACCGTTCTGCGGTGCTTCCCGGTTGGCCAGGTAAAAGGGGTCGAGCAGATACAGGCCTTTGAGGTAATCCTGAAAGAGTGGATCTGGCCCGCCATCCTTGCCTGGGCATTCTGCGAGCACCTGCGGCCGGCCATTGCTGAAAATCAGCACAACCCAACTGTCCACTGGAATGTATCTATCTAACAGACGCACCAGGGTCAACCAGAAATTAGGACGGTCAAGTGCCTCTATGAGCCTGCCAATCGCCTGGTGCCAGGCCATGTCCTGCAATGTAATGCTCACGTTTCTACCCATATGGGGTTACCCCATCGAAGTAATTACTTTCCGTTTTATGGCTCTCCATACTCCATTTCAGCCCTGGCGGGTGCTGTTCAGTTTGGCGATTGCGAGCCCACATACACGTGAAAGGATCACCGATGAAGATTGAGCTTGTACAACTTACCGGTCGCGATGGCGATACTGCTTATAACCTGGAGCGTACCTTACAGGCCATCGCTACTTGCGCAGTGGATACCGATCTGCTGATTTTTCCAGAGACGCAGTTGATGGGATTTGCCAGCGCGCAACAGCTCGCCGAAATCGCCGAGCCCGTTAACGGGCCAAGTGTGCAGGCCGTGCAGCGCGCCGTACGCGAACGGAACGTCTCAGTGGTGGTTGGTCTGGCTGAGAACGACTCCGGCACCTTCTACAACACATCCTTGCTGGTAACCCCACAAGGGATCGCCTTGAGTTATCGCAAGACTCACCTTTGGCCGTCGGAACGCGGACTGTTCCAACCGGGAGACCGCTATGCCACTGCGCTCTGGAAGGGCATCCGTGTCGGCATTCTGATTTGCTACGACATTGAGTTGCCGGAAAGTGCTCGGGCGCTCGGCCAACTCGGCGCCGAGCTGATCCTTGTCACTAACGGCAACATGGATCCCTACGGCCCTGTCCACCGCACCGCGATTATGGCTCGCGCTCAGGAGAACCAGGCATTCGCGGTGATGGTAAATCGAGTCGGCGACGGCGATGAAGGCCTCGTCTTTGCCGGTGGGAGTGCAGCAATCGATCCCTTCGGGCGCACGCTATTTGAAGCGGGGCGCGCAGAGTGCCGGCAGGTGGTGGAGCTGGATCTCGACCTGTTGCGCACCGCCCGCCACGACTATGACTACCTCAGTGACCGCCGCCTGCTCCTGACCGGCGAGCAGATTGAGCACGGTGATGGCCGACGTGAACTACTCATCCCCTGAATCAGGAGCGAGGGGTTTAACCACACCTCAGCGATTGTTCCGCTTTAACGCCGATCTCGCCCCTGCCACAACAATAATTCACACACTAGCAAGAGCAGTGCTCGTGTCCCTGGACTCGGTTCTAACGCTCTGGAGCATCCCCATGAAACCAATTCGTTACATGCAATTCGCGCTGGTCTCGCTGTTCAGTTTCGGCCTGGTCTGCGCCGAGGCCGATGAAGCTGAAAAGCACAGTGTTCATATCTACAACTGGTATGACTACATTGCCCCGAACACGGTAAAAGACTTCCAGAAAGAAGCGGGCATCAGCGCTGTGTACGATGTGTTCGACAACAGCGACGTCATGCAAAGCAAACTGATGGCTGGCCGCAGTGGCTATGACGTAGTGGTTGCCAGTGCCGACCTGCTACCGAACCTGATCAAAGCAGGTGTGCTGAAAAAACTGGATCGCTCAAAGCTCCCCAACTGGTCCCATCTCGATCCCGACATCCTCGCCAAGTTGCAGAGCAACGATCCCGGAAATAGCTATGCGGCCCCTTATCTGTGGGGTACCACAGGCATAGGCTATGACGCGGATAAGGTTAAATCGATACTCGGCGCAGATGCGCCAGTCAATTCCTGGGACCTCATTTTCAAGGAAGAAAATCTAGCCAAACTTAGTCAATGCGGTGTGGCCATGCTGGACGCTCCTAGCGAGGTTATTCCCATCGCATTGCACTACCTTGGATTGCCATACAACAGCCAGAACCCGGACGATTACAAAAAAGCCCAGGAACTGCTGCTGAAACTTCGTCCCCATATCGTTTACTTCGACTCTTCCAAATTCATCTCTGATCTAGCCAATGGCAACATCTGCGTCGTGCTGGGCTGGGCGGGTGGTGTCGCCGATGCGCAAAAAGCCTCCGAGCTGGCTGGCAACCATCGCAACCTTGTCTACAGCATTCCACGCGAAGGTGCCCCGGTGTGGGTGGAGAGTCTGGTGCAACTCAACGATGCGCCGAACCCGGAGCAAGGATTGGCCTTCATCAACTATATGTTGCGCCCCGAAGTCATCGCTGAGTCATCCAACTACCTGAGCTATCCGAATGCCAACAAGGATGCCACTGCGCTTGTCGAGAAAAAAATCCGCGACAACCCAGGGGTGTATCCGTCCAAGCAAGTGTTGGACACGTTGTTTCCGCTAGAACCACTCCCGCTGAAGATGGAGCGCATTCGAACCCGCGCGTGGAACACGGTCAAGACCGGCAATTGATTGGCAGACTCGGTTCTGCTGATGGTTGGCCAGGCCCCAGTCATGAAACAAATCAAAACAAGAGAGAGATCATGAAAGACACGATGAAGCCACGCGCCCGCGACCTGAACATTCAGTTCGGCCAACTGCAATCCGGTCCCCTAAATGCCATCACCGATGTGCCGGGCGTACGGGTCGGTCACAGTAATGTGCGAGGACGCACCGCCAACGGCCGCGACGTCCTGACCGGTGTAACGGTCATCGAACCACGTGTTGGTTCCACCAGCCAGCAACCGTGCTTTGCGGGCGTCCATGTGTTGAACGGCAACGGCGACGCCACCGGTCTGGAGTGGATTCGCGAAGCGGGTCTTTTGACCAGTCCCATCGCTTTCACCAACACCCACAGCCTGGGCGTGGTGCGCGATGCACTGGTTGTGCTGGATCGTGAACAACAGCCGGATGACGGCCGTCTCTACTGGAACATGCCGGTGGTACTGGAGACCTATGACGGCCTGCTCAACGACATCAATGGTTTCCATGTGAAATCCGAGCATGTGGCCGAAGCTCTGAGTAATGCGGTGAGTGGACCCGTTATCGAAGGCGCGGTTGGTGGTGGCAGCGGCATGATCTGCCACGAATTTAAGGGCGGTATCGGCACCGCTTCGCGGCGTCTGAGCCGCACTCAGGGCGGCTGGACTGTTGGCGCCATCGTCCAGGCGAACCACGGCATCCGTAACGAATTGCGCGTCGACGGCTACCCGGTCGGACGCTACATGGAACAGGCCGACTCGCCGTTCCTCAAGGCTTCGCTGCCGCACCCGGGCATGGGTTCGATAGTCGTTTGCCTGGCCACCGATGCGCCGTTGCTGCCGCACCAATGTACGCGCCTGGCGCAACGCGCCAGCCTCGGTCTCGCCCGCACCGGTGGTGGTAATGAAGACCACAGCGGTGACATCTTCATCGCCTTTTCCACCGGTAATCATGTGCCGCCGGCCGCTTACGAAAGTAAGCGCGCGCCGACCAGCGACAACCTAAGCATGGTCAACAACGACCACATCAGCGAGTTGTTTCTGGCCGCCACCGAAGCGGTGGAAGAAGCCATAATCAATGCCTTGTTAGCCGCTGACACCGCCGAAGGCAACGGCCATGCCGTGCCGGGACTGGATTGTGAGACGCTGCTCAAAGCCTTGCATCAGGCCGGCTGGCCGGGAGCGGCGAATGGTTAACTGATCTAGCGGTATTCAGGTGGTGTGCTTGTTCCGCGTTCATGCCACCTGCATCTGACTGCCTCTGGCCGTTTTCAGCCCTCAAGACCTGACCTTAACTGGCTAACGCATCAAACGATATCGTCGATGAGTATGTGATGCAGCCCGCGGCTGCACTGCTCGATGCGTACCTCAACCTTGTATACGTTGCGCAGCATTTGTTTGGTGATTACCTCGTGGCTTGGGCCGCTGCCTTGAGTGGTGCCGTCCGCGATAACCAGCACCTGATCGGCAAAGCGCAGTGCCTGGTTCAGGTCGTGGATGGCGATGAACACAATGACCTCGCGTTTGCGGGCGAGTTTGCGCATGAAGTCCAGCACCTGCACCTGCCGATACATATCGAGCGCGCTGGTGGGTTCGTCCATCAGCAGGATTTCCGGCTCGCGCACCAGCGTTTGTGCGATCGAGACCAATTGTTGCTGACCTCCGCTCAATTCGCCGAGGTTGCGAAACGATAGTCCCGTGATGCCCAGCGCCGCGAGAATCTCGTCGACCAGTTTCAATTCGTCGTCGTGTACGACCCAGCCCGGTGTCAGTTGTTTACGCGCCAGCAGCACTGATTCGTAGACCGTCAGCCGGGCACTGGCATTCAAACCCTGAGGCATATAGCTGATGCCCTGTGCGCCTTTTTTTGAGTCTTGCAGGATGACCTGCCCGGGGCCATCGATCAGCCCGGCCATGCGTTTGAACAATGTCGACTTGCCTGCGGCATTGGGCCCGACCACCGCGACCACCTGACCACCGAAAAAAGCCGCGGTCGTGACACCGCGAATGATCTCGCGCTGGCCGTAGCGGGCACCGAGATTCTCCAGCTGAAGCGTTACCATGAATTTTTCTTCCCGCCGAGAATCAAGGATATGAAGAACGGCACGCCGATCAACGAGGTGACGACCCCGATAGGAAATATCGCGCCCGGTATCAGGGTTTTGCTGACCACAGAGCTTGCCGACAGAATCAATGAGCCGGTCAGCAACGAGGCCGGCAAAAAGAACCGTTGGTCTTCACCAATCAGCATGCGGGCGATGTGCGGGCCAACCAGCCCGATGAATCCGATGGTGCCGACAAAGGCCACCGGAAACGAGGCCAGCAGGCTGACCATGATCAGCGTCTGAAATCGCAGGCTGCGCACGTTGATGCCGAAACTGGCGGCCTTGTCATCGCCCAGTCGCAGGGCCGTCAGGGCCCAGGCGCGCTTGGCGAAGATCGGCAGGGTGATGAGAATGACCAGGCAGATCACCCCGAGCTTCGGCCAGGTGGCCTTGGTCAGGCTGCCCATCGTCCAGAACACCACGGCGGCCACGGCTTGCTCGGTGGCGAAGAACTGCACCAGCGCCAACAGCGCATTGAACGTGAACACCAGCGCAATGCCGAGCAGCACGATGGTTTCTGCGGTGACGCCGCGACGCATGCTCAAAAAGTGGATCAGCAGCGCCGACAACATGGCCATGATGAACGCGTTCAACGGCACCATGAACTGCGCTGCCAGCGGGAACAGCGCGACACCGAACGCCAGCCCCAGCGCCGCACCAAAACTGGCGGCGGCGGAAATGCCCAACGTAAACGGACTGGCCAACGGGTTGTTGAGGATCGTCTGCATCTGGGCGCCCGCCAGCGACAACGCCGCGCCGACGGCGACGGCCATCAGGGCCACCGGGAGGCGGATGTCCCACATCACCACACGCACCTGTGGTGATGCGCTGTCCGGCGAGAACAGTGCGCCGAGGACTTCGCGCAAGCTGTAACTCGCGGGTCCCAGCGCCAGGTCGAGCAGTACGCTGCACAACAGCAAGATCACCAGCCCGGCGAGAATCAGGCGTTTACGCAGCACCAGGCGACGATAGGTTTCGCGCTGGACGACCACGGTGTCGGTCAATGAACTCATGGTTTTACCTCAGGCTGGCGCAAGCTGACAAAGTAACCGGACTCATAAGGCACCGGCAGAAAGCGCTCATGCAGTTCGCGAAATGACGCGTCCGGATCCAGATCGGCAAACAGCGTTGGATGGAACCATTTCGCCAATTGCTGGATGGCCACGAACTGGTAGGGGCTGTTGTAGAACTGATGCCAGATGGCGTGAAAGGCTTGATCGTCCTGAGCCTTGATTTCGGCGTAGGCCGGACGCTGGGTGTACCAGGCGAGTTTTTTCCTGGCTTGAGCCATGTCCGCGCCCGGACCGACACCCACCCAATGGCCGCCGGGGGCAAAGGCTTCCCAGTTGGCGGTGGTGACAACGACATGCGCCGGGTTGGAGACGATGACCTGCTCGGGGTTCAACTGGCCGAACGTGGTGGGAATGATGCGGCGGGCGATGTTGTTGCCGCCGGCCATATCGACGAACAGGCCGAAGTTCTCGTTGCCAAAACTCAGGCAGCAATCATCGGTGTAGCCTCCGATGCGCTCGATGAACACGCTGGGGCGGGGTGGATGTTGTTTCTCGATGACGTCGGTGACGCGATGAATCTGCTGGTTGCGAAAATCGATGAAGGCTTCGGCGCGTTGCTCCTTGCCGAACAGTTGGCCGAACAGGCGCATGGTCGGTTCGGTGTTCTGGATCGGGTTATTGCGAAAGTCGACGTAAACCACCGGGATGCCCAAGGCGTCGAGCTTCTCGATGTAGCGCGCATCTTCGGTCGCGTGCTGCGCTTCAATATTGAGGATGATCACGTCCGGGCGTTGGGAGATGGCCTGCTCGATATCGAAGGTGCCGTCTTCAAACCCGCCGAAGGTGGGGATTTTTGCGATGTCGGGGAATTTGCGCAGGTAGGCACCGTACGTGTCCGGGTCCGACTGGATCAGATCCTTGCGCCAACCGACGATACGCTCGATGGGGTTTTGTGTATCCAGCGCGGCGACCAGATACAACTGCCGGCCTTCACCGAGAATGACGCGCCTGACCGGCAAGTGCACCTTGACCTTGCGTCCCAGCAGATCGGTCACCTCGGTGAGCGCCGGATCCGCTTCAGCGGCGAGCACGCTGCGCGGTGCGAGGCAAAACACTGCCAGGCTCAGCAGTCCTGCCAGTAGTAGCGCAGCGAAAGCGTGGCTGCGTCGATCAAAAGTCACCATGGTCAAAGCCTTTGCAAAAGCCAGAACGGTCAACGGCTCACACCGTCGCCGGGCTGAACGTTTCAGAAATCGACAGTCGCCGACAGTAATAAGGTGCGCGGTGAGCCCTGGGAGAACGCGCCGTAAGAGGCCACGCCCGACCAGTATTCGTGGTCGAGCACGTTTTGCACGGTGGCGCGAAACGTGGTCGGTCGTTCATCGATGCGGGTGGTGTAGCGTGCGCCGACATCGAAGCGCGTCCAGTCATCCAGTTGCTGGGTGTTGGCCTGGTTCACGTATTGGCTCCCGGTATGAATTGCACCACCGGTGAGCGTCAGGCCTTCGACCCACGAGGTATCCCATTCGGCCCAGAGGTTGGCCTGCACCTGCGGCACGCCGACCGGTTTGTTGCCACGGTTGGCGGCAACCCCGGTTTCGGTCAGTTGCGCATCGAGCAGGGTTACGCCACCGAGCAGGCGTGTGCCTGGAACGACTTCGCCGAACACATTGAGCTCCAGCCCGCGGTTGCGCTGTTCGCCCTGCACCGAAAACACACCGGATACCAGCTCGCCACTGGGTTTCTTGATTTGAAACAGGGCAAGTGTCGAGGTGAACGTGCCGTAGTCGACCTTGACCCCGACTTCCTGTTGTCGGGAGACATAAGGGGCAAAGATCTCGCCGGCGTTCGACGCGGCCGAGGGGGCAATGTCACCTTTGCTGAGGCCTTCGACATAGTTGTAATAGAACGAAACGTGGTCCCAGGGTTTGACCACCACACCGAACAGCGGCGTGGTTTTGCCGTCGTCGTAAGAGGTGGTGACCGTGCCGACCGCGGTGTAGTTGTCGGAGTGGATGTTCTGCTTGCGCAGGCCGAGCGTTACCTGAACGCGCTCATCCAGCACTGACAGCGTGTCGGCGAGGGCCACGCCGGTCAGTTCACTCTCGGACACCTTGGGCGTGTCCGGCTTGGGGATGGCGGGTTCCGGGCGATCCACCGGGTGATAGATATTCGACAGGATGGGGGGGCCGGAAATGATCCCCCGGGACAGTACATCCCGATAACGGCTGACCTGCAGGGCGGCCCGGTGACTGATCGGCCCGGTGTCGAAGCGCAGGCGCGCACCGGCGTCGACGGTGTACCGCTCGACTTCGAATTTGTAATAGCCGGGAACGGAAGAGGTGTCGCCGGCCGCATTGATGATGGTCGGGGTCTGGTCGGACATGCGCGCGACGTCCGATTTTCCACCGCCGGCGTGGGCGAACACCGTCAACGCGTCGCTGAGGTCGTATTCGCCGCTGAGCAGGGCCGATTTGTCACGGGTTTCGGACCAGCCCCATGCCTGGCTCACATTGGTACGGCCATTGGCGGCGGAGGGAATGTCCACGCCCGGGGCGATCAGAAACGGCCTCGAGGCGGCATCGAAGTGTTCTTTCTGGTTGAGCCAGTCGAGGGTGGTTCGCAGGCGTTCACCCTGATAGTCGAGGGATATGGCGCCGATATTGACGTGACGGGATTGATCGTCGATCGCTGTTTCGCCCTGCTGAGTACTGCCGTTGATGCGCACGCCGAACCGGCGTTCCTCACCAAAGCGTCGGCTGACATCGAGGTGGCCACCGACCTGCGAATCCATGGCGTAACTGGCGGTGAAGCGGGTCAGGTCCTCATCGAGGGAGCGCTTGGGCACGACGTTGATGACGCCGCCAACCGCGTTGTTGGGCGACATGCCGTAGAGCAGGGCGCCGGGGCCTTTGACCAGCTCGATGCGCTCGGCGTATTCGGTGAATACCCGGTAGTTGGGTGCCACGCCGTACACGCCGTCAAATGCCAGTTCGCCGAGGTTGCCTTCACCAACCGGAAAGCCGCGGATGAAAAACGAGTCGACAATGCCCCCTGTCTGACCCGTGGAGCGCACCGATGAATCGCGCTCCAGCACATCGCCGACGGTGACGGCCTGCTGATCCTTGATCAGCGTCGAGGTGTAGGTGCTGACACTGAAAGGCGCGTCCATCACATCGGTGTTGCCCAGGATGCCCAGGCGCCCGCCGTTGGCGACCTGTCCGCCGGAATACACGGTTGGCAGGGTCTCGGTGCGTTTGTTGGTGCCGATGACGGCCGTCTCATCCAGCGTCACCCGGCGCGGCACCAGCGTGTAGCTGCCGTCGCGGCGCGCAACCATGTCCAGGCCACTGCCCTCCAACAAGCGAGAGACCGCCTCCTGGGTGGAGTAGGTGCCGACCAGTGCGGGACTGATCAGGCCTTCGGTCAACGATGGCTGGAACGACAGCGCGATGCCGGCGTCCACGGCAACACTCGACAGGGTCGCCCCAAGGGGGCCGGAAGGAATGTCATAGGCACGGACCGCGACAGCGTCCAGTTGCTCAGGCACGACGGCCAAGGCAAACGGGCAAATGGCACCGATCAGGACAAGGCTTAGCAACGCACTGCGAAAAACTGGGCTGAACTGACGATCCGGGCGCAGGAGGCGTGCAGCGAACATGAATGGATGAACCTATAAACAGGACGAAAAAGTTCTTCTTCCCCATAGCCAGTCGAGATCAAAAAAAGTATCACCAGTGCGCACTTTTTTTGGCTCAGGCCGGGGAAAGCATGACCCAGAAGCCATTCAAGTGGCCGCTGACGAGGATCGGATAGGTCTGCGTCAACATGTTCAACGTGCGCTGGGTGTCGCTGATCGGATAGGCACCGGAAATGCGCAGATCGGCAATTGCCGGGTCAAGGCGCACAAAGCCGCGGCGGTAGCGGGTCAGTTCGGCGACGAAGTCCGCCAGGCGCATCTTGTCGGCCATCAACATGCCTTGGGCCCAGGCGCCGATGTAACGATCGGTGGCGGTGACCTGGCCAAAGGTGTCGGACGAAAAGTCGGTGCGCTGGCCGGCATTGATGATCAATGGTGATCCCTGGCGATTCTCGGCCAGATCGACCTGCACCGCGCCTTCCAGCACCGCAAGATGAGTGCGTGACTCCAGTTCTCGAACGGTGAACCGTGTGCCCAGTGCCTTCATTCGGCTTTGGCGGGTGCTAACCAGGAAAGGCCGCGCCAGCGGGGAAATATCCGGTGCGGTCTGCACCAGTATTTCGCCTTCACGCAGACGGATGAGCCGTTGGTGGGCATCGAACAGTACGTCGATGGCGGTATCGGTGTTCAGGGTGATGTGCGAGCCGTCAGCCAGGGTCAACTCGCGTCTCTGGCCGACAGTCGTGTGATAGTCCGCCGACCATTGCAGGGATTGCGCCAGCTTCAAGCTGCCCCAACCGGCCGGCATGATCGCCAGAATCATCGCCAGTTTGCCCAGCGCTGCGCGACGTTGCGGGCTGCTTGGGCGGTCCAGTGCCGACATCGCCAGTGACGGTGGCAGGCCGCCGAATTTGCTCTGCAATAACTGCGCGCGCCCCCAGGCACGACCACGCTCGGGCGTGCTGACTTTCCAGCATTCCCATTCGGCACGTTCAGCGTCACTGAGTTCGCGCTCACTGAGGCGCATCAGCCAGTCTGCGGCTTCTTCAAGGGCTTGGTGATCGGGATGAGGTGCTTGGCGGCGACTGAGCATTTACTCCACCAGCAACAGGCATTGCACGAAGGCTTGCTTCATGTAGCGTTTGACAGTGATCAGTGACACGCCCAGTTGCTCGGCGATGTCGTCGTATTTCAGGCCGCTGATTTGCGACAGCAGGAACGCACGTTTGACCAGGGGCGGCAGGGCATCGAGCATCGCATCGATTTCGTGCAGGGTCTCCAGCACCATGAAACGCAATTCCGGCGAAGGCACTTCGGGAGCGGGCACATGAGCGAGGGCATCCAGATAGGCACGTTCCAGTGCCTTGCGCTGGTACCAGTTGATCAGGATGCCCTTGGCCACGCAGCTCAGGTACGCGCGAGGTTGTTCGATGACCGTGACCCGGGAGGCGAGAATTCGAGTGAAGGTGTCCTGTGCCAGATCCGCCGCATCCATGGCGTTACCCAGTTTTTTTCTCAGCGTCGCATACAGCCAGCCGTGATGGCCGCTGTACAGGGCTTCGATCGTACGCAGGTGATCGTCGTTGTTCGCGGAAAGGGTTTCGCTCATGGCTGCGGACTTTCATGCAATTGAGAAGTATTCCCAATGCTAGATTACAAAGCGGCTGTGACGCAAGCAGCGATTGGTATCCCATTCAGACGCGTGGCAGGCGGATCAGTGCTTCGATCATCGTGTCGATTTCGGCCTCGGTGTTGTAGGCATGGAGTGAGGCGCGGCTGACCTCCGCCAAATCCCTGTGCTGCATGTCGAGCAGGGTCGAGCGCAACGTCGAGGTGGAGACATTGATGCGTTTTTCCTGGACGGCCAGCCATTGCTGGACCTGCGCGGCACTGTTGTTCTGGTGGGTGAAGGTCACGATGCCCGATTTGATAGCGCCCAGATCCTGCGGTGTCATGCCCGGAATGTTCGCCAGTCGATCACGCAAGTGACTGGCCAGTTGTTGTATCCGTTCCCACATAGGCTCTATGCCTTGAGCCAGCGCGTATTCCACCGCCGCACCGAGGCCCAGCTTGGCGGCGACGTTGCACTCCCAGTTCTCGAAGCGTCGTGCGTCGGCGCGAATGTTGAACGTGTCGGATGTCAGCAAGGACGCCGCATGCAGGTCAAGAAAGGCCGGCTCCAGGTTCTGGCACAGAGCGCTTTCAACATACAAAAATCCCATCCCCCTCGGCCCACGCAAATATTTGCGACTGGTTGCAGCGAGCATGTGACAGCCGATTCTCTGCACATCGATGGGCATTTGCCCGACACCTTGGCAGGCATCCAGCAAAAACAGCACGCCGGCGGCACGAGCGAGCGCGCCGATCTGCTCGATGGGTTGGACCGGCCCGCCATTGGTGGCGATCACGGGCAGGGAGATCAAAGCCACGCGGTCATCGTCGAGCATTTCTTTCAGGCCCGACAGCGACACCTGGCCTTGCTCATCATTGGGGATGATGCGGATTTCAATGCCGCGTTGCCTTTTCAATTGCAGGTAGGGGATGTAGTTGCCGGCGTACTCGGTGGTTGAGGTGAGCACCACATCACCGGGTTGCAAGGGCAATGAATAGAACGCCATGTCCCAGGCGCGGGTCGCGTTTTCGATCACCGCGATTTCATCAGGCCGGGCGTTGATCAGGCGGCCGATGGCGCCATAGACATTCTCCAGTTCGGCCGACTGTTGCCCGGCCGCTTCATAACCGCCGAGGTTCGCCTCAAGCTGAATGTGGCGGGTCATGGCCTCGATCACCGGCCCGGGCATCAGTGCCGCGCCGGCGTTGTTGAAGTGAATCAGGTTCGCGACACCCGGTGTATCGGCGCGCAGTTGTTCAATGTTCAAAGCAAGACTCCTTGATCAATCCTGGGGCGGGGCATGACTCGGGAGCATCTGCGCAGGCCAGTAACGCAGCGCGACAATCGGGATCAGTGCCAACACGTAGGCCAGGCAGACAAACAGGTAGGTGTATTGCAAGCCATAGACCTGGCTGAGCAAACCACCGGCCGAGATCCCCGCAATCGAAGCGAATTGTGCGGTGCCCTGGGCAATCCCCAGCACGTGACCCTGTTGCGAGCTATCGGCGGTTTTCGAGATCAGCGCCATGAGCACTGGCGTGGTCGCCCCCAGCAGTACACCCCAGATGAAGTAGGCGATGACAAACACCACAGGGTTGTGCGTGACGCCTGCTATTGCGGTCAGGGCGATGCAGCCGATGACGACGTAGGTCATGCGGTGCAAGGTTTCCTGCTGAGTGCGGTGTTCGAAGTAACGCGACCAGGCCGTTGCCGAAAGAATGAAACCCAGCGCCAATAAGCCATAGCACAGGCCGACCACCGAGTTACTGACCTCGAATACCGAGCTGACGTAGAGCGAGAAGGAGGTCTGCGGCAACATGCGCGCCAGCAGCAAAATGCCCATCACGCCCAGCAACGACAGTAACGGTGAGCCTTGCCAGAGGCTGCCCGAACGACTGGCCGTTGTCGCTTTGTCCGCGACCGGTGTTTTCTTCACCGGCGGTACATCGGGCAAGGTAACGGCCGCGATGACGGTGCAGACAGCGCACAGTGCCGCGGCAATGATGTTGATCCAGAAAAACGTCGCGTAATCGAGGATCAGCCCGCCGACGACAGCGCCGAGCAACGAGCCGACGTTGGTGGAAATCTGCAGGATGGCGAACAGGCGTGCGCGCCGCGAAGGGGCTTCAATGCTAACCCCATAAGCTTGGGCCGGCGCGATGTATCCGGCGAAAGCGCCTTGCAGAAAACGCAGGATCAGAATGACCCAGATGTCGCTGAAGAGGGCCAGCCCAAGCTGGGTCAACGACAAACCGGCGAGGGCGCGGATCATCATCAACTTGTGGCCGTAGCGATCACCGATACGGCCCCAGAATGCACTGGTCAGAATAATGCCCAGCATCGGCCCGACGTATACGGCGATGCTGGCGAAGCTGAAAACCGACTCCGAGGAAGTCAGCCCACGCAGGTGGACGGGCCAGAAGGGCCCACTCATTTCCATCGCGCCCATGGACACAAGCTGGATCGCAAATAGAAGATAAATCAGGATTCTCACTTTAGAACCCTGGATGGCACCTGCATGGGACATGAGTCAGCCTCGGTGGTTAAACGCTAGCGAGCGGGTTGGTCAGGGTGTGTTGCAAACGATAGTTGGAGTACTGCATCAAGTGCATGCGCAACAACGACCGGGTTGGCCATGGATCTTCCACAAACGCCTGACGTTCGACTTCCCACAGGTCTGGTGAGACACGGTCGCGTACGGCCGCAAATGCTAGATCGGTTTCCTCGCGCAGTACTTCCCACAACCGCGTGTTGTTCAAACCGTATTCCTTGGTCAGCCACAGGGCCATTTCGTGCAGGTGCGTCAGGAACGCAGCGTCCAGCACGAACATGCGCACCGGTTCGATATCGCCTGAGAATACCGTCGGCAAAATACCCGGCTGCACATGTGGCTGCAGGTTATAGCCACGGGCTTCCAGCAGCGGAGCATAAGTCCTGCCATCGCCGAAATCGCGGATCAGCAGACTACGTGCTTTGCCATCGGGAGAGAACAGCACCATGGTGTTTTGCTGATGCGCTTCGAGCCCGATGCCATACATCAAATAGATCGCCACCACTGGGTGGGTGACCACTTTGGCGTACTCGCGGAACCAGTCTTCAACCTGGCCAGCATTGGCCCGCACGCCATCACGTTCGATCAGATCGGTAAATAACGGCCGGCCACTGCCAGGCAACCTGGTGAACAGTGATGCCACGGTAATCGGCAGGCAACTGTCGCTGCGCTCGAACGCTTGTTGACTGGCGCGATAGACCACTGAGAGATGGCGCCCGGGATTATCGTCCTGGGTGATCGCATTTTTATAACGCACGCCGATTTCTTCCGGGAAGATTTCCAGGCGTTGCCCGAAGCCATTTTCGGCCTGCAGAATCCGGGTGATCACCGTGCTGATGCGCGGCCCCATGTGAATCGATTTGGCTTGCAGGCTGCGCAGTTCGCTGGTCATCCACACGGCGATCGGCAATTTGATCAACGGTGCGCATTCGTCCAGCACCGGCATCATGGTGCGGTAGGACATGGTCGGCAGGGTTTGAATATCCGGGCCGTCGGTGATCAGGATGCCTTCTTCGATTTCCGCAGCAAACGTCGTGAGCACATAGGCCTGCAAATGCCAGGCGTGAATCGGCAGCGGAATCCACTGGGTTTCATCCAGCCCTTTGCTGTTGAGCGAGGCTTTCCATTGTTCCCATTGCGCCGGGAAGTTACTGGCGAACCACGCGTGGTATCCGGTCACGTGCGGCATGCTTTCGCTTTTCGAATGCTCGACACGCAAGGAGGCGATGCGCAGCGGTACCTGAACGTTGAACTCGGGTGACAGTTGCTCGACCTCGGCATCGGTCAGGCCCGGACGGGATTTCCACGTCGGGTAATACGGATGGCCTTCCAGCGAACCCCACTGGTCCAGCAGGATGGCGGCGTCTTTGGTCGTGGCATGCTGGCGCAGGTAGTCGGTGAAGCTGTTGAGGCCCTGATCCCTGGCCGCCTGCTCCAGTCGCGCGTTCCAATGCTGGCGATGCTGACGGGCGTGGGCATCGTTGATCAGGCTGTTTTCCATGTCGGCCTTGAGCCCGGCCACGCCTTCGTCGGTCGGCTCGAAGTCGAGGCTGTCACGCAATACATCCAACATATCCTGATGGCTGGTGATCACCTGGCGTACGCCTTCGTCGGTCAACAGCACCACTTCACCGTCATTGACCACGGTATCGGCCGGGCCTTTGGCGATGTCGGAGAAAAACAGGTGGGCGCGGGCATCCTTCAGCGGGTAGGTGGCCTGGTTCCCCTCGACGGAAAAGTTCAGGGCCGAACGGTCGAGGATGTTTTCCGCAAAGAGGCAACGGATCAAGCGTCGCATGGCGTTTTTGCGGGAGTAGGCGATCAGTGTCTTGAAGTCATCCATATCTGCTGTCTGCTCGTCGAAAATTAAAGAAAGAGATGAAACCCACGGCTCATGCCGTGCGTGGCCAGTGGTTTGGGAAATAGTCGAGCGCCGAATCGCGCAGGCCTTGCATGTAGGCAACGCTCCACTGCAAGACCTCCTCGATGTAGGGCACCTTCAGTTCAAAGCGTTTGGCCATTTCCACCAGCAACACCAGGCCATAGGCAACGTCTTCGTTGAAGGCGCGGCTCTCGCGTTCGATCACGTAGCCGGCGCGGTTGCCGTCGGCTGGCACCATGGGGGCAAGGATGTCGTTGTAGGCCTGATTGGTGCGCAGAATTGAAAGCATGCTGCTCTGGTCGCGGATCTGTTCGCCGTAGGCCTCGACAATTTCCTGTTTCAAGGATTTGACCGATGACAGGTCGATGCCCATGCGCTGGCTGATGACGGCGCACAGATCCTGGCTCTCCTGATCCATGCGTTCGAGGAAGTAGGCACCCAGTTCCGGGCACTCGGTCCACCAGCACATGCGTTGCGGGAAAATTTTGCGATGCCATTGGCCAAAGGGGCCGATCAGCCCGTAGATCACCGAGCTGTGCATGATCGGGTTGCCCGGCGTCAGGGTTATTTCCAGGTAATGGTCGAGCATCGTCACGCACGGGCCGTACAACACGGTGAGCATTGCCTCGAGCCGCTGACGGGATTCTTGCGATTCCCGAGCGTGCGTCGCCACATACAACCGGCTTTTGCCGCCGCCCATTTTGATTGATCGCCCGGGGGTCAGCTCGAAGGCGGTATGCGGGACGTCCTTCATCCCCCAGATCACCAGGTTAGGGCGATCGGCCAGCGTGGCCTCGGCCAGCCAGTCGAAACCGCAAAAACCCGGAATCGCGCCGACGTACACCGGTTTGCTTGAGCTCAGGTGGGGTGCAATCGCTTGCAAGGTTTGCGGCCGGGCATGGGCGGGCACGGTGATGATGACGATGTCGGCGTCCTCAACGGCAGTCCTGGCATCGGTGGTTACCCGATCCAGCCGGGCGTCCAGTGTCGAGCCATCCGGCAACAAGGCCTGCATTGGCGTGTGACGAGCGTGCTGTTCAATAATTTCCAGATTGCTGGTGAGCATTGAAACCTGAACATTGGGCAGCTGCTTGAACAGGATGGCGTTGAGATGGCCGGTCCTGCCGCCACCACAGATGGCGACTTTCAACAGATTCATCGAGAGGCGTTCCTGAGTGATGGGTGGGTCATGCGACGCTTAATTGAAGCGGCGCGGAAACGGAGTCCAGCCAATGGGTCTTGCCCAGCCAGGCATCCAGTTGCGGTGCGACGTTCGGGTCGAGCAAATCACGTTCTTGCAGCCATTTATCGTCGAACACCGTGTGCAGGTATTTTTCGCCGCCATCGGCGATCGGCACGACCACGTTGCCGGTCAGCACGCCTTTGTGAATCAGCTCCAATGCCTTGAAAATCGCACCGCCGGTCGAGCCTCCCACCAACAGCGCCAGGTTTCGGGCGATGTAGCGGGCGGTTTCGAAGGCTTGGGAGTCGGTGACCTGCACGCCCAGATCGATGCAGCTGTAGTCGAGCACCAGACCGACCGTGTCACCGGCCGGGGTGCCGGTACCGGACTGATAGTAGGGATAGCCGGGATGGCCGAAGACAATGGAACCGGCCGGTTCCACCGCAACGGTCACGGTGTCGGGATTGTGCAGTTTCAGACCACGGGCGATACCGGTCATCGAACCACCGGTGCCGACGCAGCCGACGTAGGCACCGATAGAGCCTTGCACCTGAGCAATCGTTTCGCGGACGAAATCGCTGTAGCCGCCGGCATTGGCGGCGTTGTCGGATTGATTCATGAACACGGCACCGGGAATGTCGGTCGCGAGTTCAGCCGCCAGCCGTTGGCGCTCGACCACCGCCACTTCGTCTTCGCGATAGGTGCCTTTAACGAATCGAATGTCGGCGCCCAGCGCCTTCATCACGGCGATCTTGTCCTGAGCCGCGTGATGATCGACCACGGCGATAAACTGCAGGCCGAATTCGACGGCGGCCATGGCCAGGCCAATGCCGGTGTTGCCGGACGACGACTCGACGATGACGCCGCCCGGTTTCAGGCGCCCGGACTTGAGCGCGGCCAGCACCATGTTGCGTGCCATGCGGTCTTTGATGCTGCCGCCGGGGTTGTTCTTTTCAATCTTGAGTAACAGCCTGGCGTCGGTATCCGGAACATCAATACCCAACATTGGCGTATTGCCAATAAGATCAGAAACTTTATTCAATATCATTTCAATTATTCCCTTTAGTAGTCAGGTGAAAATGCATAGTTACCTTCCGTACAACAGGTCGCCATCAAGCGCCGGGGCAGGGGATGGCGATGAAACTCGTTTTCCAGCAAGTCCATCTGATAACCGGCGGTATTAACGTAAATCAATAAATCGCCTGCTTGCGGGGCGGTGCCAAAGTTGATCAGGCGATGGGTAATGACGTCATCGTCCAGACAGCTATGTCCAGCGATATACGCTTGTGTCGGGGTGTTCGGTAGTTCGTTTGTGCTGATGAGTATCGGATCAACCAGGTACTCCGATGAAAACCAGGTTTCACAGGCGCTGAAACTACTGCCTTCAACAAAAATGACGATTTTGTTGTCGGCCAGTTTTTTTGTTCGTGTGATGCGAAACAAAGAAATAGCCGCCTGGTCCACCAGACTTCGGCCGGGCTCCAGTGCCAGCGTTATTTTTCGCATGTTCAAATAGTTAGCAATGGACAGCCCGGGCGAGTGGTCGGCCTGGAGGAATAATGTCAACCATTGGGGCGCGGTCAATTCACTGCCATAGGGGTAATAAGAGTCGGGCACTACATGGTTGTAATAATGGTCGGGCTTATTGTCGTTCTGTAAAAACCGACTATAGGCCTGAGGCTCGACATAACGAATCGGCAGGCCGCCGCCGATGTCGATCATCTGCGGATTCAGTCCCATTTCACGGGCTGCCTCGACAAACCCGGTGACTTCACGGAAGGCTTGCGCACGGGATTCGAATCCGTAACCGCCCAAGTGAAAATGGAACCCCTCGAAGTGAAAACTCCCAGGTTCTCGGGTCAGCCGCTGAAGGCATTCAAGCAGGTCCTCAAAGCCCATTCCAAATCGGCTCTTTGGACAGCTTGCAGGCCTGTAACGCAGTAAAATCCGTGCTTTGGCGGGGGCTTCCAGAGATTCGATCACTGTTTTCAGGTGATCGAATTCCTCCAGCGAGTCCACACAAATCAGTGAACCTGCGCTGATCAGCGCTTGATGAAACACGACAGTTTTGGCGGGGCCTGTGGCGCAGATTTGTGCCGCTGGCGTGCCGGCTCGCAGTGCTGCCTCCAGCTCATGAATGCTCGAAACATCGACGCCAATGCCCGAATTTGCCGCAGCACTGAGCAGGCTCTGAGACTTGTTGGCCTTGGCGCCATAGAAGATGGCGTGACACACATTGTGCTGGTTCAACACCGTTTGCAGCGCCTTCGTATTCAACTCGAAAGCATGTGGCCAGACCAGGTTTAACGGTGAGCCATGTTGTTTGACCAGATCTGAAAGTGTGCTCGGAAAATGGTTGATAAGTCTGGCAATAACAAGGTCGATAAGCGGTTTTAGCGTCTCTGGATGATGAACTTCAATTCGCTGTTCAACGGTTTGCGCATTAATTGCAGGCATCGTTAGCCCTCTGGCTTGAAATAGAACTTAGCCATTGATATTCGACAACCATAAGTTATCGACGGAAGCAGTATTTTCGCTCGTCAGATCCGAGTTTTTAGATGGGGCGGAGGCGGATGCCACGCGAAACCCGAAGACGAATTTGTAGCGCGGATCGCAATAAATGATTCACAAAACAATTGCATGAGAAACCCATTCCATAAGGTTTGTACGGATGTTCTGATTGGCCACTAGTTGATGGCCAGCCTGTGTGAATGATCAGTAACTGACATTCATGTGCCATTACTGGCGTGTACTTCCCATTGCTAGTGATGACGTGCTTTGAAGCGGGGATAGTTCCTCCGGCGACGTGAACAATATTGCTAACGCGAATGATTATCAAGTAATGTCTTCAAATATTTTTGAATAACAACCTGCGCAGGGCGAATGAATGGGCGCGTGTTTACACGCTCAAGTACGCGTTCGTCCTATTAAAAAAAATCCCGTAATACCCTGATGAACAAGGCGTTACGGGAAGGTGCTGGCAGCCACAGGCAGGCGCGGAAATCCGCCGCTGACAGGGCCTGATTTTTTTCCGGATTCACAACGTTTCATGCCAAGGAGTAACGCCATGACATCCGTTCGACATAGCAGCAAAAACTCACTCGCGATCAGCTACCTGTTCGTGCCCGGCAACCGCCCCGAACGTTTTTCAAAAGCTGTCGAAGCGGGTCCGGACGCGATCATTCTCGACCTCGAAGATGCCGTTCATCCGGACAGCAAGGCCGCAGCCCGTGCAGCCATCTGGGCATGGCAGGAGAGTACGCCGAGGGTTTCCTGCGAGCGTTACATCCGCCTGAACAGCGTCAGCAGTACGCTTTTCCGCCAGGACCTGACCTGGCTGAACGACATGCGCTATCCCGAGCGTTGCGACGGGATTTTCCTGCCCAAGGCGGAATGCCCCGAGGCCCTTACCCAAGTCGTCGAACGTTTGCTCAAGTGGCAACCGGAACTCAAGATCATTGCGATCATCGAGACGGCCAAAGGTTTGCAACAGGTGGAAGCGATCGCCGCGATTCCAGGGATTGCACGACTGGCGTTCGGCTCACTGGATTTCTCCCTCGATATCAATTGCAGCCAGAGTCCCGAAGCGTTTCTGTTCGCTCGAAACCGCATCGTGCTGGCTTCGCGCACAGCGGATTTACCGTCTCCAATCGACGGCGTCACGCCGGCGATCAGCGATTTGGCGGTGGTCGCCAAGGACTCCCATTACGCACGTTCCTTGGGGTTCGGCGCCAAGCTGTGCATCCATCCCTCGCAACTGGTCACGGTGCAGCGCGCCTTCCTGCCGGATTCGCGGCAATTGGCGTGGGCCGATCGGGTGATGAGCGCCGTGGCCACCGGCAGTCATGCGGTGCAAGTGGATGGCGAGATGGTGGATCTGCCTCTGATCGAACACGCCCAACGTCTGCTCGATGTCGCCCGCCAATACGCGCCGATTGCCAACGCAGACGCTTGCTGAAACCCCGGCGAATCAGGAGATCAACCATGGAACACGGTTATCAGATTGCATTGCGGCCGCTGTGTGACGTGCTGCAGTCCGAGCAGGTCGACCCTGCCAACGTGACGTTGCTGCGCGAGTCGATCGTGCGGGCCGGACATTGGCTGGAACCGATCATCATCGAGCGCTCGCTGGGCATCGTGATGGACGGCAATCACCGGTTCAACGCGGCGTTGCAATTGGGGTTGAAGAGGGTGCCTTGCATCCAGCTCGACTACACCGATCCGCGGGTGTGTGTGCGGCACTGGCAGTCCGGCCAGGCGTTTGAAGTGGCGCGGATTTTCACCACGATCGCTCGGGGCGAGATCTTTCCCTACAAGACCACCCGGCACGCGTTTGACCCGGCGTTGCCGGTGATCGCGATACCGCTGGAGCGCCTGTATGCCTAGCGTTGGAGGCACAGGGGCAAAAAAACTCTACTGAGAGTGATACTTTTTCGCATCCCGACTGGCAATAGGAGTGATTACCATTTTCCCTGTTTGAAAAGGATCCTCACGTCATGCCTGTTGTCAGTCGTCCTTGCGGTGAGCGCGTGTTAACACTCGCCATTCGTACCGCCATGCTGAATTTTGTCTTGGTCGCAGGAAGCGCCAACGCCTGGGCCGCAGCCCCTGAGCAACAGGACGTTGCCGCTGACACAACCACGAACACTCCGGCCGCGACGCCGGCCGAACACAGCACCAATACGCTGACGCTCGGCACCACTGACATCAACGCCAGTTACAGCGGTCCAACCGCGTTGCCGGAAGCTTTCGCCGGTGGCCAGGTGGCGCGCGGTGCCCGACTGGGCATGCTGGGCAACAAAGATGTGATGGACACCCCGTTCAGCGTGACCAGTTACACCGCCAAGACATTGGCCGACCTGCAAACGGTGACCGTGGCCGATGCATTGGAACGTGACCCTTCGGTGCGCTCCACCGGTCAGACGGGCGGTATCGTCGATTCGTTTTTCATCCGTGGTTTTCCGGTGGGTGAAGGTAACCTCGGCGAACTGGCGTTCGATGGCGTGTATGGCGTGGCGCCCAACTACCGGGTATTCACCGAGTATGCCGAGCGTGTCGAAGTGCTGAAGGGGCCGGGCGCCCTGATGTACGGCATTTCGCCAAACAGTGGCGTCGGTGGCGTGATCAATATCGTTCCCAAACGTCCACTGGACGAAGACCTGACCCGTGTTACCACCAGCTACGCCTCGGACTCCCAAGTCGGCGGTCACCTGGATGTCAGCCGGCGCTTTGGTGAAGACAATCAGTTCGGCGTGCGCTTCAACGGCAACCTGCAAGGCGGTGACACTGCCGTTGATGATCAGCACCGAGACCTGGGGATCGGTGCCATCGCGCTGGATTATCGAGGCGAGCGCTTGCGCTTGAACCTTGATTTCATCAGCCAGAAAGAAAGCTTCGATGCACCGTCGAGGCCATTCACTGTCGCGCCTGGAATTGATATTCCCTCCGCCCCCAATGGCCGGACCAATGTGTCGCAGGACTGGGGTTGGTCAGATACCAAAGAGCAGTCGGCATTGCTGGGCGGCGAATATGACCTGAGTGATGCGGTCACCGTGTTTGCCCATGCGGGGGGCGGCAAGTCAGACGTCAAGCGGATGTCCGACCAGGTGCCGAGAATCATCAATGAGGCCGGCGATACCAGCAACATTCCCGGGTATTACAAATTCAACGTCGACCGCTCGACCGCCGACGTCGGGATCCGCGGAGTGTTCGCAACCGGTCCCGTCACCCACACGACGACGCTGATGGCAACCCAATACCAGGATGAGCTGTCCCGAGGGATCAACAACGGCACTGAAGTGCGTTCGAACATCTACCATCCGGTGGAAGTGCCCAAGCAATTTATCAACTCGCCCCAGGTACTGCGCGTTTCCGAATCGGATTTGTCCGGTGTCGCGTTGACCGACACGCTGTCCATGCTTGATGACCGCTTTCAGTTGACCCTGGGTGTGCGTCGACAAGACATCGAGTCACGTAATTACAACGCGGCAGGCTCGGTCAGCTCGAAATACAACGAGAGCGCCACGACCCCGCTGGTTGGCGTGGTGGTCAAGCCCTGGGAAGACGTTTCGCTCTACTACAACTACGTCGAAGGCTTGAGCAAAGGCGATATCGCACCGGGCTCGGCGGCCAACGCCGGCGAGACGTTCGCACCTTACGAATCGAAGCAGCATGAAATCGGCGTCAAGTATGAACACGGCACGTTCATGACCACGCTGGCGTTGTTTCAGATAGAAAAACCGAGTGGCGAAATCGGTGCCGGCAACGTGTTTTCGGTGCAAGCCGAACAGCGTAACCGCGGTGTCGAGTTGAGCATGTTCGGCGAAGTGGCACCGGGCACGCGCTTGATGGGGGGCGTGACGCTGCTCGATGGTGAGTTGACCGATTCGGCGACTGCCGCCAATCGCGGCAACAAACCGGTAGGCGTTCCAGACGTGCAAGCCAACCTGTGGGCCGAATATGACACGCCTTGGCTTGAGGGTTTTACCCTCACCAGCGGTGCCATTTACACCGACAGCCAATACGTCAATCAAGCCAATACCCAGGAGCTGGCTTCCTGGACTCGCTTTGATGCCGGCGCGCGTTACGCCACCAAAATCGAAGGGCGGCCGACGACCTTCCGCGCCACCGTACAGAACGTGTTCGATCGTGAGTACTGGTCGGGCGTCGCCTCCTACGGCGCGTTCTCGGCGGGTTATCCGCGCACCTTGCAGTTATCAGCCACGGTCGATTTTTGAGAAGGACGGGAAGGGGGGAGCGACTATTGAGCGTTGTTGCCCCCCGACCTGATCATTGCTGAACAGGAGTATTTGCATGTTGTTTAACCACGACCTGTCCTCTGCTGTTAAACGTCGTCCGTTCCTCGCAACGACTCATTCACTGCCCCCCGAGTCTGATCGCAGTGCGAATGTGCATATCCGTGAGCTGCTGCGTTTGCATGGACTGCGCACCAGTCTGTTCCGTCTTAAAGTTATCAACGCACTGGTCTTGGCTACGCTGGAGGGGCGCTCAATCGGTGTGTGTGGGGTGCGTGCCTATTTAGAGTCGTCCTCTGTAGAGCTTAAGCTCGTCAGTGTGCGTGAAGTACTGAAGCGTCTGGCTGAGGAAGGTGTGATCGTTTTTCAAGCGGACAAGAGCTACCGCTTTACTACCGAAGCGTGGGAAATCCTCAAACCAAATCTAAGAAAAGCGTGAATGGCCGCTGATTTTTTGTACGTGGCGGATAAGTTTGTATATGTTTTTTGCGAAATAGGCCTAAAAACGCCATCTGACAATCGCCACTTCCGCACCTATTTCTGACCTCCATATCACCAGTCGACGCTAGCGGTTGATTAACGCGCGCCGAAGCCACCCTGGCACCTCTCATCGGCGGAGTATTTTCGTCAAAGTGTATCGCGCACTCGATTCGTGTTTTCGGCGCAGATGGCGTTCAATTGCGTGTAAATTGCGTCATTTGACCGGGACGGTGGTGTCGGTTTTTTGTGCGGGTAATCGAGTTTGAGACGATAGCTGTACAAAATAATTATTTGGTATAACTTTTAGGGGCGCCTATTGAGTCATATCGAGGGTTTCGCATGGCTATGCAGACGGGCCGCTTCATCCGCCGCGCTATCTGTTTTGCTCTGATGCTGCAGAGCGCAGAACTGCTTGCTGATTGGCGCGAGGCTATCCCCAACGCTCATCGGTTGGGGTACGGGGAGATGCGTGTATTCGGGTTTTCCATCTACAGCGCGCAGTTCTGGAGCTCACGTCTTATTGCCGGTGAAACGCTGGATGCGGATGTGCCTTTTGCGCTGGAGCTGACCTACCTTCGCGCTATCAGTCGAGAGGATCTGGTTGAGGCCAGCCTCAAGGAGATCCGTCGCCTGTCGCCCAACACTCCGAATCCAGAGCTGATGGCTCGCTGGGCGTCGGAGATGTCTAAGGCGTTTGTCGATGTGCGTGCCGGTGACCGCATTACCGGAGTTTATATGCCTGGAGAGGGCGTACGTTTTTACGTCGGTGAGCACCTTCAGCATGTGGTGAGAGATGTTGCGTTCGCCAAAGCTTTTTTTGCGATATGGCTTGACCCCCGAACACGCAACCCGCAGCTGCGCGCCCAATTGCTGGGTGCGGCTAAACCCTGAGACCGTTGAGGAAATGCACATGTTGAAGATAGGCATACTGCTGCTTTGCATTGGCCTTGCAAGTTGCAGCCAGGTGGATGTGCACACCTACAACCAGGAGAAGCCCGCGCTTGAGTTGCGCGAGTTCTTCGAGGGCCGGGTTGAAGCCTGGGGTATGTTTCAAAAGCGTTCTGGCTTGGTCGCCAAGCGCTTCCACGTGGAGATCAATGGCCACTCCGAAGGTAGCAAGCTGATACTCGACGAATCATTTACGTACAGCGACGGTACCAAGCAAAAACGCGTGTGGACGTTAACCCCGGTTGGCTCCAGTCAATGGCGCGGAACCGCTGGCGACGTGGTGGGCGAGGCGCTGGGTGAGGTGGCAGGCAATACACTGCGCTGGAACTATGTGCTGAGCCTGCCGGTGGATGGCAAGGAGTATCAGGTTCAGTTGGACGACTGGATGTACCTTATGGACAAGAACACCATGATCAATCGCTCGTTCATGTCCAAGTTCGGAGTGGAGGTAGGCCAGATCACCTTGTTCTTTCGCAAGCAACCTTGATTCAAAAACTGACTGCGCCGCTGTTGGCCTTTTTTTGCCTGTCGTGCAGGCCCTTCCTCAAGCAAACGCCGCCTCGATAAACGCCTCTAGCGCCTTGTCTTCCAAAATCTCGATAGAGAAATGCCCGAATCGCTTGGGCAGCCAGATGATGCGTGTTCCGGAAGGAGACTGCAGATTCTCGCGGGTCAATGGCGCGCCGTTTTCGTCCTCGGGCTGAACGCCGGCGATGATCAATTCGTCATAGGCTTTCTCGATGTCCGGTGTCGAGTAGCAGTGGCGGTAGATCATTCCCTCGCCCGATGAGTCCATCAGCTCTTTGAGGTTTCCCGCCAACGGTTGTACCAGCATGAAACGCTCTTGACCGATCAATGCAATTGCATAGCGCACGTGCAGGCCACCGCGTTCCCAGACGAGTGTTTTTGAGATCCTCGCGTTCAATATCTGCGCGTAGTAGGCGCAGGCTTCTTTGAGATCCTTGACCAGTACATCGACGTGACTGAACTTCAGTTCCATTGCATGCCTCCTGCTAAGCCTGCGTCCATGGTAAATATGTCGGCTACCGCTGTTTCAATACCAAAGTTCTACGGGAAAGGCACCGATAACTTGCTTTTCAAAGGAGATATTCATGGCATCAGGACAATGTCTTTGCGCGGCTGTACGCTTTTCCCTGACGGTTGAACCTCGATTTTTCTATCGCTGTCATTGCAGCCTGTGCCGCAAGCAAACCGGGGTCGGCCATAATCTCGCGACGCTGGTCAACGCTCGCGACTTTCGGTGGGAAGAAGGGCAAACAGTGATCGCCAGTTGGCGTAAACCCAGCGGTTACAGAAATGACTTTTGCTCGCAATGTGGCTCGACCGTGCCCAATGTTCTTCGTGAGACGCCGTACTTCTGGATTCCGCTTGGGCTTCTTGATGTCCAGTCGAGCATGGCGTGTGTCGGGGATTTCTGCACCGATGACGCGATGCCATGGGATCAACAGCGCTCGGAAAAAAGTCATCCCACAGCCCCGGATTCACTTGGGTTTCTTTTGCGTGAACTCCAGGTTGATGTTGACTGACCCGCCAGCTTGCGGGATCTGAATCCATCAATGCTTCTGGTCTTCGGTAATGTCCTGCCAGCTGTCATCTGGATCAAAACGCTTCATCGACTGCGCCACTTTATTACCCTCAGGTCCCAGGTCTTTCTCAAAGACTTGGCCATCGTGACTGATCATGAAGCTCATCACACCAGTGTCAGCGTATTTTGCCGGCCAGGCGATCAGCGCAAAGCCACGGCTCATTTTGTTGCCGATGAGGTAGCTGTAGGCGCCACCCGGTGCCGAGGGACCTTGTCCCTTGAGGATACGGAAGTGGTAACCATGCCAATCCTCCCCGGCGATGGTTTCGCCGAACAGGGGGCCCAATGGACTGATTTGACCACTGTCGTCGTCCGCCCAATAGAGTCCGTCGTGCGTGCCGGGTGTGCTGAAGATGTTCTGCGCATATTCGAGTGCGCCGTCACCGTTATGATCCACTAACGCATAGTCCATCTGGGCGTCGTGATAGGTCATCACCGATTGCACCGCGGCGAGTTCGTTCCTGCCGATGCGACGTGCACGGATTTCGGCGTCACCGGCCTTGATATCGAAGCGCCAACCGTTCCCGGCTTTTATCAGGGGGATCGGCAGCGTCCATTGATCGTTGCCGACAGACAGAATGGCCTTGCGATCGCTGGGTTTTTCGATCTTGTGCTGCTCGTGATACAGCTTCAAAAAAGCATCCACGTCACTGCGCTGCACACCACCTTGCGGGATGAGGCTGCGCCATTGATGACCCAGCAGCTCTGTCAGGCGGGCCTGATCGGCGTGTTCCGTACCCAGCGCTTCGACGAACGCTTCAGCAGCCTTTTCCGGCGTTGGAAATGCTTGCTGTGCCGCCGCCATGCACGACCACGCCACGCTAACGGTGATCGTCAGGATAAGCGGGAGCAAGCCCATGAATGCGGTCAATCGAGCATGGTTTTTCAACGCCGGCCTCCCGATCGTTGTCGCATGGGCGGACTGGATGGCCTGCTGATCTGATGGCCAGCCGATCGCTGGGCGGTGGGGCGCCGCGCGGATGCCTCGCTGGTTCGGCCGCGGGCGGCTTGTGTGCTGGTCTGGGACGGTGAGCGGGCGCCGGCGAATGCGTTGTTGCGGGCACTGCCCGCACTGGCAGCCGTTCGATTTTGCGTGCCTTGGCGCGTCTGCGAGTAGTCCTGCCTGCGTTGATTTGTCTGGGCGGTCTGGTGCCTGGGTTGCTGGTTTTCCCGAGTGTTTCGTGCAGTGCCTTGGCTGCGGTCAGACGCCTTGGGTCTGTCGGCACCGGCTTGCATGCGATTGCCGGCTGAGGGGGTGGACTGAGCTTTGCGCGCTTGATCACGGGCCTGGCGATTGCTGGTGGCAGGTCGTTCGATACCGTACTTGTCCATTGAGCCGCGGGCTTTTTCTCGAGCCTGGGCTCGTTGGGCATTGTCCCCTCGAAAGGCCTCACGCTGATTGGCGCCGTTGAGTTGTCGGCCGTATTGTTCACGGCTGCGGCTGTCCCGATAGGGAACGCCATCGCGATGAGCGGTGTTGTGCTGCCACTTGTTCTGATTCTGGGTGATCTGGTTGTTGCGGTTGATGTTGTTGTAGCGGTTGACGTTGATATCGACGTCGTTATTGCCCCAGTTACAATTGCCCCACAACGAAGCAACGATCGCTACACCTGTACCAAACGCCAGCCCGGCCACCAATGCCGAACCGGGGTAGTAAGCGGGCGGCGGTGGATAGTATGTGGGCGGCGATGCCGGATAGGCCCAGGTGCCGTAGGTTGTAGTCGGGTTATAGCTGGGAACGTACACCACCTGTGGATCGGAAGGCTGAATGATGATGGTGGAGGTGCTGCTGGCCGGAGCCGGAGCCGGAGCTGGCGCTGTGGAGGAGGGGGCCGGCGGGGCCAGGTTCTGAACCGTCACATTCTGATATTGGTTGCTCTGGAGGTTACCTGCGGCCTGCGCCTGATGACGCAAGCGTTGCACGCCTCCCATGACATCGTCCGGTTGCGCCAGGAAGGCGTCACCCAGGCGCTGGACCCAGACGGGATCCTGTCCCAGCGTTGCCAGGACCTGCGGGAAGGCGACCAGCGCCTGAACGCTCGGGTCCCAGGGCTGATTCGCCACCTGTTTGACCGCCTCATCGCCCTTGGCGTCCGGATGCGCTTTTGACCACGTCACCGCTTCAGCGATTTCCCCCGGGTACGTGACAGCCATCAGTACCTGCGCCAGCAGTGGATCCGGGTACAGCGCGATGGGCGCCAGCATCTGATCCAGTTGCTCCTGGTTAAACACGGCCTCTTTGGCCGCTGCCGTCGCCGACGCTGTATCGGCAGCGTTTGCGGTCGCGTCCAATGGCTGCGCCAGGCTCCAGGGGCCACCGAGAAGCAGCACCGCTGACACTACGTAAAACAATGAAATACGCATCGCTCCACCCTCATGTGGTTATGCAGACCGTATTTTTTGACGCCTGTGTTGTCCGCCTACCTTGCTAGCGTGAGGTTTTGACATGCATGACTTCGGTGTAAATAGCGTTGATTGTCTGACCCACCTGGAGCTTCTTCATTCGGGCCTGTAGCTTGGGGTCCTCGACCTTCATGACTTTTGCTTCTCCTTCCGGCGGCAGCAAAGTCACTTCATGTTTTTTCAAATCAATGTGAGTGATCTTCGAAGTGACCTTGACCCGACGAATCGCCTCGCCTCCCGGATTGGGGTTGTCTTTGCTGGCGCGCACGGTCTTTGATTCGTTGCTGATACCTGGCGTGCTGTCGACATTGGTGTCGAGCGTGTAGGCGACTGTGCGAATGACATGTATGTCGACCTTGTCGCCGACTTTCAAGTTGTGCAGTGCCTTGGCTTTGTCGGTCAGTTGGAGGGGCACCGGATTTTTATCGGCGCCTTCGATGGTGATCTGATAGTTCGCCGGATCGACGGCCAGTACCTGCGTGACGATGTGACCTTTCATCGTAGTGCTGCCCAACGGCACTTCGGCAGCACGGGTTGTATAGCCGGCGGTGAGGATGATTGAGGCAAGAGCCACAGCGTTGGCAAGAACGCGGATCGGTTTCATGAGCCTGCTATTCCATGTGATGGCGGGCAAAACAGCGCGACGTATCTCGGGTCAGAGCCTTGCACTTAGGTCAAAGCATAGTCAGTGATTGCCGATGTGTTCGATCACTCATACCGTGGATATTCATGTTTTTTCGGTGTTGCTTAGGCTGATTCGAACTGGACGATATGCCGAAACAGCAGAACAAACGAAACCAGGCGCCTTTACTTTTATTTGTATTGTGGAACTAACGACTAAGCTCTCTCAAATCGCTGTTACCGACGCATCGAACTGTCTGGCCATGGCAAAAGGCAAGTCGTATGAGTGATTCGCAGACGTCGTCTCCTGTTCCGGAACCCGGCCGCATTGCGCGTAGCCGCACAACCAAGCCCTCTGGCTGGAGTCGCTGGCTGCCCGGTTTACGAACACTGCGCAGCTACAAGATGGAATGGTTGGGGCACGATATCGTGGCCGGACTGGTACTGACCACGATGCTGGTGCCCGTCGGTATCGCCTACGCGGTGGCGTCGGGTGTATCCGGCATTTATGGCCTGTACGCGACCATCGTTCCTTTGCTTGCCTATGCCTTGTTCGGCCCCAGCCGCATTCTGGTGCTGGGACCTGACTCGTCTTTGGCCGCGGTCATTCTCGCCGTGATCCTGCCCCTGTCCGGGGGCGACCCGCATCGTGCAATCGCCCTGGCAGGCATGATGGCAATCGTCTCCGGGACGGTGTGCATCCTGGCGGGGTTAGCGCGACTGGGTTTTATCACCGAGTTGCTGTCCAAACCCATTCGCTATGGCTACATGAATGGCATCGCACTGACGGTACTGATCAGCCAGTTGCCGAAGTTGTTCGGCTTCAAGATCGAATCCGATGGGCCGTTGCGGAACATATGGGCGATTGCCAGCGCGGTGATGGAGGGGAAAACCAACTGGATCACATTCATGATCGGCGCAGCCACCCTGGTGGTGATCCTGGCCCTCAAGAACTACAAGCGCGTGCCGGGCATTCTGATCGCCGTGGCCGCCGCCACCCTCGTTGTTGGCATGCTCGACCTCGCCGCACGCGGCGTAGCGGTCCTCGGCACACTTCCCCAAGGCCTGCCTTCGCTGGTCATTCCCTGGATCAGCCGAGCCGATATCGTCCCGGTGCTGATCGGTGGTTTCGCCGTTGCGCTGGTGTCGTTTGCCGATACCAGCGTGCTTTCGCGGGTCTATGCGGCGAAAACCCAAACCTATGTCGACCCGAACCAGGAGATGGTCGGCCTCGGCGTTGCTAACCTCGCCGGCGGTTTTTTCCAGGGCTTCCCGATCAGCAGCAGCTCGTCACGCACTCCCGTCGCCGAAGCGGCGGGCGCCAAGACCCAACTGGCCGGTGTCGTCGGTGCGCTGGCAGTGGCCTTGCTGTTGGTTGTGGAACCCGATTTGTTGAAGAACTTGCCGACCAGTGCGCTGGCGGCGGTGGTGATCGCATCGGCCATCGGCCTGTTCGAGATCACCGACCTGCGGCGCATTTATCGCATTCAGCGTTGGGAGTTCTGGCTCTCGATTGCTTGCACCGCAGGCGTGGCCGTATTCGGCGCGATCGAAGGCATTGGCCTGGCGATCGTCATTGCTGTCATCGAATTCCTGTGGGATGGCTGGCGTCCGTATTCGACGGTATTGGGGCGCGCCGAAGGTGTCGAAGGCTATCACGACATCACGCGTTATCCCGATGCGCAGCGTATCTCCGGCCTGGTGCTGTTTCGCTGGGATTCGCCGCTGTTCTTTGCCAACGCCGAACTCTTTCATGATCGGGTCCTGGAGGCCGTGGCCACATCGCCGACGCCGGTACGCTGGCTGGTCGTGGCGGCGGAGCCGGTCACCAGCGTGGACGTGACGTCCGCCGACATGCTGGCCGAGCTTGATGAAACGCTACACGCGAGCGGCATCAAGTTATGCGTGGCTGAGATGAAGGATCCGGTGAAGGACAAAATGAAGCGATTCGGATTGTTCGCTCGCCTCGGCGAAACGGCGTTCTTTCCCACGATAGACACGGCGGTCAGCGGTTATCTCCAGACCCTTCGGGCCAAGGGGCTGGAAGGGAAGGGCGAGGACCGTGAATAGGCGTCCATTGCCCTCTGGGTTTTCTCTCCATCAGAGGGATAACGTCCGTGCAGTCGTTTCTGGTCGCTGAGCAATATCGAGCCAGACCGCGCCATCGGGATACTGGTAGCGCTCCAGGGTTTCGGCGTGCATTTCGATGCTGTAGCCCGGGCGTTTCGGAGGCATGTAGCGGCCGTGACGGATCACCACCGGGTCGATGAAGTGCTCATGCAGGTGGTCGACGTATTCCAGAACACGGTTGTGCAGGGAGGCCGAGACGGCGATGTAGTCGAAGAGGGCGATGTTCTGCACGTACTCGCACAACCCGACGCCACCGCCATGGGGGCAGACCGGCACGTCGAACCTGGCGGCCATCAGTAGGACGATCAACACCTCATTGAGACCTCCCAGGCGGGCCGGGTCCAACTGGCAGAAGTCCAGTGCGCCGGCCTGGAACATCTGCTTGAACATCACCCGGTTGTGGCAATGCTCGCCCGTGGCGACGCCGATCGGTGCAATGCGCTGGCGGATGGTTGCATGGCCGAGAATATCGTCAGGGCTTGTCGGCTCTTCGATCCACAACGGTTCGAATGCCGCCAGGCGACGCATATTGGCGATTGACTCATCGACGCCCCAGACCTGGTTGGCGTCCATCATCAGGCTGCGTTCCCAGCCGATTTCTTCACGCAGGATGGTGGCGCGGCGGATGTCGTCTTCGAGGTTGGCGCCGATTTTCTGCTTGATGTGGGTCCAGCCATCCTCGACCGCTTCGCGGGCCAGTTGGCGCATTTTTTCTTCGCTGTAGCCGAGCCAGCCCGGGGCGGTGGTGTAACCGGGGTAACCTTCGCGAAGCATCTGCGCCTCGCGCTCGGCTTTGCCCGATTGCTGACGACGCAGCAGGGCGATGGCTTCCTCGGGGGTGAGCACATCGGTGACGTAGCTGAAGTCCAGGCAGCGCACCAGCTGTTCCGGCGTCATGTCGGCCAACAGCTTCCACACGGGTTTGCCTTCGTGTTTGGCCCACAGGTCCCAGACGGCGTTGACGATGGCCGCGGTGGCCAGGTGGATTACGCCTTTTTCCGGGCCCAGCCAGCGCAATTGGCTGTCACCCACGGTGATGTTGTGCCAGAAGGCGCCCATGTCGGCGACGATCTCTTCAAGGGTCAAGCCCACTACCATCGGTGCCAGGGATTGCACGGCGGCCACACAGATTTCGTTGCCACGGCCGATAGTGAACGTCAGGCCGTGGCCTTCAAGTCCGGCAAGGGCGTCGGTGTGCAGCACGACGTAGGACGCGGAGTAATCCGGCGCGCTGTTCATCGCATCGGAGCCGTCCAGGGACAGGGATGTGGGGAAACGGATATCGCGAACGCTCAGGTGCGTAATTCGAATGCTCATGGTGGATTCTTGTTCTGAGTGGCCTTGGAAGGCTCGACTGTAGGTCGCCGAGCGATACATGCATAATCACGGTTTCCTAAGTATGTATACCGGATTTGATATGCCTGAAAATCCACCTGTCACCCCGCACGCACCCCGTGATCTCGGCGTCCTGAAAATCTCCAGCCGGCAGATTACGTTGCTCAATGCCCTGGGCGAGTTCGGTAACCTGCGCCGCGCGGCCACGGCGATGCACACCACGCAACCGGCCGCCAGCCTGCTGTTGCAGCAACTCGAAGAGCGCCTGGGTGTGCGCCTGTTCGAACGCTTGCCGCGAGGTATGCAACCGACGCTGTATGGCGAGGTGATGATCCGCTACGCCCAGGGCGCGCTGCATGAATTCGAGCATGCCCAGGCGCAGATCGCGGAGCTGGCGCGCGGGTCCATGGGGTTGGTGCGTGTCGGCAGCGTGATGGGGCCGGTGCCCAGGCTGCTGACCAAAGCGGTGCTGGCGTACAAGCGCGATCATCCCAAGGTGCGAATTTGCATTGAGGTCGGAACCAGCGATACGTTGCTGCCGGCGTTGCTACGCGGCGATCTCGATGTGGTGCTGGGCCGCTTGCCGGATCAGAGCGACAGTCATGACCTGGACATCGAGCTGTTCGACAGCGGTGAGCAGATGCGCGTGATCGCCCGCGCGGGCCATCCGTTGGCGGGGACTGCGCCCTTGCAGTTGGCTGACCTGATCACCCAGACCTGGATCCTGCACCCGATGGGCAGCCCCATGCGCCGCCGGGTCGAAAGTGCGCTGCAAGCCGGGGCGATGGTGCAGTCGCTGGACATTGTCGAAACCGCTTCGATCCTTGCGACCACGGCGATGCTCGAAGCGTCGGACATGATCGCGGTGGTGCCCAACGATGTGGCCGAGCATTATGCGCGCTATGGCATGGTCACTGTCCTGCCGGTCGAACTGTCCATTTCCATGGTCAACATTGGTCTGCTGACCTTGCGCTCCCGGCCAAAATCGGTGGCGCTCAATACACTGCTCGAATACTTCAGGGAGCAATAGGATGCCGTCGGACATCACCCATTCCAGTTTCTGCAACTGGGTGCGCTTCAAACACCTGGTGCTGATCGACACCCTGGCACGCACCCGCAACATGCACGCCACCGCCATCCGCATGAACCTCAGCCAACCCGCTTTGAGCAAGATGCTGCGGGATCTGGAGGAGCAGTTCGGCTTTGCCCTGTTTGAACGTCTGCCTCGCAGCATGCCGCCCACCGAGCTTGGCGAGCACGTCGTACGCTATGCCCAGGGGGCGCTGGCCGACTCACACAAGTTCGTCGACCAGGTCAACCGCCTGCGCAAAGGCGGCCACGGCTTTCTCAAGGTCGGCGGGATTTTTGCGGCCACCTCGGTGGTGTTGCCCCAGGCCATCGCCGCGATCAAGGCGCGCAGCCCCATGTTGTCGATCGAAGTGGTCGAGCAATCCAGCGACCACCTGCTGGCCATGCTGGAGCAAAACAAGCTCGACCTGATCATTGGCCGCTTCACCGAAGAACGTTACAGCCAGGTCTTCGACTTCCAGCCACTGGAGCCTGAGCCTTTCTGCCTGGTGGTCAACAGCAGTCATCCGCTCAACGAACTGGAATGCACGCCGCTTGAAGCGCTGGGCCAGTGGCCGTGGGTGCTGTACCCGGTCGGTACGCCGATCCGCGATCGCCTCGAACTGGCGTTCAAGGCCTCAGGCATTGCATCCCCGTCGGACACCGTCGATACCATTTCCATGCCGATGTTCCAGCAATTGCTGCACTCGGGCCCCATGATCGCCATGCTGCCCAGGTCCATGGTGGCGACGCAGCTGGACAGCGGCCAGTTCAAAGAGCTGCAGACGCCGCTGCGCCTGGCACCGCTTGAGTACGGCATCATCACCCGAAAGGACGAACCGCCGACGGGATCGGCCCGGGAGTTCGTCGAAATCCTGCTCGATTTCGCCCGGATACGACGGGAGGAGGACGCTGCGAGCGATTGATTAACCAAGTTGAATAGGTCGATTCGATAACTTCAGGTTATCAGTTGATCGGATCATCTCATTGGGAATGTTCAGGCCGGCTCCCTACAGTTATCGCAGATTCGCCTGTCACAGAACGGGCGACGCCATAACAAGAAGACAGCCGTACTGCCCTGAGAGGTCCCATGCAACTGATTGCCAGAACCCGGACCGGCGACCCTGCCGTGATTCGCCTCAACCCCCTGGACAACGTAGTGATTGCACGGCAGGCCCTGCCTGAAGGCCTGGACCTGGACGTCGAAGCGATCACCGTGCGCCAGCCGATTCCGTCCGGGCACAAAGTTGCCACCCAGCGTGTGGAGCAGGGCCAGCCGCTGCGTCGCTACGGACAAATCATCGGATTCGCGTCCCAACCCATCGAAGCTGGCGACCACGTGCATGTGCACAATGTCGAGATGGGCGACTTTGCTCGTGACTATGCCTTCGGCGTCGATGCACACGAAACGCCGCGCACCGAAGCCGTGTTCCAAGGAATCGTGCGTGCCGATGGCCGCGTCGCCACCCGCAACTACGTCGGCATTCTCACGTCAGTGAACTGCTCGGCGACCGTGGCCCGTGCCGTCGCCGATTACTTTCGCCGCGATATTCATCCCCACGCGTTGGCCGACTTCCCGAACATTGATGGCGTCGTTGCGCTGACGCACAGCGGCGGTTGCGCAGTGGACCCCAACGGCGAGGCCTTGGGCTTGTTGCGCCGCACCCTCGGCGGCTATGCCGTGCACCCGAACTTTGCCGCCGTGCTGATCATCGGCCTGGGCTGTGAAACCAACCAGATCGAAAGCCTGCTCGAAACCCAGGGCCTCAAGGCCAGCGACCAGTTGCGCGCGTTCACTATTCAAGGCATCGGCGGCACTTCCAAAACCATCGCCAGTGGCATCGAGCAGGTCAAGGCCTTGCTGCCCCAGGCCAATCAAGTACAGCGCGAGCCAGTCAGCGCGCGGCACCTGATCGTCGGCCTGCAATGCGGTGGCTCGGACGGTTATTCGGGCATCACTGCAAACCCTGCCTTGGGCAATGCCGTTGACCGTTTGGTGGCCGCCGGTGGCACCGCGATTCTCTCGGAAACACCGGAAATTTATGGCGCCGAACATTTGCTGACGCGTCGCGCCGTGAGCCGCGAGGTGGGCGAAAAACTCATCGCGCGCATCCACTGGTGGGAGGACTACTGCCGGCGCATGAACGCTGAACTGAACAACAATCCGTCGGCCGGCAACAAGGCCGGGGGGCTGACCACCATTCTCGAGAAATCCCTGGGGGCGGTGGCCAAAGCCGGCTCCAGCAATCTGGTGGATGTGTACCAGTACGCCGAATCGGTTCGCGCCAAGGGCCTGGTGTTCATGGACACCCCGGGCTACGACCCGGTCTCGGCCACCGGCCAGGTCGCCGGCGGCGCCAACCTGATTGCCTTCACCACGGGCCGTGGATCGGCCTACGGCTGCGCGCCGGCCCCTTCGATCAAGCTGGCAACCAACAACCGGGTGTTCGAGCACCAGGAAGAAGACATGGACGTGAACTGCGGCGGTATCGCCGAGGGTTCCACCAGTATTGAAGAGCGCGGCGCCTACATCTTCGAACAGATGCTGCGTATCGCTTCCGGCGAGCGCAGCAAGAGCGAACAACACGGTTATGGGCAGAACGAGTTCGTGCCCTGGCAGATCGGTGCCGTGACCTGACTGACAGCCCTGCAACTTTCACAAGGCGAAAACCATGCAATTTCCCGGATACAACTTTATTGCCGGCCAGCGCAGCGCCCTGGGCGACACCCTGGTCTACAGCATCGACGCGCACACCGGCGAACGCCTGCCGAGTGCTTTCCACCAAGCAACCCTGGCGGAAGTCGATGCGGCGGTGACGGCGGCGAGCGCAGCGTTCGCGCCATTTCGAAATCTGCCAGCGGTTCGTCGTGCCGAATTCCTTGAAGCCATCGCTGAAGAGCTCGACGCTCTGGGCGAGGACTTCATCGCCTTGACCTGCCAGGAAACAGCGCTGCCGAGCGCCCGTATCCAGGGTGAGCGCGGTCGCACCAGTGGCCAGATGCGCCTGTTTGCCCAAGTGCTGCGCCGTGGCGATTTCTATGGTGCGCGCATCGATCAGGCGCTGCCGGCGCGCACACCTTTGCCACGCCCGGACTTGCGTCAGTACCGCATCGGTGTCGGCCCGGTAGCGGTGTTCGGTGCCAGCAACTTCCCGCTGGCGTTCTCCACGGCGGGTGGTGATACCGCCGCCGCCCTGGCCGCCGGATGCCCGGTGGTGTTCAAGGCCCATAGCGGCCATATGGCCACGGCTGAGCGGGTGGCTCAGGCACTGATCCGCGCCGCCGAACGTACCGGCATGCCGGCCGGCGTGTTCAACTTGATCTTCGGTGCCGGCGTCGGCGAGGCGTTGGTCAAGCACCCGGGCATTCAGGCGGTGGGCTTTACCGGCTCGCTCAAGGGCGGTCGTGCCCTGTGCGACATGGCGGCCGCCAGACCGCAACCGATCCCGGTGTTTGCCGAAATGTCGAGCATCAACCCCGTGGTGGTCCTGCCACAGGCCCTGGCCAACCGCAGCGCGCAGATGGCCAAGGAATTGACCGCCTCGGTGGTACAGGGCTGTGGCCAGTTCTGCACCAACCCTGGGCTGCTCATTGGTATTCGCTCACCGGCGTTCAGCACCTTTATCGAGCAACTGACCGGGCACATGGCCGAGCAATCGTCGCAGACCATGCTCAACCCCGGCACCCTGAACAGCTACGGCGAAGGCGTGCAGGCCTTGCTGGCTCACTCGCGCATCAAACACTTGAGCGGCCAAGCACAAAAGGGCAACCAGGCGCAGCCGCAGCTGTTCGAGGCCGACATCAGCCTGCTGCTTGAACAGGACGAACTGCTGCAGGAGGAGGTCTTCGGCCCATGCACGGTGGTGGTCCAGGTGGCGGATGAATCCGAGCTGTTACGCGCGGTCGATGCCTTGCATGGCCAGCTTACGGCCACGCTGCTGGCCGATAACGATGATCTGACCGCGTTCGGGCACCTGTTCGGCGCGTTGGAGGTGAAGGTCGGCCGAGTGCTGCTCAATGGCTACCCGACCGGCGTGGAGGTGTGCGATGCGATGGTCCATGGCGGCCCGTACCCGGCCACGTCCGATGCCCGTGGCACTTCCGTCGGCACACTGGCCATCGATCGTTTCCTGCGCCCGGTGTGCTACCAGAACGTGCCCGATGCGTTTCTGCCCGATGCCTTGAAGAACGCCAACCCGCTGGGCCTACGGCGTTTGGTCGATGGCCAGCATAGCGCCGCGGCCTTGAATTGATGACGGAGAAGCCTGCATGACTGAAGCCAAACGATACGACGCGAAAATGCTGAGCGCATTCGTCGAGCAACTCTTTGAAAAAGCCGGGGCCGATGCCGAGGTCGCCCAAGTGGTGACCCGGGTGCTGCTCGAAGGTGAACTGCTGGGCCATCGCACCCATGGCCTGAACCTGGTGAGCCGCTACATCGGTGGCATGTTGACCGGGCAGGCCAAGGCCCGCGCCGGGTCGCTTGAGCAAGTCTCGGACAGTGGCATTTCATCCCTGTTCGACGGCCACTATGTGCTCGGTCCTTATTGCGTGAACCGAGCGCTGGAGAGTGCGGCCAAGGGCGCCACGGAGCAGGGCATCGGTATCGCCGTGGTGCGTCGTGCCTCGCACATTGGTTGCCTGGCCGCGTATCTGAAGCCCTTCACCGACCGTGGCCTGGTCGCCATGGTGTATTCCTCGGACCCGTCAGTCGGGGTGGTGTGCGCCCATGGCGGGATCGACCCGATCTACACGCCGAACCCGATTGCCGCCGGCATCCCGACCCGGGGCGAACCGATCCTGCTGGATGTCAGCATGTCCACCGTGACCCTGGCCCTGGTCGGCCAGTGCCGTGACGCTGGCACCCAACTGCCGCACCCGGTGCTGATGAGCAACGACGGCCGCGTGAGCGACGCCCCGGCCGATTTCTTCACCACTCCACCGGGCAGCATCTTGCCACTGGGTGGCCAGGCCTTCGGGCACAAGGGCTTTGCCCTGGCCATTCTGGTCGAGGCATTGACCTCGGGGTTGGCCGGTCATGGGCGCAAGGACGCCCCGGACCAGTGGGGCGCCTCGGCCACGGCCGTGGTGATTGATCCGCGTTTCTTTGGCGGGCTGGAAGCCTTCACCGACGAAAGTTCGTTCCTGAGCAACCTGATCCTGGGAAGCCGTTCGGTAGACCCCGAGCGCCCGGTGCGCTTGCCGGGCCAGGCTGGCCTGAAGCTGCGTGAACAGGCACTAAGCGAAGGTGTGAGTCTGTCGCAAAAGGTGATCGACGACCTCAACCAGACGGCCGGACAGCTACAACTGCCCGCACTTTCTCACTGACTGACAACGACAATAAGAGTCCAGACATGACAAACGAATCGAGAGCACCCGCAGCACAGCATTTGAGCAGCAATGCCGCCGTGTTCAATACCGGCAGCTGGGTGGGACGCGTCTGGTTGCCCGGCCAGGGGCCGGCAGTGGTGCTGGTCAAGGCCGGCGCCGTGCACGATATCAGCGCTCACGTGGCGACGGTCTCGGCGTTGCTTGAAGTCGCTGACCCGGTGACCTATCTGCGGTCGCTAACCTTGGCCGAAGCCTTGATCGAGTTGCCCGGCTTGCTGGAAAACAGCGACCCTGCCAAGCGTGACGAAAGCCTGCCGTGGCTGCTGGCGCCGATTGACCTGCAGGCGGTCAAGGCGGCTGGCGTGACCTTCGCCGCCAGCCTGCTGGAGCGCGTGGTCGAAGAACAGGCAAAAGGTGATCCGGCCAAGGCCGATGCGATCCGCGACACACTGACCCGCAGCATCGGCGCCGACCTGTCGCACATTGTCCCGGGCTCGATCCAGGCCGAAGCCTTGCGCAAGGTGCTGGTGGAGCAGGGCCTGTGGTCGCAGTATCTGGAAGTGGGCATCGGCCCGGATGCCGAAATCTTCACCAAGGCCCAGCCGTTGTCGGCCGTCGGCCATGGCGCCGACATCGGCATTCACCCCAAGTCGAGCTGGAACAACCCGGAACCGGAAGTGGTGCTGGCGGTGTCGAGCCACGGCACGGTGCAGGGCGCCATGCTGGGCAATGATGTCAACCTGCGTGACTTCGAAGGGCGCAGCGCCTTGCTGCTGGGTAAAGCCAAGGACAACAACGCCTCCACTTCGCTGGGCCCATTGCTGCGTCTGTTCGACGAAACCTTCGGCCTGGATGACGTGCGTAACGCCGAGGTGGACTTGCGTGTCGAAGGCCAGGACGGTTTCATTCTTGAAGGTCACAGTTCCATGCGCCAGATCAGCCGTGACCCCCTCGACCTGGTCCAGCAGACGCTTAACGAAAATCACCAGTATCCCGATGGCCTGGTGCTGTTTCTGGGTACTCTGTTCGCCCCCAAGCAGGATCGCGACCAGCCGGGCAACGGTTTCACCCATAAGCCGGGCGACGTGGTCACCATCAGCAGCGCGCAACTGGGCACGCTGAGCAACCGCGTGACCACCAGTGATCTGGCGCCGCAGTGGGATTTCGGTATTCGTTCGTTGATTGAGAGCCTGAGTCGGCGTGGCCTGCTCGAGGCGGCGGTGACTGCGCGTCAGCCCTGATTTTTTTTGTCTACCGCAGGGATGAAGGCGTCACCCATTGAAGGATCGTCCGGCATTGAACCGCTGTAATAACAATAATAAAGGCCATCAGATGAAGCCACTGAAGAAGTATCAAAGCATCACCGTTGTCTTCCTGCTGTTGATCGGCATGGTCAACTACCTGGACCGTAGTGCGTTGTCGATCGCCAATACCTCGATCCAGAAGGACATGATGATCAGCCCCTCGCAGATGGGCATCCTGTTGTCGGCCTTTTCCATCGCCTACGCGTTTGCGCAGTTGCCGATGGGGCTGATCATTGACCGGCTGGGCAGCAAAATCGCTCTGGGCGCCTCGTTGTTGGCCTGGTCGGTGGCTCAGTCAACCTTCGGCATGGTCAACAGCTTCGCCGGTTTCATGGGCCTGCGGGTGCTGTTGGGCATTGGCGAGGCACCGATGTTCCCTTCGGCGGCCAAAGCCCTGTCCGAATGGTTCGATGCCAGCGAACGCGGTACGCCAACCGGGATCGTCTGGTCGTCGACCTGCCTGGGCCCATGCCTGGCGCCACCGTTGCTGACGCTGTTCATGGTCAACTTCGGCTGGCGCGGCATGTTCATCATTACCGGCGCACTCGGTATCGTCCTGGCCTTGTGCTGGTTGACCTTCTACAAGAGCAAGGCGCAGTACCTGGCCGAACTCGCGGCTGAAGGCAAGCCGTTGCCATCCGAGAAAAAACCGCTCGTTCAAGCGGCCGATCCACAGGCACCGAAGGTGTCTTACTTTGCCGGCTGGCTGGACCTGTTCAAGCACCGCAGCACGTGGGGCGCGGTGCTGGGCTTCATGGGCGTGATCTACATGCTGTGGCTGCACCTGACCTGGTTGCCCGGTTACTTCGAGCGCGAGCATGGCATGAACCTGTACAAGACGGCGTGGCTGGTGTCGCTGGCTTATGGCTTCGGCGCGGTGGGCACCATTGTCGCCGGGCGCTTCTGCGATATGTTGGTGCGCCGTGGCATGAGCATCCTGGCCAGCCGCAAGTTCGGTGTGATCACAGGCCTGGTACTGGCGGCGCTGTTCACCTTGCCGCTGTCGTACGTCACAGGCCTGACCGGTTGCATCATCCTGCTATGCCTGGCCTTGTTCAGCATCAACATGGCCAGCGCCACGGCCTGGATGATCGTCAACACCATCGTCGACAGTCGCCGGGTCGCCTCGTTTGGTTCAATCCAGAACTTCGGCGGTTATATTGCAGGTTCGGTCGCGCCGATCGTCACCGGTTTCAGCATCCAGTACTCAGGCTCGTTCAACACGGCGTTCATGATCAGCGCGGTAGTGGCGCTGTGTTCCGCGCTGGCGTACTTCCTGCTGCTCAACGCGCCGATCGGCAGTGCAGAGCCCGGTCCCGAGCACCTCGTCGGGGTTACCGAATAAGCACTCTTGACCCAAGGGGGGCAGGGTGTCTGACGGTTCCATCTAACTGACAGCGAAACGGGCGATGAAGCAATCATCGCCCGTTTCTTTTTGCCGCCGAGTGCGCGCCACAGGGATTTGGTCCGATTTCGTAAGCTGATATCATTCGAGCACTTACACGCCGAGCAAAAGACATGAACCGTCGTAAAAAGATAACGCAGCTATTAAAGGCTCACGCGAAAAAAGCCAGCGCCAAATTGGCACCCGCCAGCAAATCGAAATACATCAGTAAAGCTGACCGACTGAAGCTGGCTGCTGAAACCACTCAGGACGCAGACAATACCTCTGAGAGCTAATCCTGGCTGTTTTCCGACAGCTTATGCAGCCACGTATTAGTCACCCGTCGATCCAACTCCTCCCAATCCGCCATGCCCAACACCCGCGTGGTGTTCAATCCGCGCAAATAACCACGCAATTGATTGGCGGTATCGCGCACGAGCTCCGGTTCGGCCGCTGTTTCGCCCAACAGCACACTTTCATATTGGGTCAGGTAGTCGGCCACCCGCTCACGGAAGTCGGGCAGAACGGCGTCGCGGATCAGGTCAAAAGTTCTCAAGGTGAGATCCTCACTAAGGTCATTTCCAGTGGTGATGGAGTGTGCATTCTCGCGCGCGGCGCACAACTATCGTTAGAAGTAATAGTGACCATTACTAAACGCAAGTTCTGCTTTGCCGGCAATCGTCGGAAAATCGCCTCCATTAGCTGAAAGAACCGAACTTTTAATTTCAGGATGAGACCGATGCGCGCTTTATTCGTCCCTGCCACGGCGGTTGCCTCTTTGTTGCTCGCCGGTTGCGCCTCTGCACCGAACGATCCGACCCTGACCTTGCAGACTCGCAAGACGCCTGCCCAGTACGCCGACTGCGTCGTGCCGAAATTGCAGGGCAGCGCGTTGACCCCGACGGTCTCACAGACTCAACGCAGCTACCGCATCGTGGTGCCGAGCAAAGTCTCGGCGGACAACGTGCTGGAAGCTTACAAGGCCGGCAGCGGTGGCAAGGTGTTCATCTACGAGCGGCATTTGCTGGCTTCCAACTTCCTGCCTTCGAGTTTTGAACGCGCCGCACAGGATTGCATCTGACACAGGCCGGCTGCACTTTTTTATCGAGCTCCTTTGGTTGGCCGCAACCAACCAATTTTTTGCCCCGCAGCCCAGTTGGTTGCGGGGCTTTTTTTTGTGCGCGCTTCAGAGGTGGTCCGCATCAATGATCGCCTTGGCGAACGCCTGCGGATCTTCTTGGGGCAGGTTGTGGCCGATGCCGCCGTTGATCAGCCGGAACTCGTATTTGCCGGTGAAGCGCTTGGCGTAATCCTCAGGAGCGGGGTGTGGAGCACCGTTGGCATCGCCTTCCAGGGTGATGGTCGGCACGCTGATGGACGGCGCCGTGGCCAGTTTCTGTTCGAGCGCTTCGTACTGAGGCTCACCCTGGACCATGCCCAGGCGCCAGCGGTAGTTGAATACCGTGATGTCGACGTGGTCGGGGTTTTCCAGCGCCTTGGCGCTGCGGTCAAACGTGGCGTCATCGAACGCCCATTTCGGCGAAGCCAGTTGCCAGATCAACTTGGCAAAGTCGTGGGTGTTTTTCTCGTAACCGGCGCGGCCACGGTCGGTGGCGAAGTAGAACTGATACCACCACTGCAATTCAGCCTTGGGCGGGAGCGGGTTCTTGCCGGCGGCCTGGTTGCCGATCAGATAGCCGCTGACCGAGACCAGCGCTTTCACTCGTTCTGGCCACAGTGCCGAAACGATGTCGGCCGAACGCGCGCCCCAGTCGTAGCCACCGAGCACGGCTTGTTTGATCTTCAGCGCGTCCATGAAGTCAATGACGTCACTGGCCAGCGCGGCAGGCTGGCCATTGCGAACGGTTTTCTCCGAGAGAAAATGCGTGTCGCCATAACCCCGCGCATACGGCATCAGCACGCGATAGCCTTTGGCGGCCAGCAGCGGCGCAACCTCGTCATAGCTATGGATATCGTACGGCCAGCCGTGCAGAAGAATCACCACAGGCCCATTGGCCGGGCCTGTTTCGGCATACGCCACGGTGAGCAAACCTGCGTTGACGTGCTTCAACGGGCCGAATGGGGAAGGTTCTGCTTGGACGGTGCCGGCCTTGATCGCAGTTGGCTGTGCGGCGGCGGACGTTTGTGCGTGGGCCGCACCGAGAACGCCGAACAGGGCGAGCGCGAGGACCGACGAGCCGATCAGACGGCCTTGGGTTTTGGTGTTTTTGTTGTGCAATGCCATCTTCATCGTGATGTCTCCGTCGCATGCCATTGGCCAGGGGTTCCGGCTGAGCCCCTTGAAACCTTGCATGCATTTGAACCCGGTGACGTATCTGGCCTGTGTCGAATCGCAGGCCAGGTGAAAACTCATGTATCAAGGGGATAGCCAGACACACTGTGATACACAGCCGACGGTGCCTGATGTTGTTGTCCGGCACTGGTATTAGCAGCCCAGGACGCTGGCAGGACATCAGGTTTTGCTGGCCGCCAGGTAAGCGCCCAAGCGTTGTCCCATTTGCTCGCCCAAGGCTTGCAGGGCACTGAACGGGCGGACCATGACCTCGAACTCGACGATTTTCCCCTGTTCGTTGAATCGGATCATGTCGATGCCTTTCAACTCTTTCTCTCCGACTTTGGCGCTGAATTCCAGGACCACGTTCAAGCCGTCTGCTGTCGACAATTCCCGGTGGTAGGCAAAGTCTTCGAATACGTTGACGACGGTGTTGAGAATCATCGATACCACGGCGGCTCCCGAATAAGGCTTGTGCGCCATTGGTGAGCGAAATATCGCTTGCGGGTCAAGCAAACCGGGCAGGTCGCTCAAGTCGCCCTTGCGGATCATGTCGTGCCACTGTTTCAGGGATTGGGCGGCATTGGGATGCAGTTTCGGTTCAGACATTTTCAACTCCTGTTGTTTGGCGCGAGGCATCGATTGGGTCGTTAGGCAGCACTGGCGATTGTGTGCAGGGACTAAACATAGCTGAAAAAAAAGTTCGGTGGATTGGGCTGTAATGTGGTTCGTTTAAGAATGTTTTGGGGTTGGGGTTGGGGTTGGGTACATATCCGTTACTTGGGTAACGGCGGCTATTGGTTCCGCCCTGACGGCGGGTCACTTGGAGAAGCGCCAAGTAACCAAGCGCTTGCGCCCCTGACGTCCGGTGCCTCGCTGTGGCTCGGCATACCCTCACTCCGGTCCTGCTCCGTGGGCCCGCCGCCATGGGCCATCCATGGCCGGGGGCGGCTAACCCGGCATCCATGCCGGGTTGCCCACTGCGCAGAACCTGCGTTCGGCCTTCCGATGGGGCAGATCAAGATCAAGATCAAGATCAAGATCAAAAGCTGAAGGCGAGCTAACGCTCGACCTGAAGAGTGGTGAGGAGTCACGGGTGTACACCGTTAAATGTGGGAGCTAGCTTGCTCGCGATGAGGCCCTGTCAGTCGGCTGTGATGTTTGATCGTTCCCATGCTCCGCGTGGGAATGCCGGCGGGGACGCTCTGCGTTCCGCTGTCGACACCAGACTCGAGTCTTGCGCAAGGGTGACGCGGAGCGTCACGGGATGCATTCCCACGCAGAGCGTGGGAACGATCAGTAGCCGGTCCGCTTTAGGTGCGAGTGAGCCTGATCGCGTTGCCGTTGCCGTTGCCGTTGTTGATCGTTCCCATGCTCCGCGTGGGAATGCCGGCGGGGACGCTCTGCGTTCCGCTGTCGACACCAGACTCGAGTCTTGCGCAAGGGTGACGCGGAGCGTCACGGGATGCATTCCCACGCAGAGCATGGGAACGATCACGTAACCACTACGCGCAAGCGTTGAGCAAACAGGTCGGCCCGTAGGCCGCCTCGTTTTGCT
>NZ_JARVSN010000012.1:0-113542 GCF_030209165.1 Pseudomonas sp. fls2-241-R2A-110 | reverse complement strand
GATTTTTTTGGGCGAGCGGGGTTGGAGGGGGGGCTTGGGTGTGTTTTGGGGGGGGGGGGGGGGGGGTTTGGGTGTGGGTTTGATCATGAATGAAGCTATCTAGTTAATGCTTAAAAAGGAGCCTTCACCCTCGCTACCAACCGACGGGTGGCGGCCATACGCGGGTTGGTAGACCGGTAACTAGATAAACCCGGCGCCCCCGAAGGAGCCCTGCGCATGGCCGCCATAAAGCAGAGACCTAAAGGATCTGCAAACGGTGCGCTATGCGTCTAGTTATGCCGGGCTACCAAACCCGATCACTGTTTTTCAGTGACCCAGCCACGATAGAACCCGTGCCCTGGACGCACAAGCCGGCAGATTCTGGCGTACGCGTAGGTAACGACGCAAGGCGTTGTAGCCGTTAGGACGTAACACTGGGTGTCTTTAAACAGGCGACTTGAAACCTGTTTAAGACTTCGAATGTTGGGCCAATTTTTCTTGGCTGAAATCGATGGCGTTGGGTCTGACGCCATCGCGGGCAAGCCCGCTCCCACAGGGAAGACGGGTTGAATTGTAGAGACCGGGGACATCCTTTACGTTTTAAACCGGAGACATCCGTACTGGCGCGCATTTCGCGCTTCAGATGACGCTCGCGGCGCTCAGGACGCAGGAACAAACCACGATCACTGTGGAGTCAGTGTGTAGTGGTAGTGGACTGCTCCTGTCTGTGGATGTACCAGCCAGTAATCATCCTTGTCTTTTTTTAATCGATAACATTCTTTGGGGATTTTGGGCGAGGTGAAACAAATCACCCCCTCCTTGACGGTCCAATATTCCGTCTCGGGTGGTTTACCGGACAGTGTGAATATTTCGGTCCCATCAGCATTAAAACTTAAAGTATAGGGCAAGCCTGAAGGGCCGATATTATTGAGTTTGTTCCCAACCAAGGTGCTGCGAACTTGCTCATCATCAAGCGCCACCGCTGAAGCTGAAACCGGCTTCACCGTATTTCCACCAGACGTAGCACACCCGGACAAGGCAAGTACCAGGAACAGGCAACTCCAACGTTCAATATTCATACCGCACCTCCACTGTCTGCCAACCCCGATAAAACTTATCAATCAAAAGACAACAGCCACAGCCTTTATTTGACTGTAAATTTGTTATTGGTTTTGTTATTCACACTATCGACAAACCAGACTGCAACCCCATCAGTGAGTACTTTATTGCATTCCTTGCCATATTTTTGATAGGTCACACAGATAACATTCTCCGTAATAACCCAATAACCGGATTGCATCGGATCGCTGGAAATCTGGATGACTGCAGTCCCGTCAGGGTTCAATGTTTCAGTAAAGGGATAACCGGTAGACGTCACACTCGAATGCTTGCGACCTATCACCGTCGCGTTAATCTCACTGCCATTTAGTTGTTTCGCGCTTGCCGGCGCATCGGCGTGGGCATCGACCGCAGTTTGATGCTCAGAAGATGAGCAACTTGTCATGAACAGCACGACTAACGAATAAATAATTACCTTATTCATGCCCTTCGCCCTGCTATGAGCCTACGGATCCAATGCATTGAGAATAGCCATCCAACAATCAAAAAATATATTAATTCACGATAAAGTTAATAGCGCAAAATCAACAAAAATGATTCATTCCTGAAACAAAGTTAAACCGATAGGCATTAGAGAATGGGTTTATTTTTTCCCGGCTCGCTCGCTACAGTTATTGGGAAGGCGCCTCCCAGTCAATCGCCAGATCATTTGCGCGTCGATCCTCTTCGAGACCGGTGGCGCGCTGAATGAGCGCGGTGTTTCGAATGGGGAACAGGACATCACCGATTGATTACATTACGTATCAACTGAAATGCGCATTGGCGGCATTATCACAACTGTGCTCTGCCTTTAGATTACGCAGGCGTTTTGTGTCTTTATCGGCGACTCGCCTGAGGTGTTTATAGAGAGCCCGGTGACGATGCCGATTTACCGATGATGTAGCCAAGGTGTCTCTCATGAATCAGAGCATTATGAAAACTGCTTGCCTGACCACCCTTCTTGTCGCGTGCGCAGCAATGCCGTTTGTTCAGGCGCAACCCTTGCCGCTCGGCAAACCCGGGGCCTTGCACAATGAAGACGTGGAGTGGCGTAACTTTCCGGCGTTCCCAAAAGAAGTGAAGCTGGCGGTGCTGGTCGGCGACCCCAGTAAGCCAGGCCCGTACGTTGTGCGAGTCAAAGTGCCGAATGGCATCAAGTTAATGCCCCATACACACCCTGAAGATCGTATCTACACCGTAATGTCCGGTGTGTTTTATATTGGTTTCGGGTCTGTCTTTGATCCAGACAAGTTGGTTGCCTACGGCCCCGGCAGTGTTGTAGTGCTCCCGGCCAATACGCCGCATTTTCATTGGGCCAAGTCGGGAGAGTACATCTCTCAGGTGTATGGAACAGGTCCGTTGGGGCTTGAGTATATTGATAGTCATGACGACCCTCGCAACGCGTCAAAGTGAAGACGCGTTACGTGTATTTTCAGATTTCATTTATCCAGGAGCGACCATGATCCTCAAGCGCGCAGGCTCGCAGCCATCGATAAAAGCCCCAGAAGCGTACTTCACGGGCACCGTCCGTATGGACCCGCTCAACTCCCCTCCTTCACCGGCCCGAGCGTCCATCGTCAGCGTCACCTTTGAACCCGGCGCTCGTAGCGCCTGGCACACCCACCCGCTGGGTCAGACGCTGATCGTCACCGCAGGCTGCGGCTGGACGCAGTGTGAAGGTGAACCGATTGTGGAAATTCGTGCCGGCGATGTCATCTGGTGCCCACCGGGTCATAAGCACTGGCACGGCGCGAGCGCCACCACCGCCATGACCCACATTGGGGTCCAGGAAGCGTTGGACGGTGTGAGTGTCGTCTGGATGGAAAAGGTCACCGACGAGGAATATAACGTCGGTCCGACAGGCGAATGAGTTGACCTGTTGAGTGAACCTGCCAGTTGAAACTGAATGGATTTACCGAAAACGAGGTGCGGTATTCAAGCGAGTGAGCGAACAGTTGGCCGACACAATCGTCAACTGCTCGCTACGGGCACAACCAGGCGCGTATCAATAAATCCATCCCGTTACTTCGTTGATGGATTGAGCCTCAGATGCGCGTTGACTTTCCCGCTTTTGGGATCGATCAACCAGTACTCATTGTTAGCCACTTTCACTTGGCTGCATTCCGTTGGATAACCTTTCGCTATAACGCAAACAACACCGTCGTTAAGCGTCCAGCGCTCTGTCTCGGGCTTGTTAGGCGCCATCTCGAACACATCTGTTCCATCAGGGGAGAAGGTGATCGAATAAGGATGACTGCCTTCTCGCGTGGTTCCGTACAGTTTCTTGCCGGTGAACGTACTCTGGATCTGTTGATCATTTAACGTGGCTGCGGTTGCCGGCACCGGCGGTGGTTGATAAGGGGGGCTGGTTGCGCAAGCGGCCAAAGAAAACAAAAAGATGAACGTGCTGAACTTTAATAAATTCATGCCACACCTTCCTTGTATTTGCCGAAACAATTTCCGGTAAATCAAGCATAGATAACCGTGGCGGATAGCCTGGTCCAGGCGCCAAGCGGGTGAGGTTCATGAATGTAATCATCAACTGCTCGCTACGACCTCAACCAAGCCAGCTAACCTTATGCAATAGAAAGCCCAGTAACACGTTCAAACCAAAGTATCTGAACAACTTGCCCTGACCTGAAAAGGTGGGTCGTCCATGTATCAGAACTTAGCCTTGCTCGCCGCCTTCCTCCTGGCCTACAGCATATTTGCCGGGAAACTCGAGTCACGCCTGATTAATGGTCCGCTGATGTTCATGCTGGCGGGATTGATTCTGGGTCCGGCGGTGCTGGGCGTTCTGCAACCCCGGATTGACAAGGAAGGCCTCAAGATCCTGGCTGAGCTGACCCTGGCGATCGTTCTGTTCAGCGATGCGGCTAACGCCGACCTTAAGGTGTTACGGGCATACGAAGGATTGCCACTGCGCCTGTTATTGATCGGTCTACCACTGACCATCCTGAGCGGTTGGCTGGCGGGTATCTGGTTGTTTCCGCAGGTTCCTCTCTTGGAACTGGCCATCCTGGCAACGCTCCTGGCACCCACGGACGCTGCGCTGGGCAACGCGGTGGTGAGCAACCCCAAGGTTCAAGCACCTGTGCGCGAAGGGTTGAACGTGGAGAGCGGGCTCAACGATGGTATCTGTGTTCCGGTACTGTTGATGTTCCTGGCGTTGCTGGTGGAAGAGCAAACGCAGTCTCCTATAACGCTGGCACTGGAGCTGGTGATCGAAGAGCTGGGCATCGGTGCATTGGTGGGTATCGCCATGACACTCATCGCCTGGCTGCTACAGCGTTACTCCGCAAAACACCGCTGGCAAACACCCATGTGGTCACAATTGACCCTTCCCGGGCTGGCGCTTTTATGCTTCGCCACGGCGCAAACACTGGGTGGCAGCGGCTTTATCGCTTCCTTCGTCGGGGGGCTGCTCGCGAGCTATTTGTTTACCGAACAAAAGCACCATCTGCTCGAGGCCGGCGAAGAAATCGCCAGCTTGTTATCGGTCATTACCTGGATCGTATTTGGCGCACTGGTGATTCCCTGGGCCTGGGCAATCGTCACCCTGAACATGTGGATTTACGCGGTGCTCAGCTTGACCGTAATCCGTATCCTGCCTGTGTTGATCAGCTTGGCGGGAACCCGCTTCGATGGCGAAACCCGTCTGTTCATCGGTTGGTTCGGACCGCGAGGACTGGCCAGCATCGTCTTCGCCGTAATGATCCTGGACTTCCCCCTGAACGCCAGTCGCACGCTGGTGGCGACCGCTGCCTGTACTGTTTTACTCAGCGTGCTGCTGCATGGTTTGAGTGCCAATCCGTGGGTTGCACGACTGGCCAAGAAGACGAAAAAGGAGACGGATATAGTTTAAGAAAACTATAAATCCATCCCCTTTTTTCAAACTTTCAGGGTGCAGCCCGTCAAGCAGAAGGCATCAACTGCGCCCCACGGAACCTGTCACCGGTAAATTACCCAGCAACTTGAGCCCCGTACTTTTTACGAAAGCGTCATAGTCCATCGGTCTCTCAATACGAGTTTCCGCGTTGGGTAATACGTAAGCCCAGGCGCGCTTGGACGATGCGTCGTAAACCAGCTTGAACAGGCGAGTCGGCACCCAGACTTTGTTGTCGCCAATGGTGGAGTGACCCGAGTCAAAGAGCGGGCCGGTAAACACAAAAACATCGCCATCGGCTCGCTTGGCAAATTTCCTGACATCGGATTCGACCTTGCTCCAGATCTTCCGGTTGTTGGTAGGGTCTTGCGGCACCATGTTCGACAGCGCAAAAGATTGTGCCATCGCATGAGGACTCGGTGCATCGGCAGCCGGGGATTGATGACCACGGTCCACGGCCGGATGCTGGCTACGGTAGTCGCTCAACTCTGCCCGCCCACCCTTGGGAATGCGTGGGTCCGCATAGAACTGGTTAGTGCGCTCCTCCCCTTTTGCATCCTGAAGCTGGGCGGCAGTAAGACGCTCCACCACTACCAACGGTGTCTTGCTGGTTTGTGAGTACAGCACCGCGAAGTTATCGGAACACAAGGCCAACGGGTTCATGGTTGCAGGCACGGTGGCCATGTTGATCGGCCTGGCTGACGGGAACAGATCGGCACAGCCCTCGAACGACGCCTGCTTCTGCTTGTTTGAATAGAGGTCCAGCGCCGCGTTCTGGCTGATCGAGCCCGAGCGGGACGCGTGTTCCTGAGACTGGCTGGGTGGCTTGAGGAAATCCAGCAGGCTGCGGGCTTCCACGCCGGTTGAGAGCAAAACAAGGGCCGACAGCCCAACTGCAATTTTGCGTAGGTACATGCTTTAGATCTTCGAATGGGATTGAGGAGTAAACGTAGGGCGAATGCCGATGGAGGCGGCTGCAGATTATGTTGCGGTGAGCATGCTTTCACTGTCCTTGATCAAAATACCCGTGTGGAACCGGTCGGTTCCAAACAGTACGACCACTAACGATCGTGCGCGTTATGACCACCATTAATCCCTTTAGTGCTGAGCAGCGTTGGCATTCTACCTGTCAATTCACGTCGACAAAGTGATCGGCAGAAAACGGGGAAAACCAAACCGCTGTGCTCTGGCATTCGGGAGCAACCGGATCGGAAAGTACCCGTTGCACATAGGGCTGAGGTCTGCACTTGTTGCCCGACGGTCTAACATGACCAGTGAAGCAAAGCAGTATGACGCTCTGATACATTCGCCTTTTTCTGGAGGGAGAAATGATGCGAAGGATTATCGCAACGGGGGCACTCCTGCTCGCCTTGGGCGGGTGCGAAACATCGCCTATGCAGGTTTCGGAAGCGCGGCCGGTGCCGGCCAACGATATGTTCCCGATCAAAAGCGAAGATGCACAAGATACGGAAGATTCGGGACGCCTGACCATTTTCCGTGATGACGGGTTTGTCGGCGCGGGATGTGACGCCGTGCTCTACATTGATGGTCAGCGCGCCGCGAAGATAGCTCCCGGTCAAAAGGCATCTTTCGTTTTGCCGCCCGGTAAAGTGAACCTCGGTACCGGACTAGCCGAATCTGGACTGTGCGCGGGTGCCGCGATCAAAACTGTCGCGGCCAACATCAAGCCAAGGAAAGAAGTGATCTACCAAATCAACTGGGATACGCAAGGTTTTTCCTTGGGTCCCTATGTTCAAGAGGGGCATTGAGCGCAGAGGAGCTTCGGCCAGTTTCCCACGCCACGCTCATGAAGTGGCAAGGCGGCTAAATAGCCGCCCTCGGAAAACGCTAAACCACGACGAATCAATCGGCCCCTATGCGCTCAGTATTCGCTCAATGCGTTCACGTGCCGCCCCTGTTAGACGTCTGACGCCTAATAGCCTGGCAACCTCAAGGGCTCGGTCCCCAGAATCGATAATGCTCGCGGCGATACGCAACTCCTGCGCCGCGATCTCCTCGATTGAACGTGCGTCATCGACCGATACCGGAACACGGTATGTCGACCACTCCATCACATCGCCCTCGGCGTGCCAGACGAATGCCTCCTCAAGTCCTTCCTGCCGAACGTGATGGTGCTGTTCGGCCAGTTCCAGCACTCTGTCTCGAATAAGCCGTCCTGATCGTTGGAAACCGTGTGCGCGAGCAATACGCTGGACTAAGAGTGTGTCGAGAATGGGGGCTTCCTGGCGTAGCACCTCTTCAATGATCTGACGGAGCACCGGACTGTAATGCGCTAAGTGAAACTGCTCGGGTTGGATCATGTGCGCAAGCGTAGAAAGATCGGCAACGCGATATTCACCCTTCTGCCCCAGAGAAACCGGTTGATCGCTGTGAGCACGAGCAACACGAACGTCCGCAATCTGCGACGGCAATGTACTCACGGAGCTAATGGGCGCTTCTGGCAACTCATCACTAATGCCGGAGTCGCTTGAGAAATCGATAACGATTGGAGCGGCCAGTGGCTCCTCGGTTACTGGACTATCGATTGCCTCTACTCGGGATTGAGCCAGAAGGTCGTTCAGAGCCATGTGCAGCTTCTGCAAGGCGCCTTCTTTATTTACCCACCATTCCGTGGACCAAAGTCGCACCAGGTTCCATCCCAAGCCGCTGAGAATCGCGCCTCTGACTTTATCCCGGTCCCGAGCGGTGGCGGCACTGTGGTAAGTCGCGCCATCACACTCGACACCCGCCAAATAGTCACCCGGACGATCAGGGTGAACAATCCCCAGATCGATACGAAAACGCGACACGCCGATCTGCGGGACTACTTGCCACCCAAGACGACGCAGCCCTTGAGCAACAGCTTCTTCAAACGGTGAGTCATATCCACCAACCGAGCCATGTACCGCCTCTGCCAAAGCCTTGGGGCCACGCTGAGCAAACTCAATGAAGTGCTTCAAATCCCGGACCGCCCGAGCATTGGTCCGGTTCAGATCGATCATCGACGGGTCGAACGAGGTGAATACCAACATCTCTCGACGTGACCGTGTGATGGCGACGTTTAGCCTGCGCCATCCACCGTCCTTGTTGAGAGGGCCGAAGTTCATCGACATAACCTGCGCACCCGGCTCGGTGGGCCCGTAGCCGATCCCGAGCATAATCAGGTCTCGCTCATCGCCCTGGACCGTTTCCAGGTTTTTGACGACGACGGGTTCGGTCTGGGTATCCTGGAAAAACGGCTCAATCTGTGGGTGTTGCTTACGGGCAGCGTCCAACAGATCGTTGATCAGCTTTTGCTGGTCAGAGTTGAGCGTGATGATCCCGATTGAATGACCCGCAGCGACGAACGCAGGATCGGTTAGACGTTTGACTGTTTCGCTGACAATGGCTTCAGCCTCAGCTTGGTTGTAACGGCCTTTTCCTTTCGCATACACGCCCTCGACCCTGCGCCATTCAACAGCACTTGCGCGAGTTTCGGCTGCTGGGAAGGTAATCAAATTACTATCGTAGTAACGATGGTTGGAGAACGCGATCAGGCTTTCATGGCGACTACGGTAGTGCCAACTCAAACTGTGGCTCGGCACCCCTGCTCCCAGGCATTCGTCCAGGATGCTCTCCATGTCTTCTGCTGTGTCGTCGTCGCCAGCATTGGGGCCACGGCTGAAGAAGTTCGTAGGCGGCATCTGACGAGGGTCACCGGCGATAACAACTTGCTTGCCCCGAGCTATCGAACCGATTGCGTCCCATGGAGCAATCTGCGAAGCCTCGTCGAAGATGACCAGATCGAATGGGGGCTGATCGGCAGGCAAAAACTGCGCAATCGACAGTGGGCTCATGAGCATGCACGGTGCGAGGCGATTCAGCGCGTCCCCCATCTCAATAGCCAGCTGCCGGACTGGTTTGTGTCTACGGGACTTCTGCAATTCATGCTTGAGAATGGCGAAGCCGCTGCTCTTGGGAATGTCATTCTTTGAAGGGATCAGGCCACATAGTTTCGCCCGAATGTATCGCACCGTCAGTTTAGCCAGTTCGTCGTCCAGGCGAACGAAAGCACCAATGTCACTCATGTGCTCGGCAGCGACAAAATTCCTCAGAAGCGGCTCGCTGTCGATGCCCTGTGTCGCAAACCAATGAGCATAGGCCGTGACAAAAGTTTCCTCGCTTGCAGACGGAGTCAGGCTTCCGGCTTCCAACGCTTGGGCGAGGCTTGCCAAGCCGGCTTCACCAGCCTGCTTGCGTACTCGACACCAGTCGCACCAGGCCTTGAGTTGTTCTTCCTGCTGCTGGATAGAAAGTGAAGTAGCCCGCAACGCCGCAACACTCGGATGCGCGTCTGCGTCCGTTGCTGCCAATCCAGCGAATAGCCGAGCGGCTTCGTTATAGCGAGACAACGCCTGTTGCAATGCCGATAACGCTGCGCTGATTTGCCCACCCGGCGCCAACATCTCATTCGCATCGATGACGAGACGCGCGACTGCGCCGCGCAATGAAACCAAGTGGTCGGGTGATTCGGCCAAGCCACTCAGCAGCCCGCGCAGCGTTTCAGCCAGTTTGATAGCTCGCAGTGTAAGGGCGGTGTCGCTGGTCAGACCTTGCCAGCCAGGGATCGACTGCATGTCACTTGCCAACGCGTCCAACTCCGTTAACTGCGCATGCAGGCGCTCGAAAATGGCGAGGTCACCCAGCGTGTCCGGAAGGCCCGCCGCGCCACCTAAAGAGGCTATTTTTTCCGCCACCTTTTTCTTGGCGAAAGTAGCCAGGAACCAGAACTTGCCCTCGGCCTCTCGCCATTCGCGGTGCATGGCCTCAAGCGGGATGCGACGGCAAGCTTCATCGGCATAATCCAGTGACAGGCTTTCCTCCAACTCCCGATAGCTCTCTACCAACTGACAAGCACGCCGGGCTGCTTCTATACGCGTGACAACATTGGGGGCAAATGCGAATGAAAGGTTCATCCCGCAGGATTCCACGATCAAGCTCGTCAAATCGTGAAGCTGCTGTACCTGTGTGACTTCCGCCACAGGCAACGCCAAGTGCGTCAGGCCAAGAAGCCTCTCACTTGCAGTATTTAGCGCGTCAAGGGCCTGTGGCAACTCACGCGAGGCGCTTGCAATTTGTGCCTGCCAGGCGTTCGACCATTGGGTCTGTGCCAGTGCGCCAAACTTGCCTGACAAGTCGCGCGCCGCAACGCCGTTAAGCCCAAGCCGACGCGCCAGATCGAGCAACTGGCCATACTCGGCAGCATCGTGTTCCTTGCCTGTTGGCCAAGCCAGTCTCGGCGTCTGAGGACTGTGATCACGAACGACGCGACCAATCGCCTGATGCAGGGAAAGACCGTTGCTCCAACGTCGATGCAGGACCTCGACCAACTGGTTAAGTCGCGACCGCAGCGTTTGCAATCGAGCAGCCTCACGCTCCCACTCCTCGGCGCTCAATGCGTCACTCACATCCCATGCGCGATCCAACTGCTTGAGCACTTCAACTTTGGACGCTTTGCTTGAGTGCAACTCCAGGCAGAACTCGCCTAACCCCTTCTCCGCCAAGCGACGATAAACCACGTCGAGGGCAGCACGCTTCTCTGCCACGAACAAAACGCGACGGCCTAGTGCAAGGTTATGAGCAATCATGTTGGCAATGGTCTGCGACTTACCGGTTCCCGGAGGTCCATCCATGACGAAACTATGAGTGCCAGCCGATGCCACCACGGCAGATAACTGCGAAGAGTCAGCGGGCAATGGCGCAAAAAGCTGAGCAGGCGTTACTGTTGAGTCCAGGCGCTCTGGCCTGGGAAACTCGTCCGAGCCAGAGAAGCCTTCACCTGCTTCTTTAGGCTCCAGCAAATGTTTGACCAATGGGCTTTGCAGCAGCTGTGCCCCGTTGGCATTCAAGTCCTTCCACATCAAATATTTGGCAAATGAGAAAGTGCCCAGAACCAGTTCGGTACTCACCTCACATCCGGGCACATCGCGTACCGCTCGACGCACCATGTTCCAGATGCCGGTAACATCGATGCCGCTTTCATCACTTGGTAGCTCGCCATCGAGCCCGGGTATCACCAACTCAAAATCATGACGCAGCAATTCAAGTAGGGTCAGGTTGAAACGCGGCTCCTCGTCGAGCAACGTCAGCGTCACCCCAGACAAGGCACTTTTGCGCTCAAGTTTCACCGGCAGCAAAATCAGGGGTGCGGAGTAGGTCTTCGGGTCTTCGGCGCTTTTCTTCCATTTAAGAAAGCCGATTGCCAAAAACAGCGTGTTTGCCCCGCCCTCCTCCAGATCGCTGCGCGCCTTTCGGAATAGCTCAATCAAGGTTGCTTCAAGCTTGATCTTCTCCAGGCTGGCGAGCACTTCGCCCCGAGCAAGCGCTTGACGGGCGACTTCGTCTACCAGGCTTTCATTATTCTGCTGCTCGTAGACGGCCACATCACGGCCGCTGCTATTCAGGTCAGGTACCGGCACCACTCGAATGCGCTGGCCACTCGAAAGAAGGTCTTCAAGCGCTGCTGGATCAGGACAGACAAGACGTACGCCTTTAGCGCTGTCTGGCAAATGCAGTAGACGGTTGCGAGTCGTCAGATCGAGGAGTTTGCGTTGCCAGAGCGTTAATTTACCGGCCGGACCTTCGTTACCCTCGTTGATTTCGACATCGAACCCTGGCAGTGCTGGGGCCTCCTCCAAGCTTTCAGCGGCAGGCGGAGCATCGTCTGCCAGATCCGATGCATTGACTGCGGACACCAGCGCCATTGGGCGGATCTTCTGCATCCGAGCACGGTGCAAATCGATTGCCATGATGAACTGATCATCATCTAGTTGCCGCTGCGCAGCGGCGACCGCTTGGCTAAAATTCGGTGCCGGCGATTGGGTCGCCAAGGTGGTCTCGAAAACCACCATCTCCTTCAGATCCAAGCGCTTGCGTACAGCCGACGCTTCGTCAGTCAACAGTTGGGAAAACTCTTGAGGCTGCAACCAAACGCCTGCAAAGGCGTGCCCCTTTGTCATGATCAGCAGGGCATTCAGTCCAGCCTGCTCCAACGCCGCAGCGAACAGCAATGCCATATCCAGGCAGGTCGCCACACCGTTTTCCAGAATGACGCTTGGCGGCCTGATCTTCTGGCCCTGTTGCTCAAAACTGGCTGGAGGCAATGCATAGCTCAACTGAAAGCTGCACACCGCGGACCAAATGGCGGAGGCAAGCTCCCACGTGCGCGTGCGCGACTTGCTTTCATAGCCATCAATGCCGTCTTTCTTTCCTGCTCGCCGCAAGACTTGAGAAGCGGCTTTGAGCACTCGGTCTACCGATGGGTCATTGGGCATGCAGAAAGCTGCCAGCAACTCTGGCATGGCGCTCAAACCACCCCATTCAGTGCGAGAAAGCAGCTCAGTGGGAAAGCGCTGCTCGACGAGCAGGTTCTCGCCTTGGGACAAGCGCAATACCACATCGGCACTCAGGCTTTCACTCAGCCCGGACAGATAGCCAGCGTTGAGCTTGATGTCGCGCTCAGAAATGCTAAGGCGATCACCCGCATGAATCCGGTCAATAGGCCAAGACCGGCTTTCAACGAAATCTGGGTCGGTGCTTAAAGTCAGTATCAGATTTTCAAGACTTGATTCTTCCTGGTTCCAAATGCTCAATTCTCGTACAAGCGGAATGGCATTCTGGTGGGAAGCGAAGCCGATCTTACGAGCGATCAGCGCCTCAATCTTGATGTTCATCCACGGGCTCCCGAAGCTACCAGTGCTTGCCTCATAAAGAGGCAGCTAAAAAAAACCCCTATAGTCCATGACTAATCACCGGTTGGGAATTTCTTTATCTCGCAATCCAGTCGTATGGTTCAGGCAATAGCAGTCGCTCGAATTGTTCCACCATGCTGTGGAACGAACTATTTTGCCTCTCTACACCACACTGTTGCGGCCAAATCCATCCCCACTGTATCTGCTTCTGCCTAACGACTACCGGTTAGCATTGCTCCTCATCCAAGGAGGTATTGCTCAATGCCGGACGCCACTAACCTCTACTTATTCATTGTTGCCGCCTTGCTGTTGCTGATCGTGCCTGGCCCTAACATGGCTATTGTCAGCAGCCATGCAGTTGCCCACGGCTGGCGCGCCGGCCTCGCCGCAGCACTGGGAATATCCCTGGCCGATGTGCTTATGACCGTCATGGTCAGCGCAGGTCTCGGTGCGCTGGTGATGAGTTGGGCGCCGGCCTTTGACTTGCTACGGTGGGCCGGGGCTTGTTATCTGATGTGGTTGGCCTGGCAGGCATTGAAGACCCCTCCTGCGGATACTGACACTCAAGCTACACAGGCTCCGTTTCGGAAAATCTTTGCCCGAGCCACGTTCAACAGCCTGTTAAACCCCAAGGCGCTGTTGTTCTTCATGGTATTCCTGCCGCAGTTCGTCACCGTAGGTGCCAGCAGCGTCACCTCGCAATTGATGTTCTTAGGTTTGTTGCTTGCGCTGATCGCATTGATCTTCCATTCCCTGCTCGGATTTTGCGCCGGGCGACTGCATGGGCGCCTGCGCAAAGGCTTGATATCCAAACGCCTCGGTGCTTATGGTTTCGCTGCGGTGATGACAGCTCTGGCGGTACGATTGCTGGTGCTCAACCGGCCGCTATAAAGGGTCGAGGCACACCGATTTGGCAAAATATGTTCCTCGCTGATACGCACCATCGAATGTCGGGATCTGGACGAGATGTCTGATAGGGACAGAAGCAGCCAGTGGACGCAGCGATAGCTAATGGGTAGCTATGCTTGGTCTACTGCCGGGACTAATTGAGCAGATTGGGCTTTGCGTCCATGGCGGCTAGACGACATAACAAGCAATGTTATCCACTAAGCCCGTGAAGGTGTTGTCACCCCACTTGGGGTCAATTTAGAGTTACGTCCAAAGAGGAGTCCGCCATGACCGTAGTCGATCGCCTCAGGTATTTGCGTGTCATTCTAGTTTTGGCTGGCCTCGCGTGCCTTGCTCTCTACCCACTAATGTTGTTCTGGCCATCTGGCTGGGCCTGGCACGTCGGTCACTCGGACTACCCGATGATGATCGTCGGCATCTACGCCACACTTGGCGTGTTCTTGATCCTGGCCGCACGTGATCCATTAGCCAATCTGAGCCTGATCTGGTTCGCCGTGTGGTCTAGCGTCGTACACGCAGGAATCATGGCCGTCCAGTCGGTCACCCAACCGGGGCAAATGGGGCACTTGATAGGTGACGTGCCGGCGCTCTTCATCGTGGCGGTTGCCTTGGCCATCTTGACGCCCCGCTCGCAACTGGCCGCTCGGCCCAGCACACACAATGGGGCTTGACCTGTTCAGGTCGATTGCTGCCCCTCACAACAGGCCCAATCGGCCAACACCGGACCGTCGAAACGATCCTAATCAAAGGCTGCATCAACACTCACTGAACACCTCTGAAACCGAGCCTATTAAACCAACCCACTTATCTATTTCAGCTCAGTTCTTATTTCCGTTCCGGGCACAAAATATTTACCAGGATCCTTGGCCTCCTTCAGGTCAACCAAGGCTCGGCAAATGCAATGTGAGAACTGTTTCTGCAACGCTTCGGGGTCTTTCCATGCTATTTCCGATGCTTGCAGAGGTTGTGCCTCGGCGGTTTTATAGCAAACACAATTGTCGATTCGGGTGATGCCGTTATTGCTCTGACAAGCAGTGGTCAGCAAAGAAATCGCGATGAGCGTCACGAAGCGTTTCATTGGTTCCCCTCCGAGGTTTGTTGTGAAGGGCTAACGATAAATAGACCGCAACGGGTTGATAGTGCCTTTGCGGGGTTGGTCGATTGCATTCCCCCCGCTCTCTCGCTTGCCATCTGTTCAATAAGCCCGACAGTAGATGAAAGCTTAGCGCTCATTTTCCTTCGCTCCATCCGCTGGATGCTTTTGACTCGCTGGTACGACTCTGGTGTTCTTTGAGTCCATCCACCGCTAGTTCCTACGAATGCGCCGACGATCTCGAACATCATCAGCCATCGCGGGTATTGACTGTCGCGCACTGCCTGGCGACGGCGCGGCAGCAGCAGTAGCAGGTGGCGTCCATATTGAGCTGTGATCGGTGGCGGTCTGACGACCGATATCCTCGCGGGCACGCAGCGGCGACTCCCAAGCCGATGTCTGAAAGCTCATCCGCTTCAAAATCCGGTTGCCACTCAACTCATGCTTGACCACCGCCAGCAGATGCAACAACACCAGCCCCCCCAGCATGGCGGTACTGTCCTGATGCGCAGCATGGAAGTCGCTCAGCAACTCAGGGTTGGTGATCAGCGGTGGCATGCTCAGCGCGCCAAATACCGTAATCGATCGATCCATCATCAGCACACCCGTGAGCAACACCATCCCCGTTATCAGATAAATCAGGTTATGAACAAAGGTCGCCAATAATTCACCCGGCACGACCGTGTAGTGACGTAGATGATTGATGCGCAAAACTACACGCATCAGGAAAAAAGGAATGAACAAGGTCGTCATCGAAATATTCAAGGCCGTCATTATTGATTTCATGTGTGGTGACACATTGAACAACGCGACATAAGACCCCGTGCATAACGACCATAGAATTACAAACGCGGACAGCCAATGCAGTGCAACTTGCGCCCATGTGTATTTATGATGACTCATGACGGTATCCTCAAACTCGAACTGAGAGAGATTTTTATTCATGCCACCTACGATTAATGTCAAACCACCGGGACACCTAAAACGCCCCATCTCGCCCAACTTTTTTGGGGCGGGACAACCTCATTCAGCAATTACTACGCCAACATTCAGTTAAATAGTCTTGACGACTGGAAGCCTTGCTGACCAAGGGTTTTAGCCACCACCACGTTTCGGTCTGGACAAAAAACCTGCTGGGAACTGCCCCCATAAACGGGAGAGGTTTACACCGAAGTTGAGGGGTAATTGGGTGCTCATACTCGAACGTATATTTTTATCTAGTCACCTATGTAAAAGGGCGCCAGATCAATGGATCCGAGTTCACTCCCCTGCCTGATGAATAAAATATCGAACTATCAAATACCGATGAGCTGAAAACGTGATTTTTGACATCCACGACTTATAGACGGGAGAAATTCTCTAACACTCACAGCCAGTGGATAATGGCGACTTACAGTAAAGCAGCCAACGGGGTGAATATTAACCAACTGAAGCAGAGTCCCCTGCTTACAACCTGTTCGGTTGGTAGCAGCAACCGGCTGAGTCCGCCGTCGACTGCCGTGCTCCAGGACGGACAGCAGTCGGCCAGAAGTGGACTTCGAGAGAACGAACCTCAAAGGGGATCGAAGACTAAGGCCGTTAGCTATTTAAAGCAGCGGTCGTCTAGAACTTTTCCTTATTTATCGGTCTATGTGGATAGGCACATCCGCTCGGTAAGCGCGAACCCTCAGGGCTCCTCAACCGGATGGCCATACGTCCAAATGTCAATCAGAGGTTGGCTTCGCTCATGAAATTCCATGACCCACGAATGATGCTCTTCGGCCTGTTCGCGCTCGCGGTAGTGGGCTCGGCATCAGCAACACAGATGAAGACCTCAGCCCCTGATTTCAAAGCTGAAGTCACAGCCGTTCAGACTCCGGCCCAGGCTGCCAACAACCCTTGGCCTTCCTTGGCCAGCATGGCCGGCAAGCCGTCAGGGCCGTTGCTGGCGCATGACGATGGATACTGGCGTGACGGCCGTTGGCATGATCGTAGAGACGATTGGCGCCGAGACGACTGGCGTAGGGATCAGTGGCGCAGAGAGCAAGCCTACCGAGAAGCCGAACGCCGTCGTGAATGGGAGCGCCGCGAAGATCGGGCCATGCGTCACCGATACGAGGACGATCACCGCTACTATCGTCGCTAGTGCGACGCCACGGGAGCAATCCGCGGACAACATGGGCGCCCGCACCAGCCTTGCAGGCTATTCAGCGGCGCCATGATCCGTCGGGCAATTCGACCTGCCGATGGGCTGCAGCCAAGGCAACCTTCAGCCCCTCTTTATCCAGCGGTAGGCAGTAAGCGGGTTTAGCCCGTTCGAACCGCCAGCTTTCATCAAGACTGCCTGCATCGACCGCGTCGAACCCAATCTCGTCCAGCAACTTGATCACCAATTCTTTCGCTGCTGGATCATCCGCAGCGATCGGGAGTGCGCGTCGGTCTGGCGCAGCTGTCGGGCGCGAGTCCTGCAGCAGGTCTCGGCCGGCCGACCGCGAATGGGTATTCTGCAAAGGCTCCGTCGTTGAACGGGTAAACGTCGCCAGTCGATTGCAGGTCAACGAGAGCAAAGCACTGCTGTCGGCAGCGCTGGACGGGTTCGGGATTGTCCTTGGACCCAAAGACTTTCTTGAGCCCGCGTTGCGCAGCGGCGAGCAGGTTCGACTGTTAGCGGATTACGAAGCACCAAGCCGACAAATGCATTTGCTCTACACGGCCAATCGCCAGAGAACGGCCAAACTCCGACGATTTATCGATGCTGCGCTCGCACGCTTTAGCGCTCCTTGAGTGGTTCGCGAGCAGATGTTCGCTCAGATATGCAGCCAGGCAAGCGAACCCAACATGACACCCACACCCGCTGCCCCAAACGAGACGCGCTTGAGCCATTCCTTACGCGTCAGCAAGGTGATGGCCGCCAGTGAAATGGCGATTTGAATCGCAGTCATGGCCTGGGCCCAGCGGTGATGCTGATGCAGCACCTGCTCTGACTTCTCGTCCCACTCTCGCGCCTGTTGCTCAAGTGCCTCCGCCTTCTTGCGCGCCTCCTCTTTCTGCTCTGCGTAGCGCCGCACTTCTGCAACATAGTGGGCGGAATCCAGGCCCGGCAGATGGCTGGCCAGCTCTGACAGGTTCTGCCGGCTGGACTTGGCCTGGTAGTAGTTCCATTCGTTGGCGGCTTCGGTCTTCTGGATGGCGGCGTTGTTTTTGTCCATGGCCGCCTCGCTCTCCGTCGAGCCGGCCTGATAGCTCATCATGGCGCCCACAGTGGCCATGATCGCCGTCATTACCGCCACCTTGCTGGCAAAGCGATCGCCTTGTGCATGGGCATGATGGGTGGTGTGCTCAATATGTTGCTCGTGGGGGCTGGGGACTTCGAACTCTTCAGGCATGGCTGTCGGCTTTGGATGGGTGAGTAGAGAGGATCGGCATTATGAAGGGCGGCTGATTTTTTAGACACACATGACTGGCGGTTTCTGGCTGCGGATTCAACCGATCATTCCACCACTCGAGGGCCGCGCCGCTCAGCCGATCGTCACCTGCACAACACGCTGAAACCCACGGCTGGCGTGGGATCAGCTCGACGAAGAGATGGCAGCCTCAACGTTCCATGACATAAGTGCCAGGTGCGGGGCAAAGTGGCGGGTACTTGCGCGAGCCGAGCTTCTTCGGCGCCGGCAGGCTGTCGCCCGAGCGCTGCCCGATCCATTCGCGCCAATGCGGCCACCAGCTGCCTTGCTGACGCTCCCCGGCGTTTTGCAGCCAGGTTTGCGGGGACTCGGCGTCGGCAGGCGCTGCGTAGTAGAACGACTTGGGATTGCCCGGCGGATTCACCAGGCTCTGCAGGTGGCCAGCGTTGGACAGCACGTAGGTTGTGTCCTCGCCAAACAACCGGGCGGTGCCGTAGCAGCCCTGCCAAGGGGTGATGTGGTCGGTTGTGCCGCCAATCACATAGGCGCCCACCTTCACTTGGGTCATGTCGATCGACTCGCCGGCAATCTCCAGGGAGCCAGGGTTGCTGTAGGGGTTGTGCTGAACCAGGTCGAGGTAGTCCGCGTGCAGTTGGGCGGGTAGCCGTGTGGTGTCGTTGTTCCAGGCCAAAATATCAAAGGCTGGCGGCTTATTGCCAAGCAAGTAGTTGTTGACCCAGTAGTTCCAGATCAGGTCGTTGGGTCGCATCCAGGCAAACATGCGGGCCATGCCCTGCCCGCTCAACACTCCCTTGCGCCGGGAGCTGGCCTTGGCTGCGCGCAGGGCGGATGGGCTGGTGAAAAGCCCCAAGGTGGTGTCGTCCAGCGCCGAGGGCATGTCGAGCACGCACACGGCCCAGCTGGTGTTGGCCACCTTGTGGCCTTCGCCACGGGCCGCCAGCCAGCCCAGGTAGGCCGCCAGGGTGATGCCGCCCGAGCAGGAGCCCCACATGTTCACATCCGGGCTTGCGGTGATCTTGCGCGCTACGTCCACAGCCTGGTCCAGGCACAACGCGTAATCGGACAAGCCCCAGTCGCGATGCTCGCGGGTGGGATTGCGCCAACTGATGACGAAGAGGTTTACGCCGCTGTCCTGGATCCACTTGATCAAGCTTTTCTCCGGCGAGAGGTCGATGGCGTAGTACTTGTTGATCTGTGGCGGCGACATCACCAAGGGCCGGGCATACACCTTTTCAGTAGTCGGCGCGAACTGAAGCAGCTCGAACATCTCGTTGCGAAACACCACTTCGCCCTTGGCCGTGGCGATGTTTTCCCCAACCTTGAACGGCGTGCTGTCGACCTGACGGGGGAGTCCGCGGTTGTTCAGCATATCCTCGCCGAATTGACGTATTCCCCTGGCCAGGCTCATGCCTCCGGTATCCACCATCTTGCGCAGCGCCGCCGGATTAGTCAGCGGCGAGTTGCTCGGAGCCATCGCATCGGCCAGGAGCGCTGCGACGAACCGGGCTCGGCTCTTTTCCCGCGGGGCAAGGTCGGTGGAATCGATGAAGCGGGTCAGCTCACTTTGGCCGGCCAGGTAGCTCTGCAGCAGCACGCGCAGGAAGGCGTTGGATTGCCAGGCGGGATCGGCGAAGCGCTTGTCCTTCGGTTCCGGCGCAATGCTGGACTTGCCGCCGACGATACCGCGCAGCTCTTTCAGGTAGCCACCCAGATGAGTGCCAGCCTTGAGCGGCGACTTGCCCACGGCCTTGAGCAGGTAACCGGCCGAGCTGGCCAGGTCCGCCGCACGCACACTGACGAGCGGATTGCCCGCCAGAGTCTGGTCGGGAACCGTGTCGATCAGCTCTGGTTGCTGGGTGTTGTCCGGGAGATCGATAGCCTTGCGAGCACGACGTTTTCGGCTGCCCGCCGGGGGGCGTTGGGTGGGAATTGCGGTCTCGCTCGTTCGGGGGGATCTGCTCATGTCGGCTCTCGTGTTTCGGGGGCGCTGTGTTGTTTTGCACCGACTCTAGGGCAGCAGACGCGCCGGCTACTTCGCATCCCACGACAGCGAATTTTCATTTCATGACAAGGAAAGGGTGACTTCGTAATGCCCTCGTCCAGAGATTGACCGCCCGATAGTTTTAGCTGGAAATCAGCAAGCCTTTGAAACGCATCAAGTCGACAAGGCCACCCGTCCTATGCCGGCAAACTCAACTTCCACTTGCACCCCGGCCGACGCCCAGTAGATACCGGTCCAGCTGCCACAAGCCACCAGGTCGCCGGCTCGCAAAGGGCTACCGAGTGCTGCCGCATGACGCGCCAGCCACGGCAGCGAACTCAGCGGCTCACCGAATGGATGGCTGCCAACGCCGACGAATTCAGGCTCCCCGTCCACCCGCAACGCCACCTGTTGTTTTGACCAATCCGGCATTTCCCCCAGCGTTTGCGGTGCACCGAGTACGAGCGCGCGGTTGAGTTGCTGGTCGGCCAGCCGAAGCAGTGGCGCGGCCTGATCGCCCTGCAGCCAGCGCGTGCCACACAGTTCGATGCCCGGCATCCACATATCGACCGCCGCACGGGCCATGGCCAGATCAGTGTGCTGGTCGAGGTCGCGCGACAGGCGCACGATCAGTTCTCCCTCGATACCGAAACCGAAATCATCGCCCGGCGGAACCTGCCAACCCGACGGGTGTACCGACATTGCCGGTACCCCGGCGGCACTGATCAGCCCTCCCGGAGCGCCGCCCAGTTTCCAGGCCGCTGGTGGCCCGCAGGCGAACCAGCCGAGGGCATCCGCTACCCGGTGCTGCACGGCATAGGCTTGGGCTTCGCTCGCCAGTTCCAGGGTTGGCAACGGTTGTTGGCGTCCCTCACGCCAACCCCGAATCAGGGTGGCGGCCACTTGCGCGACCGCACTCACAATGCCAACTCAGTCTTACGTCGGCGCAGTTGCGCAGGCACCGGGCGCTCGCACGGCAGAAACCGGCCGCGACCAGCCTGACCGCGCGGTTCGCCGTCCCAGACCACCTCACCGCGAGACAGGGTCATGGCCGGCCAGGCGCTCAGCGTCATGCCCGCATAAGGCGTGTAATCGACGTTGTGGTGCAGCATTTCGTTGCACAGGTGCACCGGCTCGCCTTCGTTCCAGATCACCAGGTCGGCATCAGCACCAATAGCGATGCTGCCCTTGCGCGGATACAACCCATACATCTTGGCGGCATTGGTGGAGGTCAGCGCAACAAAGCTTTGCGCGGTGATGCGCCCACTGCGCACGCCTTCGGACCAAAGCAGTGCCATGCGGGTTTCGACACCGGGAATGCCGTTGGCGATCTGGTCGAACGACGCCGCTTCGCCGTGGGCCTTCTTGCCATTGGGGCCATCGAAGCGAAAGGGTGCGTGGTCTGACGAGAATATTTCGAACGAGCCGTTCTCCAGGCCATCCCAGATCACCTGCTGGTTTGCGGCATCGCGCGGCGGCGGGCTGCAGATGCACTTGGCACCTTCGAAGCTGTCGTCACACCCCAGCGAGTCGGCGGTCAGGAACAGGTACTGCGGGCAAGTTTCGGCGTACACCTTGAGCCCCAGGCTCTGGGCCCAGCGAATCTGCTCCACGGCCTCGCGACCCGACACATGCACGATCAGGATCGGCACATCCACCAACTCGGCAAGGGCGATGGCACGATGGGTCGCTTCGCGCTCCACCAGCATCGGCCGCGACGCGGTGTGGTAGCGCGGCGCAGTCAGCCCGGCCGCCAGTAGTCGCTCGGTAAGCCAGGCGATGCAATCGCTGTTCTCGGCGTGGAGCATCACCATGGCGCCCTCACGGCGCGCGACCGACAACGTCTCGAGAATCTCCCGGTCGCCCAGCTTCAGCGCATCGTAGGTCATGTAGATCTTGAACGATGTATAGCCTTCGGCAATCAAGGCCGGCAGTTCTTCACGCAGTACCTGCGGGGTGGGGTCGGTGACGATCAGGTGGAAGGCATAATCGATCACCGGCTTGTTACCCGCGCGACGATGGTAGTCATCGACGGCAGAGCGCAGGCTTTCGCCCTTCTGCTGGCAGGCAAACGGGATGACGGTGGTGGTGCCGCCGCAGGCCGCCGAGACCGTGCCGCTGAAAAAGTCATCGGCCATCACCGAGCCGTCGCCCGTCGGCTGGTCGAGGTGCACGTGACTGTCGATGCCACCGGGGGTGACATGTCGGCCTGCCGCGTCGATTTCCTGGTGACCTTGCGGCAGGTCCAGGCCAAGGGAGACGATGCGCCCATCACGAATGCCGATATCGCTGGTAAACGTGTCCGCGGCGGTTACCACGCGGGCGTTGCGTATCACCGTATCAAAAGGTTGCATATCAGGCCTCTTCCAGAAGCAACCGGCCCCAGCCGGTCAGGCGGCGCGTGTCTACGCCCGTGATTTTCAACATGTCCCGGACCCATGTGGTAACGGTGTCGATACCGGCTTAGCTAACCATCACCTCGTCCAGCGCCCGTTCGAGGGTGCTGACCGTGCGCTCGATATTGTGCAGCTTTTCGAGCCCGAACAGACCGATGCGGAAGGTCTGGAAGTCGGCCGGCTCATCGCATTGCAACGGCACTCCGGCGGCGATCTGTAGGCCATGGTTGGCAAATTTCTTACCGTTCTTGATGTCGGCATCATCGGTGTAGCTCACCACTACGCCAGGGGCTTGAAAGCCGGCTGCGGCCACGCTTTTGAAGCCTTTGCCGGTCAACATTGCGCGCACCCGATCGCCCAGAGCCTGTTGTTCGTCGCGGACCTTCTCGAAACCGTAGGCTTGCGTCTCTTTCATCACCTCGTTAAATCGCGCGAGGGAATCGCTGGGCATGGTCGCATGGTAGGCATGTCCACCTTGTTCGTAGGCCTGCATGATCTGAAGCCACTTTTTCAGGTCGCAGGCGAAGCTGCTGCTGTGCGTCTGTTCGATGCGCTCGAGGGCCAAAGCACTGAGCATCACCAAGGCACAGCAAGGGGACGCGCTCCAGCCTTTCTGCGGTGCGCTGATCAGCAGGTCGACTGCGCATTTGTGCATATCAACCCAAATCGTGCCGGAGGCGATGCAGTCCAGCACGAACAGGCCACCCACCGCATGCACGGCGTCACCGACGGCCCGCAGGTAGTCATCGGGCAGGATAATTCCTGATGAGGTTTCAACGTGGGGAGCAAAGACAATCTGCGGCTTCTGCGCCGCAATGGCTGCCAGCACTTCGTCCAGAGGCGGTGGGGCGTAGGCTGCCTGGCGTCCGGTGTCGACCGGTCGGGCTTTGAGCACCGTGGTGGCCGCCGGGATGTTGCCCATCTCCAGGATCTGGCTCCAGCGATAACTGAACCAGCCGTTGCGTATCACCAGGCATTGCTGGTCGGTGGCAAACTGTCGCGCCACCGCTTCCATACCGAATGTGCCGCTGCCCGGGACCACCGCAACAGCCTGGGCGTTGTAGACCTGTTTCAGGGTCGTGGAAATGTTCTTCATCACGCCTTGAAATGACTGGGACATGTGGTTGAGCGAGCGGTCGGTGTAGACCACCGAGTACTCGACCAGCCCTTCAGGATCAATACTGGGATATAGCTTTGACATGGGGTGACTCCTTTGGCAGAGATGTCAGTGGTATCGACCCTGCCCCAAGCCTTGGCAAATGACAAGATGGCACGGGATTGAGCGACTTCTGTCGAGCGGCTGGCTGTTCCCTTGAACCCTTTCACCACAGTGGGGAATAGCCCATCATTTTTTGGCCCGGCGTGATAGCCACGCAATCAAGTTCGTTCAAGCCAGGCGCGGGCGATTTCTTCGCGCGTAGCAAACCAGACACCGCCGTGTTGCTTGGCATACTCGATGAATTGTTTGATCGCCCTTACCCGCCCGGGGCGCCCCACCATACGTGGATGCAGACCGATCGACATCATGCGAGGCCCTTCAGCGGACTCCTCATAAAGGACCTCAAAGCTTTCTTTCATGTACTCGAAAAAGTCCGATGCCTGGGAAAGCCCTGGAGAATTCCAGTAGCGGAAATCATTCACGTCGGCGGTGTAAGGCACCACGAGATGACGCTTGCCCTCGACCTCGACGAAGTAGGGAACATCGTCGTTGTAGGCATCGGAATCGTAGAGAAAACCGCCCTCCTCAGCGACCAGGCGACGGGTGTTGACGCTGGCGCCATAGCGGCAATACCAGCCAACAGGACGCTTGCCACAGGTGCGCTCGAATGACTCGATGGCCAAGCGCATGTGTTCACGTTCCTGCTCTTCAGTCAGGCGAAACACTTCCTCCCAGCGATAACCATGACTGCAAATTTCATGACCGCCGGCCACGGCAGCGCGTGCAACATCAGGGTTCTGCTCAAAGGCCACAGCGCACGCATGAAACGTCGCCCGCACCGATTGCTGGTCGAGAATATCCAGAATTCGCCAGATCCCCACGCGCGAGCCGTACTCATACATGGATTCCATCGCCAGATTGCGCGTGCCGTCGGGTATTGAATAGCTACCCCATTCGGTCATTGACTCCTGATCCGGGTCGCCCATGGCGAGCGAGCGTTCGGAGCCTTCTTCGTAGTTGATCACCAGGCTAATGGCCAATCGTGCGCCATTGGGCCAGGTGCCTTGCGGGCGTTTTCTACCGTAACCCACTAAATCGCGTGCAGGTGAAACCATCGGGATCTTCTCCTGAAGTCACTGGTTAAATAAGTACGTAGCGAAGGTAGCGACTTAGCAGTCGATATCTTTGAGCCGGTCATGATTGAAGGTGCTATCCGATTGCCACTCGCTGAAGGCCAGCCCCATCGCCAGGGTTTGCGCAATACAGAACGAAGCGGTGAGCGAGCGGAAGCCCAGCAGTTCGGCGTCGTTGACCTCAATCACCGTGTCGGCCATCTGCCCGATAGGGCTCAGAACGCTGTCAGTAATCGCCACCAGCGTCACGCCTGCCTGGCGCGCCTGACGACAAGCCTCAACGGTGTCATGGGCGTAAGGCGGAAAGCTGACAGCTATCAACAAATCATCATCGGCAATGGCGCTGACCTGCTCCGGCAAGGTGCCACCGGCACCGCTGATGTGTACGGTTCGCCGGCCCACACGACTCAATGCGTAGCTCAGATACGCCGCAACGGGAAAGGCACGGCGCATGCCGATAACGAAGGTCGTACGCGCAAGTTGCAGATGGGCGATGGCCGCTTCGATATTGGCCTGCTCCCCTCCTTCAGCCAGGTGCTCCAGGGAAACGATATTGGCCTGACTGAACTCACGCAGAATCGCGCCGACGTCACTCGGGTCTTCCAGCAACGTCTCACCGCCGTAGTGCCGAATGCGCTCGCTTTGTGTGTCGGCCGCCTGTTGCAGCGGCGCACGGAACAACCGCTGCAAATCCTTGAAGCCTGCAAAACCAAGGGCCTGAGCCAGCCGAATATAAGCCGCAGGCGCGATACTTGAGCGCTTTCCCAGTTCGGCTACCGTGTTGAGAGCGATCTCATGCGGGTTATCAATCAGGTATCGGGCAGCATCGCGCAGACGACCGGTCAATTGTTCGTGCTGGACCGCTATACAGTCACGCAGCTCTGCAAGGTTTTCAGGTAAGGCCATGATGAAGGCTCGTGAAATGAGAAGTGTATACGCCTGTCAACGCAACGCATCGATTGCTTGATCCAGCGCAGTGATGAGGCGGTCGACTTCTTCCAGCGTGTTGTAATGCGCCAACGACACCCGCACTACCCCGCCAAACCGGTCAAGCCCAAGGGCTTCGATAAGTCGCCGCGCATAGAAGTCACCAAAGCGAATGCCGATACGGTGATCATCGACCCTGCGCACAACAGCTTCGGACTGAATATCCTCGACCACGAAACTGATCGTTGGCACTCGATTACGGGTATGCGCCTTGCCGATGATTCGAACACCCTCGCGCTGGCGCAAAAATGCCAGCAGGCGCTCGGCGAGCAAATCTTCCTGCACCTCGAAGGCATCGAACGCCGCTTGCATGCACTGGCGCTCGCTGCCTTGCGCGCCGAGCCGGGTGCTGATGTCGAGCAGGTAGTCGGTGATACCGATGCAGCCGAATGACAACTCGTAGTTGACGTTGCCAGGCTGCAATTTGTAGGGCACCACGTCCTGGCCGATAAAGAAGTGGTTGAGACTTGGCAACTCCAGCAACAGATGACGACGCCCCCAGAGCACGGCAAAGTGCGGGCCAAACGTTTTGTAGAAGCTGTAGACGTAGAAATCGGCTCCGCTGGCCTGCACGTCCACCAGACGGTGTGGCGCATAAGCGACCGCGTCCACGCACAGCTTGGCGCCTACTGCATGGACACGCCGCGCGATTTCGGCGACTGGATTGACCGAGCCGAGAATATTCGAGGTGTGGGTCATCGCCACATAACGGGTGTTGTCATTAAGCAACACCTGCAGGTCATCCAGCTCCAGTTCACAACTGTCGGGATTGACCTGCCATACACGCAGGGTCGCACCACGGCTTTCGCACAGTTTGACCCACGGACCGATGTTAGCCTCGTGATCGCAATTGGTGACGATGATTTCATCGCCTGGGACGATTGACGGGGCAATGGCGCGACACAGGATTTGCAACAAGTGGGTGGTCGAGCCGCCCATGATCACTTCTTCGGGATGCTCGGCGTTGATCAACTGCATGACCGAGTGGCGTGCCTGCATCACTCGCTCGCCAGCCTCCACAGAAGGTGCGTAGGACGCGCCCAGTTGCACACTGTTATTGAGCAGGTAATCACTGACCCGCTGCGCCACGGCGCCCAGCACCATCGAACCACCGGCGTTATCCATATAGGCATAACCACCGGCCAGACCTGGAAATTGCTTGCGAACGTAATCGATATCGAGAGGATTCACTCTACTTTCTCCAGCCGGATTCAATGATGCAGGATGGCCTGCAGGAACGCTTGTGTGCGTATTTCCTTAGGGGCGGTAAAAAACGGTTCAGGGATGTTCTGCTCAACAATGCGTCCGCTTTCCATGAAGATCACCCGATCGGCGACCCGACGGGCAAAGCCCATTTCATGGGTGACCACGACCATCGTGACGCCGGAGCGCGCGAGGTTTTGCATGACATCAAGTACCTCGCCCACCATTTCCGGGTCCAGCGCGGAAGTCGGTTCATCGAACAGAATCGCCCGAGGTTCCATGGCCATGGTGCGGGCGATTGCAACACGCTGCTGTTGGCCGCCAGACAATTGGCTGGGGTATTTGTGCGCGTGATCGGCCATGCCGACTTTCACCAATAGCTCCTTGGCCCTGGCATGCGCATCACGCCGGCTCAGTCCGCGAACACGAATCGGTGCCAGCGACACATTGTCGAGAACAGTGAGATGCGGATAAAGGTTGAAACTCTGAAATACCATGCCGACTTCACTGCGGATGGCCGACAGTCGCGGGCCGTTTTCAACCCGCTCACCCGCCACGCGGATGTGACCTTGCTGGTAGTCTTCAAGCAGATTGATGCAGCGGATCAAAGTCGATTTCCCCGAACCGGACGGGCCCAGAATCACCACCACTTCACCTTCTTCAACCTGCAGGTTGATGTCACTCAACGCTTTGAAGCTGCCGTAGTATTTGTCGAGCTTTTCAATGTCGATCAACGTGCTCATGCGGTTTTTCCTCCCGAGGCGTTACGGCGCTCAACCCAGCTGACCGTTTGCACCAGCGGTAACAGCAGCAACAGGTATAGCAATGCAGCCCCAACCAACGGTGTCGGGTTAGCAGCCAACGCCTGAGCCTGGGTCGCCTGCTTGAGCAAGTCAGGCATCGCGACCACCGAGGCGAGCGCCGTATCTTTCATGACGTTGATGCAATTGCTCGTCATGGGCGGCATGACTATGCGGATGGCTTGCGGCAAAACAACGTCGCGCATCGTGTTGAAAAAGCTCATGCCTTGAGAAGCCGATGCTTCGAACTGCCCACGGGGAATGGCCTCGATACCCGAACGAAAAATCTCTGCGCTGTAGGCGCATGACACGAGCGAAAGCGCACTGGCAGCGGCAGCAAAAGACGACAGTCGGATGCCGACAAAAGGCAATGCGTAATAGATGAGTACCAGCAAAACCAGCAAAGGAATGGAGCGCATGATATCGATGTAGATACGTGCCAGCGCTCGCACGGGTGCGTAGGAATACAACCTCAACAATGCCAGCAACAGCCCGCCCACCAGGCCCAGGGCAATACTTACCGCCCCAAGCAAAATGGTGACGCCCAGACCACGCATCATCAGCGGAAGCGACTCGACGAGCACATTCCAATTAAAAAAAGTTTGCAAAAGATCCATGGGATACCTCGGTCAATACAAGTGGCGAACGGGCGTCGCCACTTACCTGCAACAGCAGCAAGGCTTACTTGAGAACAGCGGTCACTTGCAGAGTGCTCGAGTCTTTAGCTGCTTCGGTGCCGAACCATTCTTTGTGGATCTTTCCGAGTGTGCCGTCTTCTTTCATCTTGCTGATGATGTCGTTGACCTGATCGCTCATCGCCCAGCCTTTGGCGTGCATCAACGAATAGCGCTCACCGGTGGGAACACGCGCCACGATGGTGTATTGCGGTTTGTCCTTGATGTAGTAGAGCACCGCTGGAATGTCGCTGAGGTAGCCATCGATGCGCCCGGAAGCCAGATCGAGCATGGCCGGCGATAGCCCTTCATAACGCGAGACATCGGCGAACTTGTACTCATCCTTGTGTTGACCGATCCACATGTCACCGGTCGAGCCGGTATCGACGCCTACCACTTTGCCATTCATGTCGGTCAGGCTCTTGACCTTGGACGTAGTCAGCGAGGTCAGGGACTGATCGCTGTCGAAGTAAGGCTGTGCGAAGGCGACCGACTCCAGCCGTTTTGGGGTGATGGTGATCGATGAAATTGCTATCTCGACACGTTTTGATTGCACGGCACTGAACAGGCCGTTGAAAGGAATATTGATGAACTCGACGGTTTTCCCGGCGCGCTTTGCCACCTCTTTTACTACATCGACTTCGAATCCGACGAATTCACCTTTGGCGTCCTGAAACTCCCAGGGCACGTTGCCAACGTTGGCTCCTACAGTCCAGTCAGCTGACCATGCTGGCAGTGCAACTGCGGCGGTCATGAACAATCCCAACATCACTTTCGCTTTCATGTTTGCTCCCGATTGTTTGTTTTATTAGGTGCTAACAGCGGTTGATCTCGTACAACGTGGGATCGAGAGTAAATCAATGGATTATTTATTTCAATACCGCTTATCTGTGAATTTTTTACTCCGCAACCGTCTTCAGTGTTCCTTCAACGTCACATCCAAAGGGCTAGTTACGGTCAGAACCGCCCAATGTGGTCACGCGCGGCAGGCTGCAATCGGCCAATCGCAGACATTTAGAGCAGGGCAAAAAATCCATCCCCCCTTCTTCCTTTGGCCCCATTTTTCGCCACCCGATTTCAAGTTGCCCGCCGCCGCCCTGATAGGATCAGGCAATACTAAAATCCAATCCGGCATAGTCCCTCACCCCTCCTCGCCCTAGCATGGCCTCACCTTATATCTTCAGGAGTGCGCCGCATGAGTGCAGCAAAAACCCTCTTTATCACTGGCGTTAGCAGCGGCTTTGGCCAGGCTCTGGCTAAGGAAGCGCTGGCCCAGGGCCATCGTGTGATTGGCACCGTGCGCAGCGAATCCGCGCTGGCAACCTTCGAGGTGCTCTCGCCTGAGCGGGCCCATGGGGTCGTGCTGGACGTTACCCACTTCGAGGCCATCGACGCGGTGGTCGCCGACGTTGAGGACCGGCACGGCCCGGTGGATGTGCTGGTAAACAATGCGGGTTATGGCCACGAAGGTATTTTCGAGGAGTCGTCGTTGGAGGAAATGCGCCGCCAGTTCGACGTGAATGTATTTGGCGCGGTGGCGATGACCAAGGCGTTCGTGCCGTATTTTCGCCAGCGGCGGGTGGGGCACATCCTCAATATCACGTCCATGGGCGGCTATATCACCCTGCCGGGCATTGCCTATTACTGCGGCAGCAAATTTGCGCTGGAGGGCATTTCTGACACGCTGAGCAAGGAGCTGGCCCCCTTCAACATTTTTGTCACGGCCGTGGCGCCGGGGTCGTTTCGCACGGACTGGGCGGGCCGTTCGATGCAGCGTACGCCGCGCAGTATCAGTGACTACGATGCGAGCTTCGACCCGGTGCGCAAAGCCCGCGAGGAAAAAAGCGGCCATCAACCGGGCGACCCGCGGAAAGCCGCACGCGCCATGCTGACGATAATCGCCAGCCCTGCCCCGCCCGCTCATCTGCTGCTGGGCAGCGACGCTCTGGCCCTTGTGCGTGACAAGCTGCACCGGACGGCAGAGAGTATTGAGCAATGGGAAACGCTTAGCCGTTCTACGGATGGTTGAGCATAAATGTGGAGAACGTGCAGCCGATGGCTAAACCCAAGGACCCGAGCACCGCGCGTATGGTGCAGCTGATGGGCCAGCTTGCGCCGCAGGAGGGTTACAACCTGAGCCCGCTGGATGATGTGCGTTTTCTACGCTCCAACCGGCCGCTGACGCGCACGCCGGTTTTGTATGAGCCGGGCGTCGTCATCCTCTGTCAGGGGCAGAAACGCGGCTATCTGGGTGATGACATTTACGTCTACGACGCCCAGCATTATCTGGTGGTGTCGGTGCCGGTGCCGTTCACGATGGAGACCGACGCCAGCGAGGCGGAGCCAATGCTGGCGGTGTACCTGCGTCTGGATTTCACCCTGGTCGGCGAGCTGATTCAGCAGGTCGATGAGGTATGGGGCATCAGCGCGGCTCAGCCGATGGGCATGTACGCTTCGCCAATGGACGAACCGCTCAGCCAGTCGACCCTGCGTTTTCTGGAGATCATGAGCGATCCCACTGACGCGCAAATCCTCGGCCCGGCGATGTTGCGCGAACTCTATTACCGCATCCTCACCGGCGAACAAGGCGGCACCCTGCGCGCGGCCATCGCCCAGCAGGGCCAGTTCGGCAAGGTGACGCGCGCCATTCACAAAATCCACAGCTGTTACCACGAGCATCTGGATGTAGAAGCCCTGGCCCAGGAAGCGCAGATGAGCGTGCCCAACTTTCATCTGCACTTTCGCAAAGTGACCGAATCCTCGCCTATGCAGTACCTCAAGTCGACACGGTTGCATCAGGCGCGCTTACTGATGCTGCGCAACGACCTGACAGCAGCCAAATCGGCATTTCTGGTGGGCTATGAAAGTGCTTCGCAATTCAGCCGCGACTTCAAGCGCTTCTTCGGCCGCACACCGTTAGCGGAGGTGGCGTGGATGAAACGGACCTATGCGTTGCCGGCACCGACAACCGCTTCGCCTTTCGTGTCATCGCACTGACCTTCCATCAGCTCTGCCCTGCGCCAGTAGCCTCAGTCGGCATTCGAGCGGGAACGCTCCCACCCCATAGAGAATCGTCATGTCTATCCGCCCTTTCACACTTGCCATTACCACTGAGCAGCTAGACGACCTTGATCGACGCCTGCGCGCTTCACGCTTACCGGACACCTTGGCAGCGGAGAGTTGGGAGGACGGAACTGCTGTGAATTTTCTTGCGCGCCTCCTGGATTATTGGAGCAACCAATTTGATTGGCGCATTCATGAGCAGCGGATCAATCAGTTGCCACAGTTCATGGCGGAAATTGACGGTGAGGCGATTCACTTTCTGCATCAGCGGGGGATTGGGCCAAAGCCCATGCCACTGATAATTACCCATGGCTGGCCGGGCTCGTTCCTGGAGATGGAACGGTTGCTTGCGCTTCTAACTGATCCTGCAAAATATGGGGGGCATGCTTCAGATGCCTTTGATGTAGTTGTGCCGTCGCTACCTGGCTACGGTTGCTCCCCTGCACCCACCAAAGCGGGTATCAGCTCCAAGCAAATCGCAGGACTATGGGCATCGTTGATGGGAGAACTGGGCTACGATCGATTTGGCGCTCAGGGAGGCGATATCGGTGCGGGTGTATCAATGTGGCTCGCTCGTAACCACGGCCCCAACTTGATTGGTGCCCATCTCAATTACATCCCGGGTAGTTTCAGGCCATCGTTAGGAGTGGGCCAAGACGCCTTGAGCGAAGAAGAACAGGACTTTCTGAATCGAAGCAGCCAATTCGCGGCGACCGAAGGTGCTTACGCGGCTTTGCACGGTACGAAACCTCAAACCCTGGCTTTCGCACTGGCGGACTCGCCAGCCGGCCTTGCTGCGTGGATTATCGAAAAATTCCACTCATGGGTAGATCATCCCGACGATCTTGAACAAGTGGTGCCGTTTGACGCTCTCCTCAGCGATATATCGCTGTATTGGTTCAGCGGGAGCATTCAAGCAACCTTGAGGCTATACAAGGAAAATCGACTTAATCCGCTCGTTTTTCGAAGCCAATGAACGAGTGGAGACTCCGTTGGGTGTGGCGTTATTTCCGAAAGAGCTACCCATGCCACCGCGCAGCTGGGTCGAGCGCGTATTTGATGTCCACCGTTGGGAACATATGCAACGTGGCGGTCATTTCGCAGCGCTGGAGCAGCCCGAAATCCTTGCTGAAGAGATCAGGGCATTCTTCAGGCCTTTGAGGGGCTAGATCCATCGCAACTCGATGACCTGCAACGCGCGCAACTAGCGAGTCTGGGGGCCGGTGAGTGATGTCGGTGGCTCAACCGACATCACTCACCATATAAAAATTTGCGATCAGTCGAACTTGACCAAGTCCTTGAAGATCAGTTGACCCCAGCTATTTCCGCGAGCTTGCACAAGCAGCCCGCCTTCCGAAAGGCCGCCAAGTTTGATCGGCGAGAAACCGAGATTTTCCGCAAGCGCACCAATCTCCTCTGCGGCGCCGTCATCGTCGCTCGCCAGGAACACGACTCGCCTGCCACCCTTCTCGGCCGGATTTTGACCAAGGACGGCAGCGCCCAAATGATTGAAGCCCTTCACCAGTCTTGCGCCAGTAAAAGCCTGCGCGATGAACCTGGAAGAAGGCTGTCCTCCCAGTTTCTCAGGGGACACTCCGTAGGCGTTGGTCACATCGATGATGGTCTTTCCCTTCCAGGTCGGCAGCGCCTTCGCGACATCCGGGTGCGACTCGAAACGGACAGCCAAAAAGATGATGTCCGCCTTGACGGCTTCCGCCAGTGTTTTGGGAATGATCTGGGGTCCGATCGCGGCCGCGGTGGAGGCAAAGCTTTGCGGGTCGCGCGTGGTTGCAACGGATACTTCGATGCCGTTGCGGGCAAACGCCTTGGCCAGGGCCTGGCCGATACTGCCGAAGCCGATAATTGCGTAACTCATATATTCTCCTCAGGTTTACAACGCCCGGCGGCGGCAAAAAGCGCGCCGGGCGTGGCGAGTCAGATTTGCGCCAGACCGCCGTCGACGGCGACCTCACTGGCGGTCATGAAGCTGCTGTCCTGCGATGCGAGAAACGCGGCTGCCGCTCCGATCTCCGCGGGCTCGGCCATGCGTTGGAGCGGATTCATCGAGGCGAAGACCTTCATGCCTTCCTCGCCTAGCGCTGCCTTCGCGAGATCGGTCGCAGTCGGCCCGGGCGACAGTACGTTTACCCGGATGCCTGTACCCTTCAGGTCTTCCGCCCAGGTCCGCGCGAGGTTGCGCACCGCCGCCTTGCTTGCGCTGTAGACGCTGAAAGCCGGGGCGCCCGTAGTGCCGGCGCTCGAACCGGTCAGGATGATCGAACCGCCCTGCCCCATCAGCGGCAACGCCTTCTGGACGGTGAAGATCGTCCCCTTCACGTTGGTGTCGAAGGTTTCGTCAATGTGTTCGGCGGTGATGTTGCCGAGCGCAAGCGGGCTTCCCGCCCCGGCATTGGCGAAAACGATGTCGAGGGTTCCGCGCTCGGCTTTCACCGCTGCGTAAAGTCGGTCGAGGTCGGCCTCATTGGAGACCGAGCCCTTCACCGCACGGGCATTGGGCCCGAGTTCGGCTACGGCAGCGTCGAGCGCTTCCTGCCGGCGACCGAAGATAAAGACAAAGGCGCCCTCCTCGATGAAGCGCTTTGCTGCGGCGAGGCCGATGCCAGTAGCGCCGCCGGTGATCACGGCGGTCTTTCCATTCAATCGGGTCATGTCATGCATCCTTCGTTGGAGTTTTACCCAAGCAGGAAATTGCTTGCTTGAGAACGAGGATGCGGCTCTGATAACCTAAGGACAAGTATGCACCTTTTGGTAAGTATCAAAAAATGACGAAAACTTCTGAAATCTGCGGCACCGGTTGTGGGCTCAACGCCACGCTGCGCATCATCTCGGGCAAGTGGAAACCACTGGTCTTGTTTTTCCTGCGCGACGGCCCGAAGCGCTACGGCGAACTCAAACGTTTGATCCCGGGCGTGAGCGACAAGGTGCTGATCCAGCAGTTGAAGGACCTGGAAGCCGACCGCGTGCTGGCACGGACCGACTACAAAGAAGTGCCGCCGCGCGTGGACTACACGCTGACCCCGATCGGTCGCAGCCTGGCTGACGCAATCATCCCCCTGTGCACCTGGGGAACCGAGAACGCGGCGGAAATGGCAAGCATCTTTGCCGAGCGCGATGCTTTGGCCTTAGCAGCATGCTGAAGAATTGCTGAGTCGGATGCCCTGCGCATGTCACCTGGATGCGCCGGGAAAGCGTGTTGGTTTAATGGGCACCAGAAATGACTGTGTGTGCCGAAGCGATGGCTGATATTTGCCCGCGCTCCAAATCGCGTCCAATCGACGCTGATCCCATCATGGAAGATAAAAACAATGAAAATGTTATTCATCGCTTCGCTAGGAATTTTATCGCTGACTCAACCATCACTATCCTTCGCGGATAATGCTAATGGAAAAAATCTCTATCTACAGCGATGCAGCATGTGCCACGGATTGGATCTCAAAGCAACAGGACCACTGGCTAATAAAAGCAATCCGCCTACACCTAACCTAACAACGTCCGCTTTCAAAAAACGATTAAATGATTATCCGGGTGTGATTGTTTCTTCGATAATACTTCGCCCAAATGGCGACTTAATCCCAAGAACCTTGCGTGAGAACGGAATAAAGCTATCGCCGCACTCATGGAGCGTTAAGGATTTGCGCGATTTAAACCAATACATGGGTGGTGTTATTTCACAAAACCGATGAGCTTTGAAGTGACTGGTTCTGTGCTGTCACCTTCAATTGACATGGCGCCAGCGCTTGACTCTGTCCCTTGGGGATAACCCATAACTGCCATGGCGCTGAGGGCTCAGCAGCACCGCGACAGGCGGAAAGCGGCCAAAAGCAGACATTGACCAATCGCTACTGTCGGCCAAAAAGCGTGCTTGTATAGGCAATAGACGATCGAATACAAACACGATTTGCATTTCTTCATACGCGGTGTAAAAAGCTAACAATCGATTATTGGACTGAAGAACCATGACTGATTGCGATGCGTCCCGAATAAAGCATCCCGAAGGCGAATTGCTGAATATTCTTGAGGAACTGGGTGCTCTCGCATGGAGGCGATACAGTCCGCGAATAGCCCAGACTTGGAATGGTCGCAAATGTGTAGACACTCCTGGCGACCTGCCATGGGTGGGCTTTCGTTTTGCACAGGAAGACGATGCCACGATGAAACGCTTCGAGGCCGCTGTTTCAAGTTACGAAGGCCTTGAGCGTTGGCTGCTGATTTCACATGTCAGAGAATCACTAATAGGCACCAACTGGATGATTTGCCTCGAACGCTCCGGCCTGATCAATCGTCAGGCATCGAATGCAAACCTTCCCGTCTGGCAGTATCTCGAACGGGTAGATCCAGGTTATTTAGATTTGGCGTATGAAGATTTCAATGGACTGACAATCCATGTAAGGACGTCTCTGGACAGGCACAAACTTTGATGAGTGTGATGCCTGTTCAAGCAGTGGCGCCGTAGTCCGCTCTTGGCCGATGGCTGCAGCTCAAGAACGACTGCTTTCGGCCAGAAGCAGCCCTTCATAAACCGCAGCCTTTGACCCAAAGTTGACATTCGGATCTGAGCGTCAGAATCGAAGTTCTACCGAAAACCACGATTTGAGTGAATCATCCCTCTACACCGATTCCACTTCATTGACCGGCAACGAAGCAAACATTTCAGCGCGGCACACCTCAAGGATCTCATCCGCCAGCACGGAATCACCCGGGCAGGCACGCGACAAAATGATCGCACCGACAGCACGAGACAGCAGGTCGATCATTTTCTTTCTTCCCTCACCCGGCGCGGCATCCGGCCTAGTCGGATATTTGTCCCCCAGTGTTTGCAGGGTGTGCTCGATCCCTTCGGCAAACGTCGCTTTCAAATCATCCGATTGACGCGCCGCATCGCCACACAACGCGGCCATGGTGCAACCGCTGCCACGTCCGTCCCGATGTTCCCTCGTCACATAGACGTCAATGAAGCCCGGAACATCTAGCGATTCAGCACTTGCCAGCGATTTGGAAAGGCTGCTGGCCGAGGCTTCGGCCATCAGGTCGGCCTTCGAACCGAAATGCTTGTAGAAACCTCCGTGGGTGAAACCGGCAGCCGCCATGAGATCCGACACACCGACGCCGTCGAAGCCGCGATCACGGAACAACTCAGAGGCCGTTTCAACGATGTGCTCCCGATTGGCCTGCGCCTGGACCTTGGTGACTCTCACGTGCAATACCTCATGTCCACTGGGAAATCATGTGCCCAATAATACATAGATGTTGGTCACAATCAAAATCATTGACAGTTTAGATTTCGATCATCATCCTAATTGCACGCACCACCGACTTCCAACAACGGGCACGGAAGACATACCAGATGACCGACCAAAATCTGTTCACCCCTTACGCACTTGGCGCCCTCACGCTGTCGAACCGCGTCGTCCTCGCGCCGCTGACACGTAACCGCGCCGGTCACGGCTTTGTCCCCAGCGAGTTCGCGGCCACTTATTACAGCCAACGCGCCAGCGCAGGCTTGCTGATCAGCGAAGCCACGCAGATTTCACAGCAAGGCCAGGGCTATCAGGACACCCCCGGGATCTACACGCAGGCGCAAATAGACGGCTGGCGCACAGTGACCGATGCCGTCCATGCCAAGGGCGGAAAAATCTTTCTGCAACTGTGGCATGTCGGCCGCGTGTCGCACGTTGATCTGCAAGAAAACGGCGTCGCCCCCGTAGCCCCTTCTGCGCTGCGCGCAGCCACCAAAGTATTCGTCAACAATCGTTTTGAAGACGTCTCCAAGCCGCGGGCGCTGGACATCAACGAACTGCCAGGGATCGTCTCCAATTTCCGCCAGGCCGCGGCAAACGCTGTCGCCGCCGGATTCGACGGCGTGGAGATTCACGGCGCAAACGGCTATTTGCTGGATCAATTTCTCAAGGACAGCGCCAATTTGCGTACCGATGCTTACGGCGGCTCGATTGAAAATCGTGCGCGTCTGTTGCTCGAAGTGACGGCGGCAGTCGTCAATCAAATCGGCGCGGATCGCACAGGTGTGCGCTTGTCTCCGGTGTCGCCGGCCAATGGCGTATCGAGCAGTGCCCCGCAGGCGCAATTCGATTACGTCGTCGGGCAACTCGACGCCCTCGGCGTGGTTTATCTACACGTGGTCGAAGGTGCGACCGGTGGCTCGCGTGACGTGGCGCCATTCGATTTCGGCGCCCTGCGCCAGCGCTTCAAAAACACCTACATCGCCAACAATGGCTATGACCTGGACCTGGCAACTTCAAGGCTCGCCGAAGACCAGGCCGATCTGATCGCATTCGGTCGCCCGTTCATTGGCAATCCAGATCTGGTAGAGCGCCTCAAAAGTGGCGCGCCGTTGTCCGCCTTCAATCCCGCCACGCTCTATGGCGGCGGTGCAGCCGGCTACATCGACTACCCGACGTTGGCTGAATCGAGCGCCACCGCAAACTGAGCGATCAGTGATCGCGCTTTCTGTTTCACACATCCTGAAAGAGAGATAACCCATGAGCACTCGCCCCGTTGTTCTCATTACTGGCGCTTCCACCGGCATTGGCGCCGTCTACGCCGAGCGCTTCGCGCAACGCGGCCACGATCTGGTCCTTGTTGCCCGCGACCAGGCACGTTTGGACGCACTTGCAGCCCAATTGCGCAACGAACACGGCGTCACTATCGAAGTGATTCCGGCGGACCTGACCCAACTCGGCGATCTGACAAGCGTTGAAACCCGCCTGCGTGAAGACGCCCGTATCGGCATCCTCGTCAATAACGCTGGCGCCGCGCTATCCGGTAACTTTATCGACCAAAGCACCGACAGCGTCGCGCAGCTGGTTGCCCTCAACACCACAGCGCTGGTGCGCCTGGCCAGCGCCATTGCCCCACGCCTGGCCAAAGCAGGCAAAGGCGCGATCATCAACATCGGTTCGGTGGTGGGTCTTGCTCCTGAGTTCGGCATGTCGGTCTACGGTGCGACCAAGGCATTTGTGCTGTTCCTTTCCCAGGGCCTGAGCCTGGAACTTTCGCCTCTGGGCGTCTACGTGCAGGCCGTGCTGCCGGCCGCCACCCGCACGGAGATCTGGGATCGCTCCGGCATCGACATCAACACCTTGAACGAAATCATGGAAGTGGACGATCTGGTAGATGCCGCACTGGTCGGTTTCGACCGTCGCGAACCGGTGACGATTCCGCCTCTGCACGAAGCTGAACGCTGGGATGACCTGCAGAGCGCACGCCAGGGACTGCTGGGGCAAATCCGCCAGGCTGCGGTTGCCCAGCGCTACCAAATCCAACAGTGATCTTGTGGTAGCGAGCATTCGCGCCGGATTCGATGTTGGCGCAAGGCATAACATCGAATCCGGCTCGCTGTCCGGAGTAGAAATGAATCCACCCCTTACAAATAACCACGCTGGCTCGCCGACGTCGTTCATCAACGCGGCGAACCAGTCAATCACGGTCAACGGCGTTCGCTTCGCCTATCGCGACATCGGCCCCACGATCGGCTTGCCCCTCGTGCTGTTCAACCATTGGGGAGCGGTGCTGGACAACTTCGATCCCGCGATCATTGATGGCCTTGCACAAACACGACGCGTCATTACTACCGACTATCGCGGTATCGGCGGCTCTGGTGGAACTGCGCCACTGGCTGTCGGTGAAATGGCAGACGATGCCATTCAACTGATTCGCGCGCTGGGTTTCGAGACCGTCGATGTGCTCGGTTTTTCACTGGGTGGTTTTGTTGCTCAAGACATTGCCCTGAAAGCGCCAGAATTGGTGCGCCGCTTGATTCTCACCGGCACCGGGCCGGCCGGCGGCACCGGTATCGACAAGGTCGGCTCGGTGTCGTGGCCATTGATGCTCAAAGGTTTGCTGACCCTGCGCGATCCCAAGTTCTACCTGTTCTTCACGTCGACGACCAATGGCCGTCGAGCCGCCTCGCAGTATTTACAGCGCCTGAAAGCACGAAAAAAAAATCGCGACAAAGGCCCGACGCCCAGCGCTTTCCTGCGGCAGTTGAAGGCCATCACTGCGTGGGGCAAGCAGTCACCTCAAAACCTCGGGCGCTTGCGGATGCCGACGCTGATCGTCAACGGCGATAACGACATCATGGTGCCCAGCGTTAACTCGTCTGAGCTGGCCAAGCGTATCCCCAACGCACAACTGGTGATTTACAAAGATGCCGGCCACGGCGGCATTTTCCAGCACTACGCTGATTTTGTGGCCAAGGCACTGGCGTTCCTCGATGCCTGACAACGCGGCACCGCAACATCGCAACGCACCGGCTACCCTCCTCACAACCGACAAGAGCCGCACCACGATGAAGGCATTTCTAATTGATCGCTATGGCAAGAACACCGGGCGCATTGGCGAAGTGCCCGTCCCTAACGTGGGCGCCCACGACGTATTGATTGAGGTTCACGCCAGCAGCGTCAACCTGCTGGATTCGAAGATCCGCAAAGGTGAATTCAAACTGATCCTGCCCTATTCATTTCCGCTGGTACTGGGCAATGATCTGGCGGGCGTCGTGGTTGAGGTTGGCTCGCAAGTGAAACGCTTCAAACGGGGGGACAACGTTTACGCTCGCCCGCCCGAAACGCGGATCGGGACGTTTGCTCAATTGATAGCAGTGAACGAAAACGCGATCGCCCTGAAACCTGCCAATATCGACATGGCGCAAGCGGCTTCCATCCCCTTGGTCGCACTGACCGCCTGGCAAGTGCTGGTCGAAGCAGCCCAATTGAAAAAAGGCCAGAAAGTGCTGATTCACGCAGGCTCTGGTGGCGTCGGCACCCTTGCCATCCAGCTTGCCAAACACCTCGGCGCCTTTGTCGCGACCACCACCAGCACCGCCAATGTCGAGTGGGTGAAGGCGTTGGGGGCCGACCTGGTGATCGACTACACACAGCAGAACTTCGAAAGTGCCTTGCACGATTACGACGTGGTGTTGAACAGCCTCGGCGCCGACGTGCTGGAGAAATCACTCAAGGTCCTCAAGCCCGGTGGCCAGCTCATTTCCATCTCAGGACCACCCACTGCGCTGTTCGCGCAGGAGCAAGGGTTGTCCTGGCCATTGAAGCAAGTCATGCGTCTGCTGAGCCTGGGCATTCGACACAAGGCGCGTAAAAAGAACGTTGGCTACAGGTTTGTGTTCATGCGGGCCAATGGCGCTCAACTGCAACAGATCACCGCGCTCATTGAGGCCGGAATCATCAAACCTGTGATTGATCGCTCCTTCACTTTTGAATCTACAGCAGAGGCATTGAAGTACGTCGAACAGGGACGAGCCAAGGGCAAGGTCGTTGTTACGATCAAATGAAGACGCCGCCTATCGATGAGTCGACCGCACCGGCTGCGCAACGTTTGCCGCTTCAGCAGTCATCATCCAGGGTGACTTCGCCAGAGTTGCACAAGCAGGAGGAGCTGCAACCGGACGTTGTGTCTGTTGAACCGCCAGTGATCGTTTGGCGCAGTTTGATGCTTGAGCAGTAGGACGAAACGGGTTGCATGGATGGGGCGGCGAGCATGGCTAGCTCCAACTACCGCAATCGCCAACTCGTTATCTGAGAGTGGCAGTATCGGATGACCGCTTCTGGCCGAAAACGGACTCTCACCACTGATCGTTTTCGGCCAGAACGGACGTTTATATTTGGAAAAAAAGAAAACCGACGCCTACCCCTTCGCGACAATCTCGTCCCATGCGGTAGGTGTGGGAAACAGCTCGTTCAGAAAACCCACAAACGCCTTAACGTTCGGGCTTCCCCGGCGGCTTTCTGGCCACAAGGCCGTGATGGAGGAACGGTCGGCCGCGAACTGTGGAAATAGCGGCTTCAGTTCTCCCCGAGCGACATAGGGCGCCGCGACATAGGTGGGCGAAATGCCAATGCCACCGCCCGCTGCAAGTACCGCAGCCACCGCATCGCTCGCGTCGATGACGATGGATGCGTCAGGCGCTAACTCCACCATTCGGTCCCCCACGCTGAATGGCCAGCGCAGCGCTTGGCCCGAACTCTGGTAGCGAAAATTCACGCAGTCATGGTCGGCCAGATCGCTGAGTTCCAGCGGCGTGCCGCGTTTGGCCAGATAGGCTGGCGAGGCAAAAGCGCAAAGTCGATGCGGTCCCAGCGTACGAGAGATAAGCCGTGAGTCGGCCAGATTGCCCACGCGCACGGCCACATCGATGCCTTGTTCAACGATGTCCGCAAACTGATCGCCCAGGCGCAGGTCGATGGTGAGCTTGGGGTAGCGCTCGCGAAACCTGGGAATCGCCGGCGCCAATATGTTCAGCCCGATTGGCGGTGGCGCTGTGACTTTCAAGGTACCGGAGGGCTCAGCGCGCGAGGCCGTTGCGGCCTGCTCGATGTCCTCCACCTCGCGCAGAATCCGCAGCGCCCGTTCGTACAGATCCCGTCCTTCAACTGTCAGGGTTAGCGAACGGGTGGTGCGGCTGAACAAACTCAGCCCGAAATGCTGCTCCAAGCGTTGCACGCTCTTGCTGATGGCGGACGGCGATACTGATAAATCGCGCGCTGCAGCGGTATAGCTGCCCAAAGAGGCAGCGCGGGCAAAGGCAATAAGACCGGTCAGGCGGTCCAACCCTATTTGTTCCTTCATGGCACTAGTAAAGCGACATATGCCCTAATTATCAATATTGGCTCGAGCCTTTAGTGTTTACCCGTCGGCGCCACCAAGGCGTTCAAGGAGATAAACCATGAGCCATTCCCCTGTTACCCAAACCGCATTTGCCCAAGCGCTTCCCGCCCAACTGGAAGGCCAAACCGTGGTGATTTTCGGCGGCACGTCCGGCATCGGTTTAGCGGCCGCGATTCAAGCCAAAGCCGCCGGGGCATCCGTAACGGTGATCGGTTCCAATGCCGAGCGTGCCGAGCAAGCGGCTCTGAAACACGGACTCGCCGGCTGGCGTGCCGCTGATGTCACCCACAGCGAAGCCATCTACGCCGCCTTGGCAGAAATCCCGCACGTGGATCATCTGGTACTACTCGCCGGCACATTTGTGGCAGGCAAGATTATGGACGCTGAAATCGATTACCTGCGTCGGGCGTTTGAAGAGCGGATGTGGGCTTCTGTGCACGCCATCCGCGCTCTCGGGGATCGTTTGTCCAAGGACGGCTCCATCACCTTTATCTCTGGCTGTTTGGCCGACCGGCCCAATGCTCATGGCACTGCCGTACTCGCTGCCGCGTCGGCAGCAATGGAGGCGTTGGCACGTGGCCTGGCCCTGGAGCTGGCGCCCATTCGTGTCAATACGCTGTCCCCAGGACCGATCAACACCCCCATTTTTAGCAAAGCCTTGGGCGAGGGTCGCGATGCCTACGTCAGCGCATGGGAGCAGTCGCTGCCGCTGCATCGCGTGGGCACCGCCACTGAAGCAGGCGCCGCAACTGTTTTCCTGATGACCAACACGTTCATGAACGGCGCCACACTGAACATCGACGGCGGCGCTCGGCTGGTCTGAGTGACCGGTCCCTCATTGAGTCCGTGTCAGAACCAGGCGCTCTCAAGACGAGTATCCGGTTAAACGAAAGCCCCTGAGTTTCTCGATTCAGGGGGCTTTCGTTTGGTGCTTACTGCGTCAGAGGCAGCAACAGGAAATGGATGAGCGTCCTCGACGTTGATGCGGCTCCCCGCACCACTCCCCCGGTTGCGTACAGTTCTCTGATGATTTCTTTGTTGTTCAGCATCATCAATCCTCCGCGTAATGAGTTACCTGCTGTTTGGCGCTTCGCACAAAACTTTGCCGCCGTTCAAACGTATTCACCGACTTGGGGAATAATGTCGTGTGGTATCGATCTCGATGGTCAGAGCCTGGAGCCCGCGCCCATCTCGGAAGCCCACGCCAGTGCTTGCGTATCGATATACTCCCGGATGTTCGTCAGCTTTCCATTTCGCACGGTAATGGCGAAGACCCAATCGTCCTCCCACGTTTTATTCGTGGCTTTGATTCTCCCCCTGGCGAAGCCGAGGACCAGAACCCGATCTCCCTGCGCCACGTATTCGTGGAACTCCATGACGGATGTTTCCATCTTTTCGGAAGCCTTCTGAAGCAGATCTGCCAATCCCGCGTGCCCGCGATGCGTGCCAGCCAGCGGCCAGTCCTCGCCCGGAATGATCCATTCAATATCTTCGGAAGTCAGCGCCTGCAGACCTTGCCTGTCGCTGCGGCCCATTGCTATGAAGAAGTCCTTAACAACCTGGACATTCTTTTGTGTGTTCATCGAAATCTCTCCGTTTCTCTCGTATCTGATCGCGTCCGTTCTGATCAGAAACCTTGTGAACCTGCCGGTGAAGGGCGTGGTGTCGGAGACTCAACCGATATCGACGTTCAAGGCGATGTCCCAAGTGCCGGCGCCGTTTTTGGCCAGGCCGATCATCATCAGGCCGAGCGCCTCAAGCGTCTGGGCCATGTGCAGGCCACCGACATCCAACGGTCGTAGCCCGAGACTTTCGATGAACGTCGAAACGCGCGCCTTGGCCTCCAAATCGTCGGCGGCGATGAACGCGTCGAGGGGGCCTCCCTTGGCAAGGACGTGGCCGAAAAGGGTGTTGAATGCCTTCACGACATGCGCGCTGGCGGGGGCGATCCTGGCGATCTCTTGCGCACCAGAACTGCCGGCGGGAGAAACGAGGCCCGTGAGGTCCGGCGAGGCCGTGTTGGTGATGTCGATGATCACCTTGCCGTCGAGCGCGTCCCCGTACTCGGCCACCACCGACGCCGCTCCGGTGTACGGCACGGCGAGGATGACGATGTCGCCGGCGGGCGCGGCCCCATAGGTTCCTGTGGTCGCTCCGGCTGCGAGCTTTTCGACCAGCGCCTGCGCCTTGGCGGGGTCGCGGCTGACCACCTCGACGGTGTGTCCTGCTTTGGCGGCACGACCGGCGATGGCCGCGGCCATGCCTCCTGAACCGATGATGCTGATAGTGCTCATGTGTAATCTCCAAATGCGTTGGGGTATTGCCCGCCGTCTCTGAACGGGCTTCCCCCGGTTAATATTCCGTGGGTGCCGGGCTCGTTGCGACCCGGCGAACAGCCTCAGCTCACTCAGGCGACAGGGAAGTAGTGACCATTGTCCATATCGGCAAACAGGCCGGGCTGCGTTGGTGTCCAGCCGAGCATCTGGCGCGTGATATCGCTCGACGCCGGGGTATCCAGCGTCACCAAATTCGCGAGGAAACCGAAGAAACCCGGCCCCATCATTACGTCCGCAGGAATGGGTACGACGGGAAGGTTCAGACGGCTGCCAATGGCCTGCGCGATCTCGCGGTACGGGATCGCCCCTTCAGCAACCGCATGCCAGGATCTGCCAGCGGGCCCCTTCTCCAGCGCCAGGCGAAACAGGGTAGCGAGGTCGCGGGCATGCACTGCCGCCCACCGGTTGGAGCCGTCGCCGGGGTAGCCAACGACGCCCTTTTCCTTTGCTTGCCCGATGAGGACCTGAAGGAAACCGGCCTTGTCGGTTGAGCTGTGCATGATTTCAGAAATGCGCACGACCGAAGACCGCACGCCCCGCTCTGCCAGACCGATTACAGTCAACTCCACGATGTTCCGAACCCGCAGGGAGCCCTTGTATTGATCGCCAGCCGGAGAAAGAGCCGGGTCCTCCTCGGTTGCCGGTCGGCTCTGGAGCGGCCCAGGAACCGGCCAACCCTCGTTAGTCGGCGAACCGATGCTGCCCGACACGACCAGCGGCTTTCCCGTTCCAGCCAGCGCATCACCGTATGCGAGCATGATCTGAACCTCCGCTGCGGCAACAGCGTCGATCCCGCCGACCGCTAGCAGATCTTGTCGGTGCGCGACGTGGATTACGCCGTCGGCGGCTGCAGCCGCCTCCTTGAGCCCTTCGAGATCATCGAGATCACCGCGACGCACCTTTGCGCCGAGCGCAGTGAGCGCCTGCGCCGAACTGTCCGAACGTGCCAAAGCGGTGACCTCGTGGCCGGCAGCGATGAGGTCGGAAATGATGTACGGACCGGAATGGCCGGTCCCGCCAGTAACGAAAACGCGCATGTTGGTGTTCCTTGTCAGTGAGATAAAAAAGGGTGCTGCGGGTGCACTCAGCCGAGAAGGCTGACGCCGATTGAGAAGTGGGAGTGCTTGACGGAGTGGGCAATGAGGCCGAGCGAAAGCAGGCAGGCGTGCTCCAGCGTTCGCGCCATGAGCAGCGGCCCGACGTCCATCGGACGCAGTCCGAGGCTCTCTATGAATGCCGAGACGCGTGCCTTTGCCTGCGCGCCGTCTCCAGCGATGAACACGTCCAGCGAGTGGCCCTCGACAGGACCAGCAGCCAGGACGTGGGAGAAATGGGTGTTGAACGCCTTGATGACTTCGGCGTCGGCTGGCGCGACCTTGGCGATTTCCTGCGCGCCGAAACTGTCCTCAGGGGTCACAAAGCTTTTGAAGTCAGGGGCGACGGGATTGGTGATGTCGACAAGAAGCTTGCCTGCCAACTCTTCGCCGTACTGTTTCACCACGTCGAGAACGGCTGAATACGGAACCGCCAGGATCACAATATCCCCTGCCGGGGCGGCGCCGAACGCTCCTGTCGTCGCGCCGGCTCCGATCTGCTCGGCCAATGCCCGCGCCTTGGCGGCGTCACGACTCATCACCTCGACGATATGTCCGGCTTTGGCGGCAAGGCCGCCGATCGCTGCGGCCATGCCACCTGAGCCGATGATGCTGATAGTGCTCATGTGCAGTTTCCTTACAGAGATGGGTTGACCATTCAAGGACTGCCGGCGTGATCCGGCGACTGCGTTCAACCTACGAGCCATGCTGATCTTTTCACTTGCAAAACGCAAGTGAGTTTCGGAAATTTACTTGCTCGATGCAAGCAATGTTAAAAATCGCCCATGAAATCAATATCTAAAGAAGACATTCGGTTCCATTGCGCAGTGAACGATGGCGTGGAGATCTTCGGCGACCGGTGGTCGCCCTTGATCATAGGGGGGTGGTGGCTCGACTAAGTCGAAGCCCCAGGCAGGTCAACGAAGAGGTGAAGGCGCTGGTCCGCAATGACGGATGTATCTTTCCCGAGGCAGAAACTCGCGACCAGAATGGCCCTGTCCGAGCCACCCGGTCGACTGCTACTACCGACCCCTTCCCATGAAGACGGCGTCGTGACCTGTCAGGGCTTCACGAACCGATAGGCGAAGCGATCAGTCTCGCCCTTGATGGCGGGATCGAACACCTTGATCGAGTGCGGATCGTCCTTGTTCCCGAGCAAAGTGCTTTGCGCGTCCAGTACGAAGCCGGCCGCTTCCACCTCCTCGCGAACGGATGCGGGCTCAATCCGATGCAGCGATTGGGCATCGCTCGCGCCCGCCCCGGTGGCGGCGGCGTGGTCGATGATGACGTAGGAGCCACCAGGCTTCAGCCGCTCATAGACGGCTCGATTGAAGTCGGCGGCCGTAGCGCCCCTCGCCTGCATCAGCGCGGTGTGGAGATCGTGGTAGAACAGGTGCAGCCACAGGACATCCGCCGGTTGCGTGACCTCCGGCATCGCGGTGAGGTCGGCGCAGACGGCTTCGACGTTCTCCCGGCCCGCCTCCTTCGCGAGCGTCTGCATGCTGCCGAGCGGATCGTTCTTGAAGTGGGCGACTTCGGCCGGCACGAAGCTGTAGACCCGTCCTTTTGGTCCCACGGTGTCGGAGAACAGACGGGTCCAGTCGCCGTCGCCTGGGTAAACGTCGATGACGGTGGAGCCTGCATCGACGCGTGCGAACCGGAGTAACTCGGATAACTTGGTTGTGTCGTACATGGGAATCTCCTTTACGGCTGGGTATTCGCGCTCAATGTCCTAATCATGCTGGTCGCCTCACTTGCAAAACGCAAGCGAATAACAGGAATTTACTTGCACCATGCAAGCGATGTTAAGATCCCGCCATGAAAACCACATCTAAAGAAGACATTCGGTCCCATTGCGCAGTGAACTATGGCGTGGAGATCTTCGGCGACCGCTGGTCGCTCTTGATCATTCGCGACATCGTTTTTGCGGGTAAGAAGACGTATGGCCAGTTCCTGAAATCGGAAGAAGGCATCGCGTCCAATGTCCTTGCGTCCCGCCTCGCCTTTCTTGAAGGGCAAGGCGTTCTCTCGAAGGCCCCCAACCCCGACGACAGACGCAAGGATTTCTATACGCTGACAGAGAAAGGCCTGGACCTCATTCCCATCGTGCTCAACATCGTCCTTTGGAGCGCGAAGCACGATTCGATGTCGTACGCACGGGACCTTGAGGAGTTCGTTACTCGATTAAGTGAAAACCCCACGCAGGTGAGCGAAGAGTTGAAGGCGCTGGTCCGCAGTGGCGGCTGCATGTTTCCTGAGAGCAAGGGATGAGTTAGACGGCAAGCGCCCCTGACAACGAACCTTGGCCCTCAGCCAGTGGTCACAACAAGTGATGGCATCGCGATTGATCAAAGGCCCTCAGTCTGCTCGATTCAAGCGCGACGCTTGCCAATCACACACTTTAGGGTGCGGCGGATAACGTTCAGAGAGTTCGGTTCTGTCCAACGCAGGCGCGGACTGCTGCTTTGATCCAATGCTCCCTTGTCGGAGTACGCAAATGACTCAATCAATGCGCTTCTTCCTGTCGATCTTCCTCGCAGTGGCATCACTGGCCTCGGCGAGTTTCCTCAACACAGCGGGTGCGGCCACCGCCGAAGATCTGAATGCCGAATCCCGGCTAGCGTTACATACGCTCTACAAGTCCAATCCCTTCTCTGAAACGATCTCGCAAAAAGCCAAGGCTGTGCTTGTCTTCCCGAAAATCATCAAGGCAGGCCTGGTATTCGGTGGCAGCTATGGCGAAGGCGTGTTGATGAAAGGCGAGAAAGTAGAGAATTACTACAACTCAGTCAGCGGCTCATGGGGGCTACAGGCAGGCGCCCAGTCGTATGGCTATGTGGTTTTCCTGATGACCGACAAAGCCGTGAAATATGTCGCTGAAACCAAGGGTTGGGAAATCGGCGTAGGACCGACGGTTGTGGTGGTTGATGAAGGGGTTGCGAAGAACCTGTCCAGCTCGACGCTGAAGGACGACGCGTATGCGTTTATCTTCGATCAGCAAGGGTTGATGGCGGGGATCAGCATCGAAGGCACCAAGATTTCGCTGATCAAGCGTTAAAACCGGTTCCGCTGAAAAGTAAGGGGGCGGATTTATTTTCAGGAAAATAAATCCGCCCCTTTTTAGTTACTTTTTCTTCTTCGCCGGCTTTTCTGCCTTCTCTGATTTCTTAGCCTTTTCTGGTTTGCTATCAGCTTTTTTTGCAGATTTCTTTGGCTCGGCATCTTTCTTCTTGTCTTTCTTATCGGAAGATTTCGAAAGAGCCGAGGCCGCAGCTGATTTCTTTGTCGATGAAGACTTTTTGTCCTTCAAATCCTTGCTGGCGTTTGAAGCTTCACCTTTGCTTTTTTTCTCATCTTTAGCCACGTTGACCACCTCTTGGAGTGTGCCGGTATTGGCAAAATGCCTGTGCAATTCTCCACAAGCTGATCATTAGGCGAGCGCGTCCAGGAGCGGTTCAAATTTTTTCGAGGCGTCGAGACAGGCTTTGGCTGATGCACCGATACCTGACAGCTGAAATCCAATGGATTCGGTTGTCGATTGACTCGCCCCTCTGTGACGACGAACGACCCGTTCGCCACAGAGGGTTTGGCCCCCTACTCCTTCACTTCAACCTGGTCCAACGCCTGATTCACCGCCAATTCCCCCAGCATCACCACCTGCGTAATCCCCAGCAGGGTCTTGCGGCGTGAGTGGTCCAGCAACGCCGCGAAGTTGCTGAGCATGGTGGTGGCCGAGCCCAGTGATTCGCTGGCGTTGGCCAGCAGGGATTCGGTGTCGTACTTGGGATTGACGAGGAACATGCGCTCGGGCTCGTTGGCTGCGGCCATGATGTGGGCGCCGGGGTTGAAGTAGTGATCGAGGGCACGCTCGGCGTCGTGGAATTTCTAGGAGTCGACGGATTCGTAGGGAGATGCCGGATCGGTATCCGGTGGGTTGGGTGTGGGTTTGGTCATGGATAAAACTCCTGATACGAGTTTATTTAAAAGGGAGCCATCACGCTCGCTACCAAACGAAGGTGGCGGCCATACGCGGGTTGGTAGACCGGTCGTATCAGTTCCCGGCGCCCTCGAAAGGACCCCGCGCATGGCCACCAAAAAAGGTGATGCTATGCGCCGTGATACGAAACCGGGCTACCAAACCCGATCACTGTTTTTCAGTGACCGAGAAACGATATAGCCCACCTCACAGACGCACAAGCCGGCGGATTCTGGCGTACGCGTAGGTAACGACGCAAGACGTTGTAGCCCTTGGGACGTAACACCGGGTGTCTTTAAACAGGCGCTTTGAAATCTGTTTAAGTCATCAAACGTCGGGCGACAGTTTCCAGTCTGAAATCGATGGCGTCGGGGCTGACGCCATCGCGAGCAAGCTCGCTCCCACAGAAGCGGTACGGCAGCGGATCTGCAATCAGCGCTGACGCTGATTGACGACATCGGCGGATCGGCCCGGCAGCATGCGGGTCAGGGTGTTATCGCGGACCCAATAGTGATGGAACAGCCCCGCCGCCGCGTGCAAGCCGATCAACCAGTAACCGGCGCTGCCAAGCAGTTCGTGCCAATGCTTGAAAAGCTTGGCCTGGTCCGGATCGACCGCCACCAGCGATGGCAGGTAGAACTCGAAATAAGGCATCGGCTTGCCTTCTGCCGAGAGCAGCAGCCAGGCCAATAATGGCGTGGCGATCATCAGCCCGTACAAGGCGAAGTGCATCAGGTGCGAAATCCCCATCTGCCATTTGGGCAGTGACGGCGTGATCGGAGGCCGAGGCGTCAGGCGCCCAAGCAAACGCACCCACACCAGCGCAAAAATGCTCAGCCCGAACAAGCCGTGCAGCCCCAAAAACAAGCCCCTCAACGCGCCTCCTCTTGGCAGCAGCCCCTTGATCTCGATGCAGGCATACACGCCAACGAACAGCGCCAGCATCAGCCAGTGCAGGGTGATCGAGAGTTTTCCATACCGATGTGTCACTGAATCGCGGGTCATAAAGGGCCTCAAAAACGTCATTGCCGGCTGCCGAGTCATTCGTGCGTCCGGGTCCGGTGGGTTACCGCACCGAAGGGCGACACCCTGCCCGCGAAGTCTTAAGGCAATCTGAAGATCGGGACGATAACACCGCGAATATCACCTTCAGACTCCGTTAAGAAACACCGCCAATACTCCTCCAAAATCTACCCGGGAGGCGTCTTCCAATGCTTGATTCTGAATGGAATATTCCTCTGCCCCTGCACTTCGGCAACACCGAAACGCCACCGATGAATCTGGCCAGGGCGTTACCGGACGACATCGAGCGTCCTGTCTTTGAAGCGTTTATCCAGCATCGTTTTCGCAAGGCCCACGGCGCCGATATTCGCCATTTCATGCCCGAGCTGTTTGGCATGAGCGATGTTTCGGGCGCGCTCACTGCGGTGGTCGGTGTGCGTCTGGCGAACGCTGGGGATTTGTTTCTCGAGCGTTATCTGGACGAGTCGATCGAGCCACTGATCAGTGCCGCCGCCGACCGTCCGGTGGAACGCGCCGGCATTGTCGAAGTCGGCAACCTGGCCGCCAGCGACACCGGCAGCGCACGTATGAGCATCATCGCCATCACTTATCTGCTGGCCATGGGCGGCCTGGAATGGGTGGCGTTCACCGGCAACGTCGGCCTGGTCAACAGCTTTCATCGCCTGGGCTTGAAACCCGTGACGCTCTGCGCGGCCGATCCCGAGCGGCTGGGGGATGAGCGCCAGCATTGGGGCAGTTACTACGAGAGCAAACCCTGGGTGCACGTCGGCAACATCCGCGCCGGCTTCATTCATTTACGCAACATCGGCCTGTTCAATCGCCTGGGGCTGCCAACGTCCATCGAGGATTCCAGCCATGTCGCCTGAAACCGAGCGTTTCAAACAGATGCTGCGCAGCCACGCCGCACGCAAGCCCAACACCATCGCCTTGTGGGGCGATCAGCTCAAAGTGGATTACTCCGAGCTGTACGCCGACGTGGTGTATCGCCAGGAGCGACTGCGCGATGAAAACGTCAAGGTGGTGGCGTTGGCGCTGGAGAATGGCGTCGAAGCCATGCTCTGGGACCTGGCTGTGTTGTTTGAAGGCCTGACGTGCCTGACGTTGCCGCCGTTTTTCAGCCCGGCGCAACGTAGCCATTGCCTGGAACAGAGCCAGGCCGAGCTGGTGATTGCCGAGCCGGAACTCGACGCCGAACTTCTAGCGTGCGGCTACGAGAAAGCCGGGGCGTTCTGGCGCCGCTCGTCCAGCGGCCCGGACCGGATGCCCAAAAGCACAGCCAAACTGACGTTCACCTCCGGCACCACGGGCACACCAAAAGGTGTTTGCCTGAGCGCCGAAAGCCTTCTGACCGTCGCTCGCGAACTGTATCAAGCCAGCACGCCCACCGATCCACAGCATCATCTGGCCCTGTTGCCGCTGGCGATCCTGTTGGAAAACCTCGGTTGTTACGCCGCGCTGTACGCCGGTGCAACCTTGAGCGTGCCCAGTCAGAAAACCCTGGGGATTCAGGGAGCCAGCGGTGTTGATATTCCACGGTTGCTCGGCTGCCTGATGACCCGTGCGCCCGAGAGCCTGATCCTGGTGCCGCAGTTGTTACAACTACTGGTCAGCGCCGCCGAACAGAAAGCCTACAACCCCGGCGCGTTGCGCTTTGCCGCCGTCGGCGGCGCGCGGGTTTGCGAAGAATTGCTGCATCGCGCACAACGGATCGGCGTGCCGGTTTACGAAGGCTACGGATTGTCAGAGTGCGCCTCGGTGGTGTGCCTCAATCGACCCGAGGCACGCCGTCCGGGCAGTGTCGGTCGGCCCCTGCCCCACCTCGAGATTCGTTTGGCAGAGGACGGCGAAGTGCTGGTCAAGGGTTCCACCCTGCTCGGCTATCTGGGCGAAGCGCCGCACACCGATGAATGGTGGCCGACGGGGGATCTCGGCGAGTTCGATCCCGAAGGTTTCCTCTACCTCAAGGGTCGCAAGAAGCATCAATTCGTCACCAGTTTCGGACGCAACGTCAACCCGGAATGGGTTGAGGCCGAATTGACCCAGCGCCGCCATATCGCCCAGGCCTTCGTCTACGGCGAAGCCATGCCGCACAACCATGTGCTGCTCTGGCCTCACAGCCCGGACTGCACCGACGAAGAATTGGCCGCCGCCGTGGCCCAGGCCAACGAGGCCTTGCCCGATTACGCCCAGGTCCATCACTGGACCCGTCTGGATCAACCTTTTACCCCCGCCAATGGCCTGCTCACCGCCAATGGCCGTCCGCGCCGTGACGCCATCGTCGAGCGTTACCGGGCGCAACTGTCTGAATCGGTATTTCCCGAGGTATCCGCATCATGAGTTTTTTCGACACGTTGCAAGAAGCCACGCACCAGGAACGCCACACGTTGTTCAACCTGCCGATCATTCTCGACGCCCTTGAAGGCAGGGTCAGCCTGGAAAGCTACCGGGCCTTTCTGACGCAAGCCTATTACCACGTGCGCCACACCGTGCCGTTGATGATGGCTTGCGGGGCGCGTCTGCCAACGCGCCTGGAATGGCTGCGCAAAGCGGTGTGCGAATACATCGAGGATGAATACGGCCACGAACAGTGGGTGCTCGACGATATCGAAGCCTGCGGTGGAGACCGCAACGCCGTACGCGATGGCCAGCCGAGCCTGCCAATCGAATTGATGGTCAGCTATCTCTACGACTTGATCGCCCGTGACAACCCGGTCGGCCTGTTCGGCATGGTCAACGTGCTGGAAGGCACCAGCATCGCCCTGGCCACCCACGCGGCGGGCAGCATTCGCGAACGGCTGGACTTGCCCGAAAGCGCCTTCAGCTACCTCAGCTCCCATGGCGCTCTGGACATTGAACACATGCAGACCTATCGCCGATTGATGAACACGCTCGAAGACCCGGCCGACCAGGCCGCCGTGATTCACGCCTCCAAAGTGGTGTACACGCTCTACACCGATATGTTCCGTGGCTTGCCGCGTAACGGGGAGAATCTGCATGCGTCTGTCTGAAGCTCGCGTGGTATTGACCGGCGCCAGTGGCGGCATCGGCCTGGCAATCGCCACCGCGCTGTGCGCCAGCGGCGCCCGGGTATTGGCGGTGGCTCGGCACAAGGAACCGCTGACGCCCTTGATTGAACGTTATCCGCAGCACTTGTGCTGGATCGGCGCGGACCTGACCGTGTTGTCCGACCGGCGCAAGGTGCTGAGCGCGGCCGAAGCCATCGGCGGGATCAACCTGCTGATCAACGCCGCCGGGGTCAACCACTTCGCCATGCTCGAACAATTGGAGGACAGCGACATCCACGCCATGCTTGCGGTGAACATTGGCGCGCCCATTTGCCTGACCAAAATCTTGCTGCCGCTGCTCAAGCAAGCCGACAGCGCGATGGTAGTAAACGTCGGCTCGACTTACGGCTCGATCGGCTACCCCGGTTACGCCAGTTATTGCGCCACCAAATTTGCCTTGCGCGGGTTTTCAGAAGCCCTGCGCCGGGAACTGGCGGACACCCGGGTCAGCGTGCTCTATGTCGCCCCGCGCGCCACCCGCACAAGCATGAACAGCCCGGCGGCGCAGGCTCTGAATGATGCGCTCAAGGCCAACGTCGATGACCCGCAAACCGTCGCATCCGCCGTGATTCATTCGATCGCCGGTGACCGCCGCGACTTGTACCTGGGCTGGCCGGAACGCTTTTTCGTACGCCTCAACAGCCTGCTGCCGCATCTGGTAGATCGAGGCTTGCGCAAGCAGTTGCCACTGATTCGACGCCTGAGTCACAAGCCCGATAACGAGAATCTCGAACCATGAAAAAATTCGCGTTGTATGACCGTGTACCGAGCTAGCCCATCGGTTTCGGCGACTCGGACAAGGCCGAACAGTTACTCAAGCAGGCCTTGCAACTCAACCCGACCGGCATCGATAGTCTGTACTTCTGGGGCGATCACCTTTACCGTCAAAAACGTTACGCCGAAGCTCGGACCTCGCTGCAAAAAGCATTGCAGGCCGAACCAAGGCCAGGCCGGGAAACCGCCGATGCGGGGCGGCGCAAAGAGATCGCAGCGTTGCTGATGGACATCAACAAGAAACTCGACTGACAGGAGTTCGTGTGCGCTTATTACTGATCGAGGACGACGTGGCCTTGGGCGAAGGCATCCATCAAGCCCTGGGCCGAGAGGGCTACACCGTCGATTGGCTGCAGGACGGCGCGAGCGCCCTGCATTCATTGCTCAGCGAAAACTTTGACCTGGCGGTGCTCGATCTCGGCCTGCCGCGCATGGACGGGCTTGAAGTGTTGCGGCGCTTGCGAGACAGCGGTTCCAACCTGCCGGTGCTGATCCTCACCGCTCGGGACGCGACCGAAGACCGCATTGCCGGGCTGGATGCCGGGGCTGACGATTACCTGATCAAGCCCTTCGACCTCGCCGAACTGAAAGCGCGCCTGCGGGCCTTGCTGCGCCGCAGTGCCGGTCGCGCCCAGCTGTTGATCGAACACGCCGGCATCAGCCTGAACCCCGGCACCCAGCAAGTCAGCTACCAGGGCGAACCGGTGGCGCTGACCCCCAAGGAATACCAACTGCTGCACGAATTGCTCTCGCCACCAGGCCGGGTCATAACCCGCGATCACCTCATGCAATTGCTGTATGGCTGGAACGAGGAAGCTGAAAGCAACACCCTGGAAGTGCACATCCATCACTTGCGCAAAAAATTCTCCACCGACCTGATCCGCACCATTCGCGGTGTCGGTTATTTGGTGGAGGAGCGTCGATGACGTCGATCCGCCGCCGCACGCTCACGCTGATCATTGGCCTGATGCTGGTGGGGGTGGCCGTGATCAGCTTGTTCAACCTGCACGACAGCAATCACGAGATCGCCGAAGTCTACGATGCCCAACTGGCCCAGAACGCCCGGCTATTGCAGGGCGTGATGCGCATGCCGATGGCCGGCAAGCAACACGCCGATCTGTACCAGGCGTTCAACAAGGCGCTGGGCGAAGCGGAACCCAGGGTCGACGGCCATCCCTATGAATCCAAACTGGCCTTTCAGGTCTGGAGCCACAACGGCGAAGTGCTGGTGCACACGGCGAGCGCGCCCTCCTTCAGCTCGCCGCCGGCAACCCCCGGATTCAGTGACGTGGTCGACCTTAACAATCGCCACTGGCGCGCGTTCCTGCTGCTGGATAAACAAAATGACTTGAGGATCTGGGTCGGCGAACTGGACGATGTGCGTGCGGACCTGGTGGACCGGATCGTGAGTCATACCCTCTGGCCCAATGTACTGGGCAGCCTGATCCTGGCGGCGATGATCTGGATGGCCATCGGCTGGGGCCTCAAGCCGCTGGAAAACATGGCAGCGACCCTGCGCGCGCGTCACAGCGGTTCGCTGGAGCCGTTGCAACTGAACCCGTTGCCCAGTGAGCTGGAGCCAATGCAAGCGGCGCTCAACCGCATGCTCGCGCAGATTCAGGAAGTGCTGGGCCGCGAACGACGCTTCATCGCCGATGCCGCCCACGAAATGCGCACGCCTCTGGCCGTGTTGCGCGTGCATGCACAAAACCTGCTGGAGGCCGGCACCGAACAGGAGCGCCGTGAGTCTTTGCAATTTCTGATGGCCGGCGTCGACCGCACCAGCCGCCTGGTCAATCAGTTACTGACCATGGCGCGCCTGGAGCCCAAAGCCCTGGCACCAGTGTTAACCAGTATTGACCTGGCCGAAACCGTGCGCGACAGCCTGGCCCAGCTCACTCCCTGGCTGCTGAGCAAGAACCTTGAGCTGGCCTTTGACGTCACCGACCGCCCCTTTAAAGTGGTAGCGGACGCCTCCGCCATCGACATCGCCCTGAACAACCTGATCAGCAACGCCGCCAACTTTTCCCCCGAACACGGCGTCATTACCGTGCAGTTAAGCCAGGCGGACGGTTTCTATATGCTAAGCGTCGAGGATCAAGGCCCGGGCATCGACGAAGCGGATCGCGGGCGATTGTTCGAACGGTTCTACAGTCGCGGTAATGCTCACGGCGCCGGACTGGGTCTGACCATCGTCAACACCATCGCCACCCGGCTGGGCGGACGCATCACCCTGGTCAACCGACCGGAAGGCGGATTGTGCGCGACGCTGTCGATTCCAGATGGCGAGTCCCACAACCCTTTGCAGCGCTCCACACGCGAGCTGCCGCCCACGGCTTGAGGGATTACCAGGCGAGATTTACAGCATTTCATCTGTGCCGCCGCCTTCGCGGGCAAGCCCGCTCCCACAGGAGCTTGTGCCGTCCCAACACTCAAGAACGACACCACTCCCAGTGGGAGCGGGCTTGCCCGAGTAGAAACCGGGGACATCCTTTACGTTTTAAACCGGAGACATCCTTTACAGGTGTGAAATACGGTCAGGAGGTGCCTGACCATGTCCTGGAATCGAGAGTCCCCGATGGATCAACGAATCAAACTCATAGGCGACTGGCTGCAAGGCAGCTACTCCAAAGGCGAACTGGCCCGTCACTACGGGCTCAGTCGGCCTACGCTGGACAAATGGCTTGCACGCTACGAGGCACATGGCGTTGATGGGCTAAAGGAGCTGTCACGGTGCCGGCCAATGATGAGCTCCCTGGGTATTCGCTCAAGGCTTCAGATCGAACTGGTGGAGTTTTACCGCAGCTGTGCCGAAGTGCCCCAAATGGTAAACCGCCGCACCTGCCGGCGAGAACGTAAACGGCTCAAACGGCTCGGCGGCCATCTTGTCCAGGTACTCTTTGGGGGCAAGACCGGTCGTGACGTGCGGATGGAAATTGTCGCCGGACGACTTCGGCACAAAGTCCGAAACATAGGTGATCAAGGCCGGTAGAACTTCAGGAACGTCGCCAGTGACGAACGCCGCGGAAGTACCGGTGTTGACCGTGAATGGAGTCACAGCCTCAATCACTTGCGTTTCCAGCTTGATCAATTCTGGAGTCGGCTGGATGACAATGCCCGACAGGCCGAGGTCCTTGTCCGGTATGTAGTAGTACTTCACAGCTTCCAGCTTGAGGCGGGTCACATCGTTGCTGGCGAAGACTTTGTCGACGGCGGCATACACTTTGTCGAGATTCTCGGTAGGAACAAAACGCTGTACCAACGTGATGTGGGGACGGTGCGTGGCATCGAGCGCAAAGCCTTTCGGAAATACTTTCAGCAGGCGGTCGTTCACCGCTTGCGCGTGCTGGAGCATCGTGGCGTCCGGTTCCAGGAGGATATCAATGGCGGTAACCTCGGATTCCGCACTGTTCACGGCAAGTGGCAACACACAGGCCGAAAGAGCGAGCAGGAGTATCTGTAAAGGCATCGACTTCATGACAGCAGCTCCCAAAATATCGAGACTTCATCCGGTCACCCGATACGGATCGGCCGGTAGCTCAGTACTGCATGGCGCGATCAACGTGCGAGGCTGCGCGGCTATCGTTTTAGTCTGCATTTCCCTTGGGCAGAAGACTTGAGCAAAATCAAACATTGGCGTTACTGCAAACCAATCACCCAAAAAAAAGCCCACTGACCGTCACCGGTTCAGTGGGCTTTTGACTGACTTCTACTTACAAAGCCATATCGCTTGCAGCATTAGCCTTTGGGGCCTTTGGCGCTTCAGCCGGAGCAGCAACCGGAGCCGCCACCTGGCCAATCGCCGGCGGCGGAGTCAGTTGCAGCACCTTGGCGGTGTAAGCCCACTCCTCTGCGACCTTCTCAGGGCTGCCGTTCAGTTGAGTGCCATAGCTCGGCACGATCTGGTGCAGTTTTTCCTGCCAGGCAGGCGTTGCGACCTTGTCCTTGAACACTTTCTGCAGCACGGTCAGCATGATCGGCGCGGCGGTCGATGCGCCTGGCGATGCGCCCAGCAGGCCGGCGATGGTGCCGTCTTGCGAAGCAACGATCTCGGTGCCCAGCTTCAGCACGCCACCGGCAGCTTCATCACGCTTGATGATCTGCACGCGTTGGCCGGCTTGCCACAGGCGCCAGTCTTCGGCTTTAGCGTTCGGGAAGTATTCTTTCAGGGCGTTCATGCGGTCTTCGTCAGACAGCATCAGTTGGCCGGCGAGGTACTCCACCAGCGGGTATTCCTTGATGCCGACTTTGGTCATTGGCCACACGTTGTGCGTGGTCGTGGTGGTCAGCAGGTCCAGGTACGAGCCTTCCTTCAGGAACTTGGTGCTGAAGGTCGCGAATGGGCCAAACAGGATAACGCGCTTGCCGTCCAGGACACGGGTGTCCAGGTGCGGAACCGACATTGGCGGTGCGCCAACGGAGGCTTTGCCGTAGGCCTTGGCCAGGTGTTGCTCGGCGATGGTCGGGTTTTCGGTGACCAGGAACGAGCCGCCAACCGGGAAGCCTGCGTATTCCTTGGCTTCAGGAATGCCGGACTTCTGCAGCAGGTGCAGTGCACCGCCGCCCGCGCCGATGAAGACGAACTTGGCGTCGGTTTCGGTTTTGCTGCCGTCTTTCAGGTTTTTGTAGCTGACGCGCCAGGTGCCGTCGTCGTTCTTGGTGATGTCTTGCACTTCGCTAGACAGTTTCAAGTCGAACTTGGGGGTGGTTTGCAGGTGCGCGACGAACTGGCGGGTGATTTCACCAAAGTTCACGTCGGTGCCGATCGGGGTCCAGGTGGCCGCGATTTTCTGGTTCGGGTCGCGCCCTTCCATCATCAGCGGAACCCACTTCTTGATCACCGCCGGGTCTTCGGAATATTGCATGCCGGCGAACAGCGGGCTCGCTTGCAGGGCTTCGTAGCGCTTCTTCAGGAACTTGATGTTGTCATCGCCCCACACAAAGCTCATGTGTGGCGTGGAATTGATGAACGAACGCGGGTTTTTCAGCACGCCTTGCTGAACCTGCCAGGCCCAGAATTGACGGGAGATCTGGAACGCTTCGTTGATTTCAACGGCTTTCGGGATCTGGACTTTGCCGTTCTCGTCTTCCGGGGTGTAGTTCAACTCGGCCAGGGCGGAGTGACCGGTACCGGCGTTGTTCCAGCCGTTGGAGCTTTCCTGGGCGACGCCGTCGAGGCGCTCGACCATTTCCATCGACAGGTCAGGTTCCAGCTCATTGAGCCAGACACCCAAGGTGGCACTCATGATGCCGCCGCCGATCAGCAACACATCGACTTTCTTTGCCTCTTCCGCGTGAACGGACGTGATCCCCATCGACAAAGCCAGCCCCAGCAGGGCTGTGTTCATTTTCTTAAACATCTGTAGCACCTATGATAAAACGCCATCCGCCCTTCCATCCTCACAACGAAACCCTTGTTTCACGGCATACAGGCAGGATGTCGTGGAGTGCTCGCGTATAAGGATTGGAGGGTGGGCACACAAGGCCGACGTGACTCCATCGACCTCAGTTATATGTCCCTACTGAACTGACTTTTTATCATTATTGGCTTCAGCTACTTGAGCGACATTGATCCTGTCGGCACGTCTCAAGGACGGGCAAACTGAATAGGTCAAAACAAGTTGGCGCGCAGAATATCACGGCTCGATGACCGCGCGCTCTCGAAAGGACTTGATGGTCTAGTCCAGACGCGGTTCGTTTGCCGCGTTCGGGCCTAAACGATTCAGCACAAACACCTTGGCGTTGTGAGTCATTTGGTCCAGATGCCGGTCACGCTGCTTTTCAGCATCGACCATCGCGCGCTTTCCATGTTTTTGCAGCAAGTAATGATGTATCTGCCGGACCTCTAGAGAACTGTAGATAAATGTGACATCCAACAGTCCCATCAAGCCTTCACTGCTGTGGTCGCGGGTATTCATCAGCACCTGCGTGCCACGCACGCCGAGCACCTGAAAGCCCATCGACTCAAACCACGGCACCTTGGCTACGGTGCAGGTCAGTTCGGCGTGCGGGTAGCGGTCGATCATTTGGCGCAGCATGGCACGCGCCACACCACGGCGACGGTGGCCGGCGTCGACGGCCATGTAGGCCACGCCGCACGCGTCGGGATCGTCCTTGACCGGCAGGTACAGCAAAAAGCCGATGACCTTCTCGGGGTCGTCTTCGTCGGTGGCGACGATCAACTCGACCGCAATACCTTTACCGCCGCCGAGGGCTTCCAGGTACAGGTGCACTTCGTAGCCCACCGCGTATTGGTACACGTTGTACAGCGGGTTGCTCGGCGTGATGCCGACCATGCTGATGTCGGTCAGGTTGTCGACGACCATCTGCAGGATCTGGCTGTTGATGTGCTCCGGGCACGGGACCTTGAAGTGGGTGAGGTGCGGCATTGGAATTCTGACTCCGGGAAAAGACTTACTGGGCATCGGCGTGGCTATTGTCACAGATTGATCGCCACGCCGCTTCCGCCAGCAACTCCCTGTAGGCCTTCGGACTGGCCGTCACCCGGCCCGACAACCATGCCCGGCAGTAACTGTCCGCCTGGCCGATGATCAGCGACGGCAGCAATTCGGCCGGAAAGGCCTTCAATTCATCGCGTCGACCGGGCTCTGCCAGCCACTGCCCAAGCTTTTGGTTGCGCGTCTTGTTGCGACTCGCCAGCTCTTCCTTGAACGGTCCTTTGGTGACGGCGAATCGGGCGTGGTACTGGAAGCGCGCCCACTCGGGCTGGCTGTCCACCCAATCGACATAGCTGTGCACCAACGCGTGCACGCCCTCCTCGGTCGTCGAGGCCTCTGCAAGATAGCGGTCGCGAAGCAGCGCCTGATCATCCAGCGCGGTGAAAAACAACGCCGCCACCAGGCCTTCCTTGTTGCCGAAGTGATGGTAAATCGCGCCCACGCTGGTATCGCATTCGGCGCGAATCATTTCGATGGTCGTGGCTTCGAGGCCTTGTTCGTTGAACAGGGCCAAGGCCTTTCTGAAGATGTCGCGCTTGAGTTCGGCTCTTCTGCCGGGGTAGCAGCGCTCGAGTAAATCTGCGGTTTCCATGCTGAATACAGGCCAAAGAAAATCCATGACAAGGCAGTCGACTGCCCACGAGTAAGCCGCGCTAGGTTGACAGATTTCGTCGCAACAGAATACTGTTCCGTAACAGAACATTATTCTGTTACGGAACATCATTCTGTAAAACCACCTTTCAGTGAGGCTTCAAAATGAGTCAGGTTCTCAGCATGTTTAACAGCGTAGGCCCACAAGCATTCAGCAAGATGGCCTGCCAGATGGCGCCCTATTTCACCACCATCAACCCACTGATCTCGGCGCTGCGCCCCGGCCATGCCACCGTGCAAGTGCCCTTCAGCCGCGAAATCACCAACCATTTGGGCACGGTTCACGCGATTGCGATGTGCAACGCCGCCGAACTGGCCGCCGGCACGATGACCGACGTGTCCATTCCCGCTGGCGCGCGGTGGATTCCAAAAGGCATGACGGTTGAATACCTGGCCAAGGCCAAAAGCGACGTGACGGCCGTGGCCGACGGTGAAGCGGTGGATTGGCAGACCGAAGGCGACAAAATCGTGCCGGTGGACATTCATGACGCCGAGGGCAAGAAGGTGTTCACGGCGCGGATCACCATGAACGTGAAACTCTCGTAAAGCCCCGCGTATCTGCGGGCGCTGGCGCAGCCGGACGCAGGCTGCGCCAGCGGCTACAAAATGGCGTCACCCGTTGTAGCTCGGTGCTTCGCTGTTGGGAATTCGCCGTCCCCCGACAGTGAGGGATATCACCCTAATTGGGAAACCCTCTCAGTCACGACTTGGAACACACCACCTCCAAGGCAATGATTTTAATACCTATTTTTATGGATCCATGATGGGCACAACTTTTGCTCAGGACCCAAGGCAAGTGCTGTCATGTCGGCATGCCCCACGAGACCCATCATGAAAAGCTCAGCTCCCGCGAACACCTCGTCCGGCTTTTTACTGGCGTCAGGCATCACCTCCGTGATGCTGATGACGTTCAGCCTGACCACCATCAATGCGGCACCGCTCGATGATTTTGGGCCTCCGCCGCCGACGGATCCCTCAGCCTTCACCAATCCTGCGGCCGACCCAGCCGCTGCGCTCGAGGCGCTGAAACTCCTGCCGCCGGCCAATCAAGGGGCCATCGCCCTGCCCAACGGAGCGTTCGGCAACCGCGACACGCCGCGGGCCGACAACGTTCTGCCGCCGGATTTGCAGACCTCGTTCAACTTCCCCACCAATGGCAAACCCAGCCCCTTGTTCGGGGCGCAGCCGTTCAGCCAGCAATTGCTGTTGTTTGAGGAATTCGGCACAGAAAAACTTGACCCGACATTGCCAGCACCGCCGTTGACCTTTCCCGTTCCCACAGTTGGCCCGGCGCCGACGCAGGACCCGAACAGCGTCGCCCGCAGCGCCCCTTCCAGTGCCGCACTGGATGCCTTCATGCGCCAGCCCGGACTGTTCCCGTTTCCATCGCAATTTTCCAACGTGCTGGATCGCAACCCGTGGAAGGCGCAAATCGAATTGTTCCTGAACCGTCAGCCCGTGGGCTCGCCAGCCGAAGGACGGCCACCGGGAAAAGGCTGGTCGCATCAGCGCTGGAACGAGTTCTTCCCGCAAGTCGCTTACAAAACCGTTCAAGTGGGTGCGCGGGTCAACCTTGGCATGCGCGACCGCAGGCAATTGCACAATTACGCCGTCGGTGAATTCGGGCCAGGCGGGCTCTACTACCAGACCTCGGACATCCCGACCACGACCGGCACGACAAAAGGCATCGACACGCGCTTTCACCCCAATTTTCCGCTGCAGAATCACAAGTCACTTTGGACTTTCGACGGCACCTTTCCGCCGAAGCTGTTGATGGTGCGTTACGGTCAACCCGTCCTGATGCGCCATTACAACGCCCTGCCGATTGACCCCGCGGCCAACGCCGGTTTTGGCCTGCACACCATCAGCACCCACGAACACAACGGCCACTCCCCCGCCGAAAGCGACGGCTATGCCAACGCGTTCTTCTTTCCGGGGCAGTACTACGACTATCGCTGGCCGCTGCAACTGGCCGGTTACGACACCATCAACACCACGGCGCAGGATCCGCGCGCCGCGTTCCCCTGCTCGCCGGGCGAAAAGCTCTTCGTCAACGATACCCACCCGGGCCTGAAGACCTGCGAAAACGGCAGCATCAAGATCCGTGGCGACTGGCGCGAAACCATGAGCACCCACTGGTTCCACGACCACATGCTCGATTTCACCGCGCAGAATGTCTACAAGGGCAACGCGGTGATGATGAATTACTACAGCGCTCTTGATCGCGGCAACGAGGCCTTCGAGGATGGCGTCAACCTGCGCCTGCCCAGCGGTTCGGCGCTACCTTGGGGCAATCGAGACTACGATGTAAACCTGGTTGTCGCCGACAAGGCCTGGGATCAGAACGGCCAATTGTGGTTCAACCCGTTCAACACCGACGGCTTCCTCGGCGACCAGATCCTGGTCAACTGGCAGTATCAACCCCGCCTGAAAGTCCGGGCGCGCAGCTATCGGTTCCGCATTCTCAACGGCTCGGTATCGCGCTTCTTCAAGATTGCCGTGGTACGTGAAATCAGCGGCAATGGCGGCGAGTTTCCGGGGCCAGCAGGGTCAGGTGTGTCCTACAACCGAGTGCCGTTCCACATGATCGCCAATGACGGCAATCTCATGGAACACGCCGTGCCGTTCGACGGCAGCATGGACCTGGACGGTGATGGTGACCGGCAAGACCACAACGCAATCCTGCCAACGCAAGCCATCGCTGAACGCTTCGACATCATCATCAATTTTGCGAAAAACGGCATCAAACCCGGCGACAAGCTGTACTTCGTCAACTTGATGGAACACAAGACCGGCAAGGGACCGGAGAAAACCGAACTGTCCCTGGCCGATGTGTTGTCCGAAAAGTACAAAGCCGTAATCAAGCAGACCAGCAAGGGCCCGCAGTGGGACAAGGGCGACCCGACCGTGGGCAAGTTCCTGCAACTGCTGGTGCAGCCGTATGCCGGACAGGACGTGAGCATGAACCCGGCCGACTACGAGCCAGCCAAACCGGGCAAGCCGGCGGGTAAAGTCATGATTCCTCTGACCATCGATCGTGACAATCCAGGCGACCAGGCCAAGCTCAAGGTGGCGCGGCATCGCGAGTTCATTTTCGGCCGGTCCGACGGCACCGACGAAGCGCCCTGGACCGTCAAGACCGACGGCGGTGCGGGTTATAACATGGACCCTCGCCGGATCTCGGCCACGCCGCAACTGGCAACCGGCCCCACCGATGCCGGGTTCTCCGGAGACGGCACGCTCGAAGTCTGGAAGATCAAGAATGGCGGCAACGGCTGGAGCCACCCGGTGCACGTGCACTTCGAGGAAGCGGTCATCCTCAGCCGTGATGGCAAGGCACCGCCGGAATGGGAAAAAGGCGCACGCAAGGACATCTATACCATCGGCGAAGGCATCGACACCTCGGTGGATGTCGATATAGCGATCCACTTTCGCGAGTTCGCCGGGACCTACATGGAACACTGCCACAACACCCAGCACGAGGACTCCTCGATGCTGTTGCGTTGGGATGTCGAGCATCCGGGCCAGTTCCAGTTGATGCCAACGCCACTGCCGGGTTGGGATGGCGTCACCTATGTCAACTCCGTCGCACTGCCCACCTTCCGCACCGGCATAAAAAATGACAACAATCAGGGGGACAACAAAAAATCCGCTGGCCAACCCTGACGGTGCCGCAACCGGCAATGGCCCGACACCAAGCCCGAACATCACCGTCAATTCGGCGCTCGGCAAACGCTGACGGTGCCGATCGCGGCGCATTAAGGAGCCCTACTCCGACACCGCCACCTGATTACGCCCCCGGGCCTTGGCCCGGTATAGCGCTTTATCGGCATTGTTCAGCAAACTTTGCAGGTCATTGTCGCTGGCCTCCATTGCGGCAACGCCGAGGCTGGCGGAGATACGGTGAACCGGGCCGGTCATCAAGCCGCTGATGGAGTGGATCAGTTGCTCGGCGATCGTCAGTGCGACCTCAATCGAGGTGTCCGGCAGCAGGATCGCAAACTCCTCGCCACCCAACCGGCCGTAGACATCTGTTTCGCGAAAAGAGCGATGGATGACCACGCCCATTTGCCGCAACACCTGATCTCCGACCTGATGCCCGTAGGTGTCATTGATATGTTTGAAGTGATCCATGTCCAGCATCACGGCGCACAAAGGCAGGCTCTTGTCTTTGCAGTCGTAGAACAATTGTTGTGCGTGCTCGAAAAAAGCCCGGCGGTTTTTCAGACCAGTCAGTTCGTCGGTCTGGGCCGCATGCGTGGAAATGTGATGAGCGTGTTCCATCTCACGGGTTAATTGAAAGGCTGTTGCCAGGGCTTCGGACAATTTGCGGGTGGCGCTGGCCACGAATGAGGTAAACACCAAAACCGCCAACGCCATTCCGATTTGCATCGCTGAGGGTTGAAACAGCAACCAGAAGGTGCAGGGCAACAAGACCAGGCCAATGGCCGAGAGTGTCATGTAGCGATGGGCCGAGTAGCACGACACTGCACTGACCGACATGCCGACGGCAAAAAGCATGACCAGCGCCTGGGCCAACAAGTCATTCGCCGGCATGACCGCCAGAGCGCCCGCGCCCCATATGCCGGCGGACAACATCAGCGTGATCCAGTACGTACGCTCCCAGCGTTGCGGGGTGCGTTCACTGTCAGGGCAGCGAAACCAGGAGATGAACATCGAGATGCGCAGCAACGACGAGCCCGTCAAAAAGCCCATCCACCAGAAAATGACGTCGTGGTCAAAGCGTTGCCAGCACAGCCCGCACAGCATGATCGCGGCGAGGTAACTGCCGAGAACCGCCGTCACTGATTGGTGGAACAACTGGTGCAACCGGTCGCTGCGCACCTGCGCTGCGATGGAAGTATCCTGTTCGTGCCGAAGTCCTGGGCCACCCATTTGATCCGCCTGATCATGATACTGCGACAAAAAAAGCGATTGTGGCATCCTGCCATACAGGTAAACAAACGAATAACACTCGGCGCAGGCTTGTCCACTTATGGTGATGCGCCACACCTCACTTGAAGGCATAAAGCGATTCGCCAAAAAAGTAATAGCACACAAGTGCGTCCCCCACGCCCGCGCTGAGAAAAGTGCTATCGGTGAACGCCAGAAACCGACAATGCGACAGAGGGGCTATAGGTCCGCAACGATGCGGATTTCTCGATGGTATTGCGAACAAAGGTGCAATACCTTGTAGAGGTGAGACTTTTGCCTTGCAACCCATTTCGGGTTGCGAGGACATCGTTGTTTTTTGACGTCACTTCAAGACTGTCTAGTCTTGAAAAATATTTGCGGCTGTTTCCCCCACGACGCCCGATGCCTCACTTAAGGTGTTGCGTATCAACGACGGGGACTTTCGCTCACGACAATGACCCCCTTGACTGTCGAGGTTGCTGGATGTGAGAGGCCAATTGATTGGTATCGTCATCACCCTGGCCGTGATGAGTGCGACAACCCATGGTTTCATGCAATGGAGAGCAGCCGAGAGCGTACGCCGTGATGCCGTGTGCAAGGCGGCGCAGCAGCACATGGAAACCCTGGGTATTCGAACGCGGGCGATGGCGGCCGGGCTGTCTGTCGACGCTTACGCTGAAGCCGAGAAGGCGCAAGTCGGCAAATTGGTCAGCGCCCTGGACACGGCGACAAATGACGCAGAGATCGAAGCCGTCATAGACGCACACTCAGCCGAGTTGCAAGCGCAGGACGCTGCAACCGACGCGGAGCTGAAAAACCAGCGAAGTCAGCAATTTCTCGAGCAGACGCCCAAAAAACAACGCATCCCCGCGGACATCAAACAGGAAGTTGAACGCGCCGAGAAAGCCGTAGCCGAGGCCTGTCTCTAGCCGGCTCGATCAGTTTTTTCCTGTCCCCCCTGGATCCGCTGATTCACTGCTGCGGTGCAACCATCCGGAAGCGGATATTGATGTCGTCGGAAACGACAGTATCGGCCCACTCCCCCTCTCCGATCTTGAAGTCGCTGCGCTTGAGCACCAACCGACCATCAAAGATGCCGATACCTTTTTGGGTCCTCAACTCAACGGGCACCTGCACCACACGCGTGATACCCCGCAGCGTCAATTTTCCGGTGATTGAGTAGTGACGAGTCCCCAGGGTTTTCACGCTGATCGATTGAAACTCCGCCAGCGGATACTTCTGCGTATCAAACCAGGCAGGCTTTTTCAGTTCGGTGTTGGCGTCCTCGCTACCGGCATCGATGCTGTCGAGCTCGATGGTCAGTGCGGCATGGGCCGCGGCCGGGTTCGCCGTGTCGAAATCGAGCGCGGCCTTGAAAGAGCCAAAGGTGCCATACACCTGCGAGCTGAACTGGTTGTAGGTAAACGAGATTTTGCTGGCTGTCTCATTGACTTGCGAGTACTGCACCGCTTCGGCACAAGGCAAGACGCCGAAGGTGAGCGCTGCAGCCAATAGGGCGAACTGCGCGAATCGATGCTTCATGGGGACGCTCCGGTCGTGGCACCCACCGGCCAACGATAGGTGGACTAAAGCAAAGAACTGCGGTTTATGCCACCCGGCCTCCAGATGCTGACCACCGGTCGGCAACGTGAGCCCGCGACCGATGCTTGCGCCCAGGCGGGTGTTTAATTGTCCAGGCACACACCGTATCAGGAGACCGGACATGAAAATCGTCGTCATCGGCGGCACAGGCTTGATCGGTAGCAAACTGTGCAAAAACCTGCAGGATCTGGGACATGAAGCCCTGGCGGCGTCTCCCAGTACCGGCGTCAATGTCATCAGCGGCGCGGGGCTGACAGAGGCATTGAAAGGCGCGGACGTGGTCGTTGACGTAGCGAACTCGCCCTCCTTCGAGGACCACGCCGCGTTGCACTTTTTCGAGACCGCCGGGCACAACCTGTTCGAGGCGGAGAAGATCGACGGCGTCAAACACCATGTCGCCCTTTCCGTTGTCGGCACCGAGCGCCTGCTCGACAGCGGTTACTTCCGGGCAAAAATGGCCCAGGAAAAGCTCGTCAAAAAGTCAGGCATTCCCTACACCATCCTGCGGGCCACGCAATTCTTCGAGTTTATCCATGCCATTGCGCATTCCGGGCGCGAGGAAGGCAACACCCTCCACCTGACGTCCGCCGCGTTGCAACCGGTGGCGTCGGCCGACGTCGCGGCGGCACTGACGGAAATTGCGTTGAAGGCGCCGATCAATCAGACCGTCGAAGTGGCGGGCCCCGATAAACGCCCGCTCGTGGAGTTCGCCAGCGACTACCTCAAACACACCAAGGACCCGCGCCAGACCGTCGCGGACGACACGGTTCCTTACTTCGGTGCGCCGATCAATGACCAGTCGCTGACACCGGGCGCCAACCCCATCGTCGGCGCGACCCGGTTTGAGGACTGGCTGAAGAGCACCTAGGCGACCTGCTGGCCGGCGGGACTGACCTGCATCAGCTTCGCGTAAGCCTGCAGGTGATGGTCATCGTCACCCCATTGACGAGCCACCATCAGCAGATGCTTGGCGTGGTGTGACAGCACGTATTCCCAGGTCAGGCCGATACCGCCATGCAGCTGAATGCCCTGATCAGCGACAAACCGGCTGGCGCGGCTGACGATGAACTTGGCCGCCGCGAGCGTGCGGCTGCGCTCGTCAGTGTCGGCTTGATCGGCCACGCAGGCCGCCAGCAGGGTCATTGAGATGGCCTGGTCCAGTTCGATGCGCATGTCGACCATGCGATGCTGCAACGCCTGGAACTTGCCGATCGGCTGCCCAAACTGCTTACGGGTCTTCAAATAATCGAGGGTCAATGCACAAGCCGCCTCCATGCTGCCCACTGCCTCGGCGCATTGCGCCGCGATGCAGCGGCCTTGCTGGTATCGCAGCGCGGGCAACGCCTGGCCCATGTCACCCAATACCTCGTTGCTGCTGACGAACACATCCTCAAGGTAAAGCTCGCAGGCCATGCGCCCGTCCATGGTGGCGAACGCGCGACGGCGCACGCCGGGGGTTTGTGGATCGAGCAAAAACAGGCTGATGCCCTTCTCGTCCCGCTCGCCGTGGCTGGTACGCGCCGAGACCAGAATCAGCCCGGCGCTTTGACCGCCCACCACCACCGACTTACGGCCATTGAGTTTCCAACCGCCATTGACCGGTTCGGCGGTAGTGAGAACGTCATGCAACTGGTAGTGACTTTGCGGTTCGTCGAGCGCCACCGCCATTTGCAGGCTGGCGTTGCCCAGTGGTAGCAACAGCGCTTGTTTTTGCGCCTCGGTGCCCAACTGCGCGACCAGGCCACCGGCGAAAATCACCGAGTGCAAGTACGGTTCCAGGCACAGCGCGCGCCCCAGCTCGGTCATGATCAGCATGTTCTCCACACCGCCGCCGCCGAATCCACCGTACGCCTCAGCGAATGGCACGGCGCATAACCCAAGCTCACCCAGTTGCTGCATGAACGGGCCGCTGAAGCCATGTTCAGTGTTGCGGTACTGTTCGCGCTGCTCGAAACCATAGGTGTCACGCACCAGGCGCGCCGCCGTGTCTTGCAGCATCAGCTGCTCTTCATTCAATTTGAAGTCCATGCTCGGCCCCTTACAGTTCAAGAATCATTTTGGCGATGATGTTCTTCTGGATTTCGTTGGCCCCGCCGTAGATCGACGCCTTGCGCGCATCCAGGTACTGATAAGTGGCCGCGCTGCTGTAGTCGGTGTAAAGCAACGCTTCATCCCCATAGCCCAATTCGTCCTCAATGAACGGCAGCGCGTAAGGGCCCACGGCCTTGCTGATCAGGTAAGTGATGGCCTGGCGAATCTCGGTTCCCCTGATCTTAAGGAACGAGCTTTCCGCACCGGGCACTCCACCGTCACGAACGGCCGCCAAGGTACGAAGGCTGCTCATTTCGGCGGCCATCAACTGCATCTCGACCTCGGCAACCTGGGGGCGAAACAAGGGATCCTCGATCAATGGGCGACCGTCACGCACTTCCTGACTGGCGATGTGCTTGAGGCGATTGAGCAACGCCTTGTTCTGCGCAATGCCGCCGATGCTGGTGCGTTCGTGGGTCAGCAAATACTTGGCGCAGGTCCAGCCCTGGTTTTCCTCGCCCACCAGGTTCTGCACGGGCACGCGCACGTTGTCGAAGAACACTTCGTTGACTTCATGCTCGCCGTCGAGGGTGATGATCGGCCGAACCGTAATGCCCGGGGTTTTCATGTCAATCAGCAAAAAGGAAATGCCACGCTGCTGTTGCGCCTGCGCATCGGTGCGCACCAGGCAGAACATCCAATCGGCGAAATGCGCCAGGGTGGTCCAGGTTTTCTGGCCGTTGACCACATAGTGCTCGCCCTCGCGAACCGCACGGGTTTTCAGCGAAGACAGGTCGGAGCCTGCACCTGGTTCGGAGTAACCCTGACACCACCAGTCTTCGCACGTGAGAATGCGCGGCAGAAAGTAGGCCTTCTGCTCGGGGGTGCCAAATTTGATGATCACGGGCGCAACCATTTTCAACCCGAAGGACGACACTTTCGGCGCGCCAGCGGCGAAGCACTCTTCGTCGAAAATGTGCTTTTGCACGTCGCTCCAACCCGTGCCACCGAACTCGACCGGCCAGGCCGGGGCCAACCAGCCTTGGCGGTTGAGTGTCTGCATCCATTGCACCTGATGCGCTTTGCTCAAGCGCTTGCCCAGTGAAATGCGCTGGGCGAATTCGCTGGGCAAGTTGTCGCGCAGCCAGGCGCGAATATCATCGCGAAAGGCGCTTTCGTCCGGCGTGAAATCTAAGTCCATCAATCAACTCCAAAAACGCTTGGGTGTGCACTGCTCAAAACCTGTGGGAGCGAGCCTGCTCGCGACAGCGGTTTGTCAGTCGCCCTCTATGTTGGGTGAGCCGGCCTCATCGCGAACAGGCTCGCTCCCACAAGGGTCACAGAGATATCTCCCCGGGGATTACTCGTCGAAAATGATCACCGAGCGAGCCAACTCACCCCGACGCAACTCGTCAAACGCCTCGTTGATCTGCTCCAGCTTGATGCGCTGGGAAATCATTTCGTCGAGCTTGAGCTTGCCGGCCATGTAGAAGTCCACCAGGCGCGGCATGTCCACCGGGAAGCGGTTGGAGCCCATCAGCGAGCCCTGGATGCGCCGTTCGTGCAGCAACTGCAACGGGTCCAGCTCGATTTTCAAACCCGGCTTGAGCATGCCGATGACCGTTGCGGTGCCGCCGCGCGCGAGCATGGCGAAGGCTTGTTCGGCGGTTTGCTTGAGGCCGATGCATTCGAAGGCGTGGTGCACGCCGCCGCGAGTCAGTTCCAGCACCTGTTTGGCCGCATCGCCGTCTTTGCCGTTGATCACGTCGGTGGCGCCGAACTGACGGGCCAGTTCCAGTTTGGAATCAAGCATGTCGATGGCGATGATCCGCCCTGCCCCGGCCAGCGCCGCGCCGTTGATGGCGGCCAGGCCGATCCCGCCACAACCGATCACAGCCACGGTTTCGCCCGGACGCACTTTGGCGGTGTTGAACACCGCGCCGGTGCCGGTGGTCACGGCGCAACCCAGCAGCGCGGCGCGGTCCAGCGGCATGTCCCGGCGGATCGCCACACAGGCGTTTTCGTGCACCAGCATCTGTTCGGCAAAACCCGACAGGTTGACGAATTGCGGGATCGGCTTTTGCACGTACGTCAGGCGCGATTCCTCGTCCTTGCCACGTTTGGTTTCCGGCGATACGCAGCGCGCCAGGTGCCCGGTCACGCAATGCTCGCAATGACCGCAGAACACGGTCAGGCAAGTGACCACGTGATCGCCCGGCTTGACCGAACGCACTTCGGAGCCGACCTGCTCGACCACGCCAGCGGCTTCGTGGCCCAGCACCAGCGGGCCTGGGTACGGGAACGAGCCATCGATGACATGTAAATCCGAATGGCAAACACCGACTGCTTTTGTGCGGATCAGCACTTCACGCGGACCCGGCTTGCTGATGCCCACTTCTTCGATGACCAGCGGGGCGCCCACCTGATGGAAAACGGCAGCTTTCATATGATTTTTCTCGACAGTGACGTTAGGGAATTCAGGCCGGTTGGCCCGGCGCGCGGAATACAGCCTTGGCGTGGCTGAAGGTGCGGAAGCCATCGATACCGTGATAGGCGCCCATGCCGCTGTGGCCAACGCCGCCGAACGGCAGGTTTTCAGCGCTGGCATGGCTCATGACGCCGTTGAGGGTCACGCCACCGGAACACGTGCGGTTGAGCACCAACGCCTCTTCAGCGTCGTCGTTGCCGAAGTAATACAGCGCCAATGGACGTGGCCGTGCATTGATGAACGCGATCACCTCATCAAGGGTTTCATACGGTTTGATTGGCAGGAGCGGGCCGAAGATTTCGTCCTGCATCACCTGCAAATCATCGCCAGGGTTGCGCAGCAGCGTCGGCACGATTTTGTTGTGCGCCGCGTCACTTAAATCCTCACCCGCCGGGTTCAGCTCGATCAACTCGACGCCCGCCTCGCGTGCTTGATTCAGATAGCCCTGCAAACGTTCGAGATGACGCGAATTGATGATCGAGGTGTAGTCGGGGTTGTCCTTGAGGGTCGGGAGGAAACCGGCGGCCACTGCTTTGGCCACACCGATGAAGGCATCCACCGACTCTTGCGGCACGAACACGTAGTCCGGCGCCACGCAGAGCTGGCCGGCGTTGAGCAACTTGCCGACAACGACCTTGGTCACGGCGCTCTTGAAGTCGGCGGTGCGGGAAATGATGGTCGGTGATTTGCCGCCCAGTTCCAGGGTCACCGGCACCAGGTTTTCCGCGGCTGCACGCAGCACGTGCTTGCCGATGCTGGTGGCGCCGGTAAACAGCAAATGGTCGAACGGCTGGCCGCAGAATGCCTGCCCGACGTCCGCACCGCCGAGCACCACCGCTACGTCCTCTTCGCGATAGACCGAACGGATCAACCGTGCAATCAGTGCCGATGTATGCGGGGTGAACTCCGACGGTTTGATCATCACCCGGTTGCCAGCGGCCAACGCCCCGGCAAGACCGCTGAACACCATGTAGCCGGGCACGTTCCACGCGGTGACGATGCCGATCACGCCCAACGGCTGGTATTGAACCCAGGCCTGGCCTTGCTCGGTGTGACGCGCTTCGGGTTGCATCCATTCGGCCAGGCGTGCCTTGGCTTGCTTGAGCGATGCCAGGGGCGCCAGCACTTCGCTGCCCTTGGAAAAGGCCGGGCTGCGATGGCCGAAGTCGGCCGTCAGGGCGTCAATGATTTCCTGCTCGTGATTGAGCAACAAGTTGATTGCCCGGTCGATCAATTCACCGCGCTGCTCGGCGGTGTAGGGTGCGCTCGCCAGGAAGGCCGCCCTTTGTTTTTCCAGGATCGTGCGGATGTCGGTGCTGGTCCAACTTTCGATGGCGCTCATCACTACCTCTCTTGTTGTTGTCGGGACACCAGCGCGAGTGCGCAGCATGGCGTCGGGTCAAGCTGCATGGTTGACCATCACTCGCATCACGCCGCCACCCGGATCAGGTGGGTCACGGTTTCAGGCAAGAATCCCCATCGCTTTGGCGCTGTTGATGGCTTGGGTGCGGCGGCAGGCGCCGAGCTTGACGTTAATGTTCTTGGCGTGGGTCTTGACGGTGTTCACTGAAATGAACAGGCGGCTGCCGACTTCGCGCACCGACATGCCTTCGGCCAGCAACCTGAGCACCGACACCTCACGGGGCGTCAGGCCATCCTGGTAATCGGTCACGGCGGTGGCGCGCACAGGTTTGTCGCCGTCTTCGCCCTGTTCGCGGGCCAGCATCCGGGCTTTTTGCTCAGCGAGCGGAGCCTGGAAGAACGCACGGTCGATCTTGGCCCAATGCATGCGCCGTTCGGCTTCGTACAACAACAGATGAGCCTTTTCAGGGATGTCATTGCGCGAGGCGATCTCGGACAACAGCAGGTAGCCATTCAACACGAACGGCGCGCAGCAATCGCGTACCTGCAACAAGCCCGACTGCGCCACTTGCTCGGCCTCAACGAGGCGGCCTTGTTGCAACAGCCACTCGCCTTGCAGAAACAGCAGTCGACCGATCAATGGATAAGGCTGGGTTCGCCTGACATTCAGTTGTGCAAGCTCGGTGCGCAACAACGATTGCGCCAGCCCCGATTGCCCCTGAAGCATCATCAACTGAACCCGGTCGGTATTCACCAACACTTCCGCCTCACGGTTGCCATGACGCCGGGCCAGTTCCAGCGAATGCTCCAACAGCACCTGAGCCTCATTCAGTTCACCGGTTTTCATGGCGATGCGCGCCAGCGTGCAGTGGCACAACAACACCGACAGCCAATCCTGCGCCGTCAGGTCTCGCAGGGCGGCATGGCAATGCCGTCGCGCTGGTTCGGCGTTGCCGCGTAATGCGTGCAAGGTCCCGTATAACGCCTGCCAGTTCGCCAACAAGCGCTGATTACGCTGCGGATCGGGCATCGGCAAAAAGCGTCCCAGGCGTTGCAGGCACGCTTCGGCTTCATCCAGCCGCCCACTGAACAACAAGGCCTTGGCGCACAAATAAATCAAGCGCGGACTGCTTTGCAGCAACTGCGGATCGATGCGTTCGCGCCAGTCCATGAACTGCCCGAGATGCCGCTCATTCAAAATCCAGCTCAACCACAAGCGCTCCATGTAATTGGCGGCGACCTCGGGCTGATCCGCACTGAGCGCTTGCTCCACGGCATCATCGACATGCCCCAGGACGCTGAGCAACCGGCAGGCACGCAAGCGCAACCGGTTCAACGCAACGCCGCCAAGCCGGCCTTGCAGTGCATTCGCCACGGCAGGCAGTAACCGAAACCAGCCGGGTTGATGGTCGATCGGGAACATGAAGGCCTGGCTATCCAGCAGACTCTGGAACCGTTGAGCACCTTGCTGTCCTTCCCAAAGCTGCTCGCACAACTCCACACTGGCCTTGGACAAATGGGCCAGGGAAAAAAGGACTTCTTGCTGTTCATCGCTCAAGCGTGACAGCAGTTCACGTTCAAGGTACTGGCCGAGCAAGGCCGAGGGCAGCAATCGAACACCCGCACACCAGCCACCTGTCGCGTGCCACAGGCTTTCCCGTGAAGCGGTGTCGGTGTGCGGCGCAATCAAGCTGACCAACGATTCGAATTCATCCGGGCGCAGTGCCAGTTGCCGGGCACCCAGCTCCAGTAACTCGCCTGCAAGCATCAGGCGCGGCAGGTTCCAGTCGGGGCGTTGGCGGCAAGTGACCAGCACTTGCAGGTGGGGGTTGTCCAGAGACAGGAGTTGATCGAACCAGTGGTTCAGGTCGTCGGGCATTTCGGCTGGCAAGTCATCGAAGACAAGCCGAACCTTTGAAGATTCGTCTCCTGGAAGTCTCCCATCGCGAGCAGGCTCGCTCCCACAACGGAATGCGGTCAACTGTGGGAGCGAGCCTGCTCGCGATGACGTCAGCCCGGTCAACTCGATCAATGCATCTGGCCTGGTGTCGGGAGCTACGCCAAGCTCACCCGCCAGCAATGCGCACAAAGACGCCAGCGATTGCGACTGCCCGCCAAGACTCATCCAGACCACCCGCCCGCGCGCCCCCCGCACATACTCACGCAACAACGCCGTTTTCCCATACCCGGCAGGCGCGCACAGCAGTTGCAAGCGACGCCGTTCGCGCTGGAGTAAATTGCACAGATGCGGCCGTGGCACAAACATGGCGGACCTCGTGAGTCGTGTGAGGAAGCCATCATTGAGCGAGCCCATCGTGAATGCGCCACCCGCATCAGGTGGTGATCACCGCAACGCACAACGCCCTGCGGACAGGGCGTTGGTTTCAGCGGGGACGAACGGTCAGCGGATGCCGGCGTTACGCAGTGCCGAGGGGGTGAAATCGGTCATCTTCGCGGTCATGCCGTAAGTCGTTGCATGCTTGGACTGGTTGGTCATCGCCAACACGTTGTAGCGACCGGCGATCAGGTCGTAGATCCCGAGCATGGCGAAGTTGGGCGACCCACGCTCGTAATCGTTGATCGCATACCCTTCGGCCACGCGCCACAGCTGACCACGGCCGTCATAGTGATCGACTTCGGCCAGTTGCCAGGTGTCTTCGTCGAAGTACATGTCACGCTTGGCGTAGACATGACGCTGACCCGGCTTGAGGGTGGCCTCGACGTGCCAGACCCGGTGCAGCTCATAGCGGGTCAGGTCCTGGTTGATATGCCCTGGTTTGATGATGTCGTCGTACTTCACTTTCGGCGACTGCAAACGGTAGTTGTTGTACGGGATGTACAACTCCTTTTTGCCAACCAGTTTCCAGTCATAACGATCCGGCGCGCCGTTCATCATGTCGGTGTTGTCGGCGGTGCGCATGCCGTCGGAACCATTGCCCGGACCGTCGTACGCCACTTGCGGAGCACGACGCACGCGGCGTTGGCCGGCGTTGTAGACCCACGCCAGGCGTGGTTCCTTGACCTGGTCGATGGTCTCGTGAATCAGGATCACACTGCCAGCCATGCGCGACGGCGCGGTGATTTCCTGCTTGTAGTAATACAGGACGTTATCGCCCTGCCCGGCTTCGACGCCTTCCATCAACTGCGGGAACGCCAGTTTGTCGTCGTACTCGACGATGGAATACGAACCGTTGGTTTGCGGTGCCGCTTGAGCGGCCTGGCGCTCCATGTTGCCGCCGCGATAGCGGTTGGTGTGGTTCCAGTAGATTTCCACGCCGTTTTTCGGAATCGGGAACGGGTAGTAACGGGTTTGCGAGAAGTTCAGCAAGCCGTTGCCGTCGGGCGTCAGCTCGGTGGTCACCGCACTTTTCTTGGCAATGTCGTAGATGTTCTGCGGGGACGACGCCGTGCGTTGGGTCTTGAACACAGGGATTTTGTAGCTGTCCGGGTAGCGCTTGAACATCGCCAGTTGGCCCGGTGTCAGCTTGTCCTTGTACTGCTCGGCGTTCGCCGCGGTGATGACGAATTCCGGTTTGTCACTCGCAAACGGATCGCCGAGAAAACCATTATCGAGCGGCGCGGCACCGGGTTTCAAACCACCGGTCCAGGCCGGAATGCTGCCGTTGGCGTTGCCCTCTTTTTGCGCGCCCAACGGAGTCAGCGTGGTGCCCAGCTGAGCAGCTTCCTGGGGTGAAACGGCAGCAATCACGCTGCTGGCCAGCAGTGACAGACTCAGTGCGCCAGCGCGCAGGATAAAACGTGCATTCATGTTCAAATACCTCTGCCAGGGGAGCATCAGAAATTCACGCCGAAGCTGAGCGCAACGTAGTCGCGGTCGACGTTGGTGTTGAAATCGCCGCCGAAGTAGTTGGTGTAACTCAGGCTGGCGTTGTAGGTGTTCAGGTAGTCGGCATCCACGCCGACGCTGACCGCTTTGGAACCTTCATCGAAGTTCGGGCCATAACCCTGAACGTCGTGGGACCAGGCGATGTTGGGCGACAGGTTGATACCGGCGATCACGTTCGGGTAATCAAGCTTGCCGCGCACTCGATAGCCCCAGCTGTTGCTGGTGTAGAAGCCATCGTCGTTGCATTCCTGCGCCGGGTTGCTGGCATTCGGCAGGCCCACTGCGGTACCGCGGCAGGTCGCTGCGCCAGCCGCACCCGGCAGCTCGCCGGAACCGAAGGCCGGACTGCGTCCGAAGCGCAGGTCGGAACCGTCGGCCTTGCCCAGGCCGCTGATATGGTTGTAACCCACCTCGCCGACCACGGTCAGACGACTGGCGCCCAGCACCTGGTCGAAGAACTGCGTCGCGGTGACTTGTGCCTGGGTCACTGGCATGCGCTTGTAGCCATTGACCTCGGCGCCCAGCGTGCGACCGGCAAAACCGGTGGTGATCAGCGGCGAGGTTGCGCCGAACGTGGCTGCCGACAACAAGTCAGCCGTGTTCAATTGCAGCGGCATGTTCGGCCGATAGCTGACTTCGCCACCCAGTGAAACGCCCTCGACGTTGGTCTGGAAGCTCAGGCCATAGAGACGGATGTCTTCCGGATAGTCGATGAAATAGCGGGTGCTGCGCGCCGAGACAACGCCGCCTGCCGCACTGCTCATCTGGTTGATGCTCAAGAACGGGCTGCGGCTGTGGTAGTTCATCGCGTAGGCGCCGAACTCGGTGTCGTTCGCCTCCGGGACGAACCAGCGCAACGCCAGGCCATACTGGCCGCTGTTGCGCGCATCGTTGTCTTTCAGGCGCGGAATGTAAGCGTCGTCAGTGCCCGCGGCGATGGCCGCCAGACTGCCGGTGTTCTTCGCCACACCGGGCGGCAGGTCGAGGCCGGCGATCACCAGGCGGTCGTCACAGCCTTGGGGGACGCCGTCGCTGCCGAAGAACGTGCCGCAGTTGTCGACCACCGATTTATCCCATTGCAGCTGGTAAAACGCTTCGGCGGTGATGTTGTCGGCCAGCCCTTGGGACATGTAGAACATGTTGACCGGGATCAGGCCCTCCTTCACTTCCGCGCCCGGGCGACGCAGTGCGGCCACGTCAATCGGGTTGATGCTGTTGATCGAGTTGCCGATAAAGGTGCTCTCGCCCCAGCTCACTACCTGCTTGCCCAAGCGCACGTTGCCGACTTGATCGCCGATCGTGTAGTTGTGGTAGACGAAGCTGTCGAGAAACATTGCACCGGACGACTTGGCCGCGCGATCGCGTCCCGAATCATTGATGTCGTAGAACGGACGGCTCTCGTCCATCAGCTCGAAGTCATACCAGTACTTGCCACGTACGAAGGCACCGCTGTCGCCGTATTTCAGCTCCAGGTCATGCACGCCCTTGAAGATTTTCGAGAAGGTTTCACCCTTCTTGAAATTCAGGCGGTTGTCGTCGGTGGTCCGGGACGCGGATTTGCCACCGGTGACGCCCTGGGAGTTGAAGTTGGAAATGAACTGCTTGTCCGGATTGGCAGTCGCCCAACTGGCGCCAATCGACAGCGACGAATCGAACTTCGCCTGTATCTCCCCGATGTTGAAATCAACGGCGTGAGCTTGAGTGCTGACGCAGATGGCAACCGTTACAGCGACGGCCAGCAGACTTGGCTGGAAGGCTCCGCGCATTGTTGTTTTTGTCATGCGGTTTCCCCGGTTAAGGATGACGTGTTGGAGCCCCATGCTAACGAGGCGCCGGTGAGGTCTTGACACCCGAATGGGTGATTTGGATGAAGTGTTTTCGTCGGTATTTCGGGTGGCGTAACGATCCGGTTTGAGGGCTGCTCAGCCGGCGTTACGCACGGTGACACTCAGCCGGTAAACGTCGCCGGCCGCTTCTCGATAAACGCCGCCACGGCTTCGCGGTGATCGGCGGTCTGGTGCGACATCACTTGAAAACTCGCCGACATTTCCAGCAGCGTATCGAGTCGCGTATGCAAGGCTTCGCGCAGAAGACGCTTGGCCAGGCGGACAGCATGCGGCGGGTTGGCGGCAATCGCCGCGGCGATTTCCCGTGCGCTGTCCAGCAACTCTTCGGCCGGCACCACGCGGGACACCAGGTTCCATTCCGCGGCCTGCCGCGCATCGATCATTTGCCCGGTCAGGGTCAGTTCGGTGGCGCGGGACAAACCGATGATCCGTGGCAACAACCACGCCCCACCGTCGCCCGGAATGATCCCCAACTTGACGAAACTCTCGGCAAACTTCGCCTGTTCAGAGGCCACGCGGATGTCGCACATGCACGCCAGGTCGAGACCGGCGCCGATGGCCGCGCCATTGACGGCAGCAATCACTGGCACTTCCAGATTGAACAGCGCCAATGGCAAACGCTGAATGCCGGTGCGGTATTCCTGACGCAACGCCATACCGGACATTTGCGCGTAGCGGTCCATGTCGCGAACGTTGCCGCCGGAGCAAAACGCCGTACCAGCACCGGTGATGATCACGGCGCGAACACTGCTGTCGCGCTCGATCCGCTCGATGGCTTCAAGGAATTCAGGCACGGCGCTGTTGCCGGTCAACGGGTTGCGCCGCTCGGGGTCATTCATCGTCAGGGTGACGATGTGTCCTTCCTGTTCGTACTTCAGAAACTGACTCATGGGTGAAGTCCTCAAGCGGATGGGGTGAGGTGACGGGTGAATTCGCTGGCGGTTTCGCCGGGCTGCGCCAACAGCGCCCGACCGACGATCCCGTTCCAGTACGCTTCCGAACCTTCGCTGACGCGCCACTCGTGCAGGCGTCGGGTGAACAGCTGCAAGTCCAGCTCTTCGGTCACGCCGATGGCGCCGAACAGTGCATGAGCGGTGGCGGTCACCTGTGGCACCGCCATGCTGGTCCGGGCCTTGGCGATGGCTGCCGGGATCAACTCCGGTACCGAGTGCTCTGCGGCAAAGGCCCGTTCAGCGGCGATTCGCGAGGCGGCAACCTGCTCCGCCATCACGCTAAGTTGGTGCTGGACGGCCTGGAATTTGCCGATGGCCTTGCCGAACTGAACCCGGTCGTTGCAGTACTCCAGCGTCATGTCGAGCGCCCGCTCCATGGCACCCGCCATCGCAGCGGCGTGGATCGCGGCGTTGAACACGCGGACCTGTTCGCCGTTGTTACCCAGCGAAGTGCCGACGTGTTCCGCCGACCAATACAACGTGGCGCACTGGCTGCCGTGAACGCCATTCGGCTCGCGCCGTGCCTGGCGGCAATCAAGCAGCAACAGTTCGCCACTCAGGTTCACCACTGCAAAATCGGCCAACAGTCCGTAGGCGACTCGCGGCGCGCACAGCCCGTCAGCGGCGTCGAGATGGGCCGAGCCGGCTAACGTCAACATGCCAGCCGGAAGGGCTTGCGGGCAGTCGCGCATCAAGGCTCGCGCGGCAATGCTCTGCGCCGCCGGAACCGGCAGCGCATAACGACCGAAGGCGAGGAAAATCGGGAACAGCGCCGCCAGTGTCAGCCCTGCTCCATCGGCGTCTTCCGGGGTCAATAACTCGAGAAACCCGCCGTCTTCCAGCGCACGCCACAGCGTCGTTGCGCCGTGACCGTTTTCAACCGTGCGGACCAGCGCAGGCGTGCACAAATCTGCGAGGATTTTCTCAATTGCTTCAGTGAACATGTCGTCGTTTTCCTGTTCGATGTGCATCAACGCAGCCCGAGCCCGCGAGCGATCATGCCGCGCAGGATTTCCCGGGTGCCGCCGCGCAACGAGAAGGTCGGCGCAACCTGGTTCAGGTACGCGACTGTGCGGTGCAACTCGGCATCGACCGGCGCGTGCGGATCGGCGCTGATTGCAGCGGCAATTGCGGCCGGGATCGCCTGTTCGAATTCAGTGCCGATGTCCTTGACCAGCGCCGCCTCCACCACTGGGCTTTCACCCCGTGCCAGCAACGCCGTCAACGCCAACGAAAGGTTGCGCAGGCTGCTCAGTTGGGTGAGGAAGCTGCCAAGCAATGAGGCCTCGGCAGCGCTGGCGCCGTTGCGGCGCAGGGTGTCGGCCCACAGATCGAGCAACACGATGCTGGAGTAGAAACGCTCCGGCCCGCTGCGTTCGAAGGCCAGTTCGGCGTTGACCTGCTTCCAGCCACTGCCCTCCTCGCCAACCAACGCATCGTCACCGAGCAACACGTCGTCGAACGCCACTTCAGAGAAATGCGCATCGCCGGCCAGGTCGACAATCGGCCGCACGCTGATGCCAGGCTGCTTGAGGTCGATGATGAATTGCGACAAGCCGTTGTGACGGTCCTCGGGCGCACCGCTGGTGCGCACCAACGCGATCATGTAATCGGCGTGATGGGCGTTGGTGGTCCAGATCTTGCGCCCGCTCAGGCGCCAGCCGCCTTCGCAACGAGTAGCACGACTGCGCACGCTGGCCAGGTCGGAGCCGGAATTGGGCTCGCTCATGCCGATGCAGAAAAACGCCTGGCCGGCGCAAATGCGCGGCAGGTAGAAATCCTTCTGCGCGTCACTGCCAAACTTCAGGATCAACGGCCCGCTCTGGCGATCGGCGATCCAGTGCGCCGCCACCGGCGCACCGGCGCAGAGCAATTCTTCCACCAGCACAAAACGACTGAACGCATCCAACCCCGCACCGCCGTAGGCTTGTGGCAAGGTCAGGCCGACCCAGCCGCGTGCGGCCAGTTTGCGACTGAAATCGGCACTGAAACCGGTCCAGCTGCGCGCCCGGACATCGGCCGACACGGCTGGCAAATGCTCGGCGAGAAAGCGTTTTACTTCGCCGCGAAAGGCTTGCGCGTGTGCGGGCAACGCGGTCAACCGGAAGGCGTCCAGCAAGCTGCTCACTGGCCACCTCCGCTGACTTTTCCATACAGCGTGACCACGCACGCACCGCCCAGGCCGAGGTTGTGCGCCATCGCCAGACGTGCGCCGTCGACTTGGCGTTGATCGGCATTGCCGCGCAATTGCTGGGTCAGCTCGTAGCACTGCGCCAGACCAGTGGCGCCCAGCGGATGGCCCTTGGAAAGCAGGCCACCGGACGGGTTGATCACAATCTGCCCGCCGTAAGTGTTGTCGCCGTCCATCACGAATTTTTCGGCGCCACCCTCCGGACAGAAGCCCAGCGATTCGTAGCAGATCACTTCGTTCTGCGCGAAGCAGTCGTGCAGCTCGCACACGTCGATGTCCTTGGGCCCGACACCGGCCTTCTCGTAGACCTGGCTGACGGCGGCGTGGGTCATGTGGGTGCCGACCCAATCGAGCAACGACGGTTTTTCGAAGTTAAAGGACTCGGGGGTGTCGGTGGTCATGGCCTGGGCAACGATTTCGACGTCACGGCGCAGGCCGTGCTTTTTGGCAAAACGCTCGGAGACCAGGATCGCCGCCGCGCCGCCGCAGGTCGGTGGGCAGGCCATCAGACGGGTCAAAACCCCTGGCAGAATCACCGGGTCGTTCATCACGTCTTCGACGCTGAGCACCTTGCGAAACAGGGCCAGCGGGTTGTTGGCCGCATGCCGACTGGCCTTGGCGCGTACCGCAGCGAAGGTTTCCATTTTGGTGCCGTATTTGTGCATGTACTCGCGTCCGGCGCCGCCGAAGGTGCGGATAGCCTGGGGCATGCCCTCCAGGTCGGCGGTCAGGCCGCGCAGGATCGGCAGGAAACGTTCGCGGGTCGGCGGGCGGTCGTCCCAGTGGGATTTCAGCGCGCCGGCCTGCATCTGCTCGAAGCCGACCGCCAAAACGCAATCCGCCGAACCGGACTCGATGGCCTTGCGCGCCAGGTACAGCGCGGTGGAGCCGGTCGAGCAGTTGTTGTTGACGTTGACCACCGGGATTCCGCTCATGCCGACTTCATAGAGCACGGTCTGGCCGCAGGTGGAATCGCCATAGACATAACCGGCGTAGGCCTCCTGAATCAGGTTGTAATCAATCGCGGCATCGGCGAGCGCGCGACGTACCGCTTCGGCGCCCATCTGCACGTAGGTCGGGCTGGCACTCGGTTTGCTGAACGGGATCATGCCAACGCCGGCAACCAGTACTTTTTCGCTCATGGTGTCACCTGGAAAAAAGAGTGGGAAAGGTTCACAACTGGCGCGCGATCAGCTCGCGCAGCACTTCACTGGTGCCGCCGAAAATGCGCGTCACACGCATGTCGACGAAGGCGCGGGCAATCGGGTACTCGAGCATGTAGCCGTAGCCGCCGTGCAGCTGGACCATGTCGTCGATGCATTTGCACAAGGTCTCGGTGGCGAAGAGCTTGGCAATCGCCGACTCCTGCACGGTGAGGCGCCGACGCATGTGTTCGCCGATGTAATGGTCGATGGTCAGGCGCACGGCAGTGGCCTGGGCCTTGATGTCGGCGAGCTTGAATTTGGTGTTCTGGAAGTCCCACACCGTCTGGTTAAAGGCCTTGCGGTCCTTGACGTACTCGACGGTCTGCTCCAGCAGACGTTCGAGTTTGGCGGCGCTGTACAGGGCGATGACCAGGCGTTCTTGCGGCAGCTCTTCCATCAAGTGCATGAAGCCTTTGTTTTCTTCACCGAGCAGGTTGCCCACCGGCACGCGCACGTTGTCGAAGAACAATTCGGCGGTGTCGGCGGCGGCCTGGCCGACCTTTTCCAGCTTGCGCCCGCGACGGAACCCTTCACGGTCGCACTCGACCATGATCAGGCTGCAACCCTTGGCGCCAGCGCTCGGGTCGGTCTTGCAGACCACCACGACCATGTCGCAGGTCAGGCCGTTGCTGATGAAGGTCTTGCTGCCGTTGATGACCCACTCGTCACCGTCGCGTACGGCGGTGGTGCGGATTGCCTTGAGGTCGGAACCGGTGCCCGGCTCGGTCATCGCCACGGCGAGCACGGTTTCGCCCCTGCAGATTTTCGGCAGCCATTTTTGCTTTTGCTCTTCGGTGCCCAGACGCACGATGTAAGGCGCGGTAATGTCGGAATGCACACCCAGGCTCCAGCCTGAAACGCCCGAGCGATAGAGTTCTTCGATCAATACCGCCGAGTGCCCGAAGTCCCCGCCACCGCCGCCGTATTCGGTGGGCACGGTGAGGCACAGCAGGTTGTGGCGACCGGCCTTGAGCCAGGTTTCCCGGTCCACCTGCCCGGCTTCATCCCACTGCGCCTGCTTGGGCAGGCATTCACGCTCGAAGAAACGGCGTGCGGTTTCGCGCAGCATTTCGTGGTCTTCACGGTAGACGGTACGGTTGATATGCATCGGGATCTCCAGTGGGTTGCCAGGCAGGCGTGCGCCTGGTTCGTGGGACCAATGTATTGATGGGGGTGGGGATTGAAGCCACCCGGATCGGGTAGCGGTCGAGGGTGGCTGGCAGAAGGAAATCGAAGGAAGGAATGCAATACCCCTGTGGGAGTGAGCCTGCTCGCGATAGCGGTTTCACATTCAACATATTCGTTGACTGACACACCGCTATCGCGAGCAGGCTCACTCCTACAGGGGTTTTGTGGTGTGACTATTGGCGCAGTTCGCGCTTGAGGACTTTGCCCGCGGCCGAGAGCGGCAATGCGTCGCGAAACTCAATGCTTTTGGGGCACTTGTAGCCCGCGATGAATTGGCGGCAATACCGGCGCAATTGTTCTTCATCGACCTCGGCGCCAGGCTTGAGCACCACCACCGCGTGCACCGCTTCGCCCCAGGTTTCATGCGGGATGCCGATCACTGCCGACAGCGCCACCGCCGGGTGCCGGGCGAGGACGTTCTCGACCTCGGCCGAATAAATATTCTCGCCGCCGCTGACGATCATGTCCTTCAACCGGTCGACGACAAACAGGTAACCCTGCTCGTCCATCCAGGCCGCGTCACCGGTGTAGAGCCAGCCATCGCGCAGGGCGTTGGCGGTTTCTTCGGGTTTGTTCCAATAGCCGAGCATGATGTTCGGCCCGCGCACGATGATCTCGCCGACTGCGCCACGCGGCACTTCATGGCCTTGGGGGTCGACAATCTTCACGTTCACGCCCAAGCCACCGCGTCCCACGGATCGTGACAAACCGCTTTTGCGCGCCTCGGGCGTGTGGTTCCACGGCAAATTGCTCGACACCACCGGGCATGCCTCGGTCAGGCCATAGGAATGGGACAGTTCGATGTCGGGAAGGCGCGCCAGCACTTGCTCGACCATCTCGCCGGCACTGGGCGATGCGCCGTAGGTCAGGCGCTTGAGGCTGCGCAGGTCATAACGATCAAAGTCGGGGTGGGCCAGCAGTGCGAGGATCATCGTCGGCACCAGCAGCGTCTCGGTGATCTGCTCGCGCTCGATGATTTTCAGCACCCCCTCGGCATCGAAGCTTGGCATCAATACATGGGTTTCGCCGGCCAGAAACTGAATCAACGCCCGTGCCATGCCTGCTACATGGAACAACGGCGCCACGTGCAGCAAGCGCCCGCCACGCACCGGCGGCATGTCGACCATGCGCGGCATGCACGCCGACCACAGGTTCAAATGCGATTGCATCACCCCCTTGGGAAAACCGGTCGTGCCGCCGGTATACATGATGCAGGCGAGCTCATCACCGCCGCGCCCGGCGTCGTCGACCGGCGCACATTCGACGAGCAGATGCTCATAGCCGAGCATGCCCGCCGGCACGTCACCCTCGCCCGCGTAGATAAACAACGGCGCCTGACGTGCCGTGGCCCGGATACCCTCGGCCAGCGCGGCAAAATGCTCGTCGACGATCAGGATGCCGGTGCTGCAATCATCCAGCGAGTAGACGATCTCCGGCACGCTCCAGCGAATATTCACCGGGTTGAGCACCCCGCCGCCCCACCACACGCCCATGACGTATTCCAGGTAGCGATCGGAATTGAGCGCAAGCATGCCGACCCGATCACCCGCCGCCATACCGAGGCACTGCAGGGCACCCGCCAGGCGCGCGACGCGTTCGCCGAACTGGCGATACGTCTGGCGGCGCTCACCGAAGACGGTTGCGAGGTGATCGGGGTTTTGCTGCAGGGTGCGTTGCAGGCATTGGGTCATGTACATGGCAACGTCCCCTTCCACACGGTGAAGACACCGTTGGCCCGCAACACCAAACGCTCGCCGACCTTCAACAGGCAGCTGGCGTTGATGAAGGTGCCGCCGGTCTTGAGCACTTCAACATGGGCTTCAAGCCAATCGCCTTCGTGGACCGGGCCGATGTAATCGACATTCAGATTGACCGTGATCGCCACCGACTGCGACACCGACTGGCGCCGCAATATCACCCCGAACGCGCTGTCCGCCACGGTGGCGAGAAACCCGCCATGGGCGATCCCGACGTAGTTGAGATGCTGCGATTGCAGGCGCACCGCCAGGATCGGCTGCTCATCGTGGACATAGAAAGCCCCGCAGTTGCGCAGGAAACCCGAGCGCCTTTGCAGTGCTGAGAACCCCTCGGGAATCATCGCTCCTTCCATCAACTCACCCCCCGATCCTTGCCCGCCCAGAACGGTTCGCGCAAGTCACGCTTGAGCACTTTGCCAGCGCCCGACAGCGGCAACGCCACGCGGAATTCGACGCTCTTGGGGGTTTTGTAGCCAGCGATCTGTCGGCGGCAGTGCTCGATGATGTCCGAACCAGCGACCTGGGTATCGGGTTTGAGCACGATCACCGCGTGCACCGATTCGCCCCACCGCTGGCAGGGAATCCCAATCACCGCGCAGGCAGCGACCGCCGGGTGGCTGGCAATCGCGCTTTCGACTTCGCCGGAGTAAACGTTCTCGCCACCGCTGACAATCATGTCTTTGAAGCGGTCGACGATGTAGAGGTAGCCGTCCTCGTCCATGTACGCGCCGTCACCGGTGTGCATCCAGCCGCCGCGCAAGGCCTGGGCGGTTTCCTCGGGCTTGTTCCAATAGCCGAGCATGATGTTTGGCCCGCGCACAATCACTTCACCCACGGTTCCGCATGGCACTTCGTTGTCGTGTTCGTCGACGATGCGCACGGTGACGCCGAGCCCCGGCCGACCAGCCGAACGCAAGCGTCCATTGGCGATGCCCTCGGCGCTGTGGTTTTCCGGGCCGTTGGCGGAAATCGGCGGCGCGGCTTCGGTCATGCCGTAGCCTTGGGTGAACTCAACATTCGGCAAGGCTTTAAGGGCCAGTTCCAGCAACGGCACGGCAATCGGCGAGGCGCCGTAGGTCAAGCTGCGCAGGCAGCTGAGGTCATGTCTGGCGAAGTCCGGGTGCATGATCAGCGCCTGCAACATGGTCGGTACGATCAGGATGTCAGTGATCCGCTCACGCTCGATGGTGCGCATCACATCAAGCGAATCAAAGGCTGGCACGAAGATGCTTGGCAAACCGAGCAGCGAGATCAGGATCACCCGCGACAGCGCTGCCAGGTGGAACATCGGCGCGATGTGCAGGGTCAGCGCGTCCGCCTGCACCGGCACGTCGGCTGCGCGGGCCACGGCCGCCGACCACAGGTTCATGTGCGATTGCATCACGCCTTTGGGCCGGCCCGTGGTGCCGCCGGTGTACAAGATGGTGGCGAGGTCGTCACCACCACGAAAGGCGTCGTCGACCGGCTCGGTGTCACGGATCAGTTGCTCGTAGGACAGCATGCCGTCAGGTGTCGGGCCATCGCCGACATGGATCAACAGCGGTCGTACTTTGGCCGTGCCGGCAATGCCCTCTGCCATCGGCAGGAAGGTGTCGTCGATCATCAGGATGCGCGTGTCGCAGTCGTCCAGCGAATAGACGATTTCCGGCACGCTCCAACGGATATTGACCGGATTGACCACGCCGCCGCCCCACCAAGTGGCGAGGTAATATTCAAGGAAACGGTCTGAGTTCAAACCCAGCAGGCCGACCCGGTCGCCGGTCTGCATCCCCAGTTTCTGCAAGGCACCCGCCAGGCGCGCCACTCGGTCGGTGAGCTCGGCATAGGTGCGGCGTCGGTCGCGAAACACCGTCGCCAGGGCATGGGGTCGTTGCTGCAGCATGCGATGCAGCCCTTGGGTCAGATACATGTGTGTCTCCTGCGAATTATTGTTGTCAGGTAGGGACGGATTCGGGGCTGGGCGGTGCGTCAGGCACCGGTGTATTTGGGCGGGCGTTTCTCGGCAATGGCCACGCGGCCTTCGGCGTGGTCCTTGCTGTCGCGCAGCAAACCCCAATGGAGATTGGCCTGGATCACGAAATCCCGAGGCATCAGGTGTGCGGTCTGCACCGCCAATTGCTTGATGGACTGCACCGCGAGCGGGCCATTGGCGGCAATGCGTTCGGCCAGGTTCAGGGCCGCTGACAAAAGCCGGTCTTGTGGCAACAGGTCGATGATCAGACCGATGCGCAGGGCTTCCTGCGCGCTGATCGGGTCACCCGTCAGGGCCATTTTCATGGCATAGGCCGCCGGCACTGCGCGCAACAGGTATTGCACGCCGCCCGCCGCCGGAATGGTCGCGTCCCGAACTTCGGGCAGGCCGAAGGTGGCACTGGCAGAGGCGATTCGCAGGTCACATTGCAGCGCCAGTTCAAGACCGCCCCCCAGGCAATCACCATTGATGGCCGCGATGACCGGTTTCCAGATTTCCAGGTCGCCGAGGTCAAACAGGCGCGTATAGCCCCCCTCCTCGGCTTCGGTTTCGCGACTCTTCCACGACCGACCGACGTAACCCGAGGCCGGCAGCAACGATTCCTTGTGGATTGCACCGCAGCAGAACACTCGCTCACCGGCACCGGTGAGCACGATGACACGCACCTGTTCGTCGTCCTGGCATGCCACCAGCGTCTTGCGCAGGTGCATCAGGTCGTTGAGGGTCAGAGCGTTGTTCGAGTTGGGCGCATCGAGCGTGATGAGTGCCACGTGATCGATGATCTTGAACTGAATGGCCATGGCTAATTCCTGCGCTGCGCTGTTTTTTTAATGGTTTTCAGAGGGACCGTTGTCAGGCCTTGAGGCCCAGGCCCAACTCCCGCAGACGCTCGATGGCTACCGCGTCGAACCCCCAGTCGCGCAGCGCATTGTGGCCGTGCTCACCGCGCTGCGGCGCCGGCCGCGGTTGCGCTGAAGGCGTGCCCAGAAAACGCGGGGCCGGAACCGGTTGTACGACGCCGTCGACCTCGATGAAGCTACCCCGCGCGCGACTGTGGGGGTGCTCGCTGGCTTCGGCAAAACCCAGCACCGGCGCAACGCAGGCGTCGCTGCCTTCAAAGGCTTCGGCCCACTGATCGCGGGTCCGAGTGCGGAAGGCCGCGCTGAATGCTTCGCGCAGCGCTGGCCAGCCTGCCCGATCGTGTTGGCCGGGCAAGCCAGCGTCGGCCAGACCGAGGATCTCCAGCATTTGCGCGTAGAAACGCGACTCGATGGGGCCGATCGACATGTGCTGCCCGTCGCGGGTTTCATAGGTGTCGTACCAGGGCGCGCCGCCGTCGAGCAGGTTGCTGCCGCGCTGTTCATTCCAGTGACCACCGGCCAGCAAGCCCCAGATCACCGAACCCAATTGCGCCGCACCTTCGGTCATCGCCGCATCGACCACTTGCCCGGCCCCGCCGCGCTGCACGTTGACCAGCGCCGCCAGTACACCCATCGCCAGCAACATGCCGCCACCGCCGTAGTCGCCCACCAGATTCAGCGGTGGCACCGGACGACCACCGGCCGGGCCGATGGCGGACAGCACGCCCGACAAGGCGATGTAGTTCAAGTCATGGCCGGCGCGATCAGCCATCGGCCCGGTCTGGCCCCAACCGGTCATGCGCGCGTAGACCAGGCGCGGGTTGCGTGCCAGAGCCACGTCGGGCCCAAGGCCGAGGCGTTCCATGGTTCCGGGGCGAAAGCCCTCGATCAACACGTCAGCGCGTTCAATCAGCTCCAGTGCCGCTGCGACACTTTCAGGCTGTTTCAGGTCAAGGGTCACCGAGCTTCGGTTGCGCCCGGTAATGTCCTTGCGCTTGCCTTCGAACTTGGGGCCCAGGTCACTCGCGGCGACCGGACGGTCGATGCGCACCACGTCGGCGCCCATGTCGGCCAGCAGCATCGTGCCAAAAGGCGCCGGGCCGATTGCCTCAAACTCCACCACGCGAATGCCGCTCAGTACGCCCATCGATGCCTCTCCACTGGTCTGTCGGAGCGCCAGTCAGCCCTCCTGTCTTGTCCTTCCAGTAAAACAAGGCCGATGGCAGCGACCACCACCCGCATCGGGTGGCGTTTGCCAAACACAGGGCCATGACGTTTAAGCTGTGCGTTACACTCGATTGGATTCAATGCACGCCCATAACAAAAAGATTCGGACAGCCCCATGGACAAACCCCGCAAGTCCAACGCCTCGGACACGCCCGCCAGCCGGGTCTTGAATCCGTCACAGTCGCCGATTGTCAGCACCAAGCTGATACCGCCGCGCAGTGCCGGACGCCTGATTTCCCGCGAGCGCTTGCAGGATCAGATGCTCAAGGCGCGCCGCCAGCGCTGCATCGTGCTCAAGGGGCCGGCCGGCTGCGGCAAGACCTCGACGTTGATCGCCTGGCGTCAGGCGCTGTTGCCGTTGGGTTTCGATGTTGCCTGGTTGACGTTGTCGGCCGATGACAATGAACTGACGCGCTTTATCGACTACCTGCTGGCCAGTCTTGGCCAGATCGACCCGGACCTGGTTCGCGAAGCCACCCAACTGGAAGGCCGTGGCATCGACAGCGAGGCGGTGGAACGGACGATCATTACGCTGGTGCGCAGCATTGCCAGTCGCACCCGGGAACTGGTGCTGGTGCTCGACGACCTGCACCATTTGACCGATGTGGGCATTCATCAGGCCCTGCAATGGCTCATCGATTACGCACCGGCCAATCTGCACCTGGCGCTGGTGTCACGCAGCACGGTGCCCTTGTCGCTGGCGCGATTGCGCAGTCAGGAACTGGTACTGGAATTGAACCTGCGGGATTTGCGCTTTACCCCGGTTGAATCCGAACAGTTTCTCAAGGCGCAACTGGGCGAGATCAACGCCCGTGACGCCAAGCACCTGCATGAGCTGACCGATGGCTGGGTGGCGGGACTGCAATTGCTCGCCGTCAGCCGCAAAAAGAATCGCCCGGCGGCCGCCTCCGACCCGATACAGGTACGGGACGATCAGGCGTTTGCCCGGTTTTTCGAGGTAGAGGTGCTGTCGCATCTGTCGCCGACTGACCTGGACCTGATGCTGCTCATGGCCGTCTGCAACCGTTTTTGCGCGTCGTTGTGCGCGACCCTCAGCGGCAATCCGGAAGCCGTCCGCGAGGCCAACGCCCTGCTCGCGCGCCTGGAGCGGGACAACCTGTTCCTGATCCCGGTGGACAGCGCCGGGCGTGAAACCTGGTATCGCCTGCACCCGTTGCTGCGCGAAACGTTGCTCAAATATTTCGATTCGCGCAGCCAGGCTGAACAGCACTCGGTCCATGCTCGGGCATGGGCCTGGTTCCGTGACCATCAGCACCTGGATGAAGCGGTGCACCACGCGGTCATGGCCGGCGATCCGGATGCCGCCGCCGACCTGGTGGAGCAACACGCCGAATCGCTGTATGCCCACGGCGACCTGCGCATGCTGATCGAGCTGGTTCGGCTGCTGCCCGTCGAGCAGGTGCAGGCGCGGGTGAAGCTGCGCATTCTCAAGGCGCGGATGCAACTCTATGCCCGGGACTTCACGGCTTGCGCCAACAGCCTCGATCAGTTGTTCCACGACGTGCCGGACAGTGAAGTCCATGACCGCTTCATGATCGCGCTGCTACGCGCGTCCCTGGCGCTGCAACGCGATGACACGGAGGCGGCGATGACAGTCCTGCCGCAGTTGCTCAACCCGCCGCCGGGCAGCAACAGCGTGGCCATCGGTTCCTGCGCCAATATCCTGTCCTGGCTCTACATGCACCGGGGCGAATACGAAAAGGCGCGACAGGTGCAGCTCGACCGACCGGCGTTGCTGATCAATGGCGAGCCCTTTCTGGGGACATCGGCCGGCAGCTTGCAGGGTCGTTGCATGATTGGCTTGAGTCATGCCCTGGAAGGCCAGATGAAGCAGGCGGAACGGGTTTACCGCGACGTGATGCATGAAGCTGCGCATTGCGGCAAAGCCGGTGCCGACGCGACTTACCTCTCTGCGGCGTTGCTGGGCGAGGTGCTTTACGAGACCAATGATGTCGACGCGGCGTTCAAACTGCTGTCGGGCTGGATCGACATTCTGGAGCGGATTTCGATTCCCGATTCGGTGCTGCGCGTGCTTCAGGTGCTGTGGAATGTGCAATGGCTGGCAGGCAACCATCAGGAAGCCATGGCGTTCATCGAGCGGCTCGACGAATACGCGATCAAGCTCGGCCTGGACCGCCTGCAAGCGTACTGCCTGACGTGGCAGGTGCGATGGCTGCTGATTCTCGGTGAGCCGACGCAAGCCCAGGCCAAACTGGCGCGCCTGGAAGCCATCGATGCGCGCCATCCCGATGCGGGGCAAACGGCGCTCAAGGAAATTCACATCCTGACCGAGAATGCCCGGGCGCGCTGGCAGATTCACCTGGGCGACCTGGACGGCGCGTTAAAGCGCATTGAACAACTGATCGAAACCTGTGAACTGCATCGCCGCCAACTGGGCACGGTGCGCCTGCTGGTGCTGAGTGCGGTGATCGAATCCCAACGCGGCAATCAGTCCGCCGTGCGGGACAAAATCATCGAGGCGTTGCGACGCGGCCAACGCTTCGGGCTGTTGCGCAGCCTGCTTGATGCCCACCCGGATGCGCTGCAACTGATCTCGGACATCGCCAGCAAAGAAACCCTCGACCCGGTGCTGGCGTTCTATGTCGAGCGCCTGCAGGAAGCCCAGATCACGGCCGCCGTGCCGACCGGCAAGCCCGTCCCGGCCACGGCGGGCAAACCGCTCGCTGCCGGCATGGAGCCGTTGAGCGAGCGGGAAATCGAAGTTGTGCGCTTGCTCGCGCAAGCCCTGCCCAACAAGAAAATCGCCCGCGCCCTAGGACTCTCCCCCGAAACCGTTAAATGGCACCTGAGCCACATCTACAGCAAACTCGGGGTCAACAGCCGCGACGAAGCAGTCGCGCGGGTGCGGGATCTGGAATCCCAGGACTCCAGCACTCACCCCTGATCTCTCAGCCAGACACAACCCCTGTGGGAGCGAGCTTGCTCGCGATATCGGTGCATTAGTCGACATCACGGTTGGCCTGTCACCCCGCCATCGCGAGCAAGCTCGCTCCCACAGGGGAATGTGTTGCTTTCTGATCCGTGATTTTCTCCCCGCCACCCACCTCGGGTGGCGTTCGGGCCGGGCCTTGCGGCCTATCGTAACCCTCAGTTCAAAGGCGCAACTCGCGCCTTGCGCAAGCGGCGAAAAGCCGCCGGCCTATGATCATTGAGGAGTCTTGCGTGCCTATCGCCCGAACCGTTTTCCGCGACGACCATGAAATGTTCCGCACCACCGTTCGCCGTTTTTTCGAGCGCGAATGCCTGCCGCGTCAGGCCGCCTGGGATCAAGCCGGTCAGGTCGACCGCGAAACCTGGCTCAAGGCCGGCCGCGAAGGGTTGCTCGGCATCACTCTGCCCACCGAATACGGCGGTGGCGGCGGTGATTTCGGCCATTGCGCGGTGTTCAACGAAGAGTTCGCCCGATCCGGCGTGAGCGGCCCCTACTTCGGCATGCACTCCGACGTTATCGCCCCTTACATCAATCGCTGCGGCAACGACGAACAGAAACAAAAGTGGCTGCCGGGCATCTGCAGCGGCGAGATCATCCTCGCCATTGCCATGACCGAACCTGGCACCGGCAGTGACCTCAAGGCCGTGCGCACCACCGCCGTGCGCGACGGCGATGAGTACGTGATCAACGGCAGCAAGACCTTCATCAGCAACGGCCTGACCGCCGATCTGGTCATCGTCGTGTGCAAGACCGACCCGGCGGCCGGCGCCAAGGGCATCAGTTTGATTGCCGTGGAGGCGAACCGCGAAGGCTTCAAGCGTGGCCGCAAACTCGACAAGGTCGGCCAGCACGCACAAGACACCGCCGAGCTGTTCTTCGACAACGTACGCGTGCCAGTCGGCAATCGCCTGGGCGAAGAAGGCCTGGGCTTCACCTACCTGATGGGCGAGCTGCCGCAGGAGCGCTTTTCCATCGCCGTGTCCGCCGCCGCCAAACTCGAACGTCTGCTGGAGCAAACCGTCGACTACGTGAAGGACCGCAGAGCCTTCAATCAGACCGTCTGGGACTTCCAGAACACCAAGTTCAAGCTCGCCGACATCAAGGCCCAGGCCACCGCCCTGCGCGTGATGGTCGATTACTACCTGGGCGAACACATGCGCCGGCGCCTGACCCTGGAAGAAGCGGCGATCGCCAAGCTCTACACCACCGAAACCCTGTGGAAATGCATCGACGACATGGTCCAGCTGCACGGCGGCTACGGCTACATGATGGAGTACCCGATTGCCCGCGCCTTCGTCGATATGCGCGTCAACCGCATCTACGGCGGCACCAGTGAAGTCATGCGCGAATTGATCGCGCGCAAGCTCTGACCCTCAAAAACAAAAAGGTAAAACACAATGAGCCATAAGGTATTCGTTGCTGGCGTCGGCATGATCCAGTTCAAGAAACCGGGGACCAATGAGTCCTACGACGTCATGGGCGAACAGGCGATTCGCCAGTCCCTGGCCGACTCGGGCCTGGACTTCAATGACATCCAGCAGGCCTACGCCGGCTACGTCTACGGCGACTCGACTTGCGGTCAGAAAGCCCTGTACCGCGTGGGCATGACCGGCATCCCGCTGATCAACGTCAACAACAACTGTGCCACCGGTTCAAGCGCCCTGTTTCTCGCGCGTCAGGCGGTGCAAAGCGGCGCCGTGGAGTGCGCCCTGGCGTTTGGCTTTGAACAAATGAACCCAGGGGCATTGAAGTCCGCCTGGAGCGACCGTGCTCCGGCCACCGAGCGCGCCCTGCGACTGGCCGATGAATTGATCGGCATGCCTGAATTGCCTAACGCGATCCGCCAGTTCGGCGGAGCCGGCTACGCGCACATGCAGAAATACGGCACCCAGCTCGAGACCTTCGCCAAGATCCGCGCCAAGGCCAGTCGTCACGCGGCGAACAACCCGCTGGCGGTGTTCCGCAACGTGGTCAGCAGCGAAGAAGTCATGGCGGCGCCGATGCTCTGGGAAGGCGTGATGACCCGCCTGATGGCGTGCCCGCCGACCTGCGGAGCCGCTGCTGCAATTGTGGTCTCCGAAGCCTTCGCGAAAAAACATGGCCTGCGCACCGACGTGCTGATTGCCGGCCAATCCCTGACCACCGACCTCCCCAGCACCTATGACGCCATGGACATGATCCGTGTGGTCGGTTTCGACATGACGCGCATGGCCGCCGACATCGCCTACAACCAGGCTGGCATCGGCCCCAAAGACATCGACGTAATCGAATTGCACGACTGTTTCGCGCAGAACGAACTGCTGACCTACGAAGGCCTGGGCCTGTGCAACGAAGGGGGCGCCGAGCAACTGGTCAACGACGGCGACAACACCTACGGCGGCAAATGGGTCACCAACCCGTCCGGCGGCCTGCTCTCCAAGGGCCACCCGTTGGGCGCTACCGGCCTGGCTCAATGCTACGAGCTGACTCACCAATTGCGCGGCACCGCCGAGCAACGCCAGGTGCAGGCCGCGCGCATCGCCGTGCAGCACAACCTCGGCCTGGGCGGCGCCTGCGTGGTGACCGTGTACCAGAAAAACTGACGCGCCCGGTATTCAAAGGAGCCATTGCGATGATCGACAAGAAACACATCGGCCGACAACTGCCGACCTTCCTCGCCACCGCCGAAGCCGGGCAACTGCGTTTCTTCGCCAAGGCCATCGGTGAAACCAACCCGATCTACTTCGACGAACAGGCGGCGCGCGACGCCGGCTATCCCGGTCTGCCACTGCCGCCGACCTTCCTGTTCTCGCTGGAGTTCCAGATCCCGTCCAACGCCTGGCGTGACGAACTGGGCATCGTCACCGCCCGCATCCTGCACGGCGAGGAATCGTTCCGTTACCACCGTATGGCCTATGCCGGCGACACGCTGCGCTTCGATGTGCGCATCGCCGACATCTACGACAAGAAAGGTGGCGCGCTGGAATTCGTGGTGCGTGAAACCCGAGTCACCAATCAGCACGGTGAGCACGTCGCGGACCTGCGCAGCGTGCTTGTGCAGCGCAACGGCTGAATAGGAGAACACTGATGAATGCCATAAGCCTGGAAAAAATCAACGTCGGCGACACCTTGCCGCCACTGGCCCTGCCGCCGATCAACCGCACCACGCTGGGCCTGTTTGCCGGCGCGTCGGGGGATCACAACGCCATTCACATCGATACCGATTACGCGCGCCGGGCCGGCATGGCCGACGTGTTCGCCCACGGCATGTTGTCGATGGCCTACCTCGGCCGCCTGCTGACGCAATGGGTCGATCAGCGTCAGTTGCGCGAGTTCGGCGTGCGCTTTCTCGGTATTACCCACCTCGGCCACCAGATCACCTGCACCGGCACTGTCGTGGATCGCTTCGAGGTCGATGGCGAACAACGCATCAAGGTCGAAGTGCGCACCACCAATCAATATGGCGAAACCAAGATTGTTGGCGACGCCGTCATCGCTCTGTAAACAAACCCAAGAATTGAGGAGCAGCACCCCATGGCAAAACTCGAAGGCAAAGTCGCACTGGTCACCGGTTCCGGTCGTGGCATCGGTCAGCAAATCGCGCTGAAACTGGCGAGCGAAGGCGCGCGCATTGTGATCAACGACCTGGACGCCGACCCGGCTCACGAGACCGCTGAAATAATCCGCAAGTTGGGTGGCGAAGCCGCCGTCTGCCACGGCAACGTCAGCGCCCCGGACTTTGGCGAGCGTTACATCAAGACCGCCATGGACAGCTTTGGCAGCATCGACATCATCGTCAACAACGCCGGTTACACCTGGGACGACGTGATCCAGAAGATGACCGATGAGCAGTGGTACGCGATTCTCGACTGCCACATGACCGCACCGTTCCGCATCCTGCGGGCGGCCTACCCGATCATCAAGGCCCAGGCCCAGGCGGACGCCGCAGCAGAACGTGAAGTGTTCCGCAAAGTGGTCAACATCTCATCGGTTTCGGCCCTGAAGGGTAACGCCGGGCAGATGAACTACTCCTCGGCCAAGGCCGGTGTGCTCGGCATGACCCGTGCACTGGCGCGTGAATGGGGCCGTTTCAAGGTCAACGTCAACGCCGTGGCATTCGGGTTCATCGAAACCCGCATGACCAGCGCCGATGCCCATGCTGGCGCCACCGTAAGCATCGAAGGCCGTGACATCCGTGTCGGCATCAGCCCGGAGGCGGCCAAGTCGTTCGCCCAGCGCAACCCCTTGGGTCGCCCGGGCACCGTGAAAGAAGCAGCCGACGCCGTGTACCTGTTCTGCTCGCCGGAATCGAACTACATCACCGCGCAAACCATCGCTGTCGCCGGCGACCTGCAATAAGCAGTGTGGTGAGGGAGCTGGCTCCCTCACCACCGCTTGAGCTTGATGACCGCAGGATCAACCCCATGAACATAACTGAAATCAACATCCGCCTGGCTGCCATCAAACTGATTTCGCGCAACGGCTATGAGTCGATGAGCCTGCGCCAGCTCGCGGCCGAAGCAGGCATCAACGCCTCGACGTTGTACATCTACTACAAAGGCAAAAGCGAACTGCTGCTGGAACTGATTCTGGAATACCTCCAGGGGCTGTCTCGGGAATGGGCACGCTGCCGTCCGAAAACCGCCACCGCCGACGTCAAGCTACGCACCTTCATTGCTTGCCATGTGCGCTATCACCTGGAACATCAGGACGAAGCCATGCTTGGCAACCTAGAGTTCAGAAGCCTGGGCGAAGAGGACCTGGAGCAGGTGCGCCAGGCCCGGCGGCTGTACCTGAAAACCTTGCAGGAGTTGCTTGAACAAGGGGTCAAGGAAGGATCACTCAGCTGCGCCGAACCGAAGCTGATGGCGCGTACCCTGTTCAACATGCTCACCCACGCCTGCGTCTGGTATCAGGCCGATGGTCGTTGGGGCATCGACGACGTGATCCGGCATTACTCGGAACTGGTGATGAAAATGCTCGGCGCCACCCCCACGGCATCGCCTCGGCTGGCGGTCCCGCGCACCGTGATCAAGCGCCGCGCTGCGCCGATGGAGGTGCGCCCATGACAGACCTCATGCAGCCCTTCTCCATGACGGGGAAAACCGTTTTGGTCGCCGATGCCGCTACCCGCCTGGGCGCCCATTTCGCTCGACTGATCAGCGCTGCGGGCGCGCGCGTGGCCCTCGGCACGCAGCACCCTTCGCAATTGGAACAACTGGCAGCGGACCTGCGCTGGGACGGCGCCGATGTCATGATCGTCGCGCTCGACAGCGCCCGGCGCCAGAGCATTGAAGCGGCGCTGGATGCCGTGCAGGCGCGCATGGGCAGTGTCGATGTGCTGATCAACAACAGCGCCGAGCGCGAACATACTGCCCTGAACAACCACATTGTCCATTGCACCAGCCTGCACATGATTCGGGCCGAGCGTGGGGGCAGCATCGTCAACATCGACCCACCGCCTCGCCCCATCAGCGAACCCAACCCGTGCCTGCGCCCCAACAGCAGCCTGATCCGCATGAGCCGCGCCATGGCCCAGTCGCTGACGCCCCACCGCATTCGCGTCAACGTCATTGCCCCCGGTCAAGGCCAAGGCGCAGGTTTGCAAGAACTCAACGGCCCTTTGTTGTTGCTCGCCAGTGGAGCGGGCGCCAGCGTGACCGGCGCCGTGTTGCATGTCGATGGACCGAACCGCAGTTGCCACGCCACCTGATACGGGTGGCGTGCTCCGGTTGACGACGCTCGAACATGGGTGTCGGTCGCTCTTCGCGACGCCCGTCAACAAGGAGCCAGTCAGATGACTCGCATAACAAAGTGGCTGCCGAAACTTGCCCTGGTGGCGGCTTCGGTCCTGGCGATTTCGGCAACAGCCGGGGCCGCTGAAAAACCCAACATCCTGGTGATCTTCGGGGATGACATCGGCCAGACCAACATCAGCGCCTATTCGATGGGCGTGGTCGGCTACAAGACCCCGAACATCGACCGGATCGCCCATGAAGGCATGCTCTTCACCGATTACTATGCGGAAAATAGCTGCACCGCCGGACGCTCGTCCTTCATCACCGGTCAGACGCCACTGCGCACAGGCCTGAGCAAAGTCGGCGTACCGGGCGCACCGATCGGTATCCAGAAGCGCGACATCACCATCGCCCAGGCACTCAAGTCACAAGGTTATGCGACCGGTCAATTCGGCAAGAACCACCTGGGTGACAAGGATGAATTCCTCCCGACCAACCACGGTTTCGACGAGTTCTTCGGCAACCTCTACCACCTCAACGCCGAAGAAGAACCCGAGCGGCCGTACTGGCCCAAGGACGACCCCGACTTCGTCAAATCCCGGACCCCGCGTGGCGTGATCCACAGCTACGCCGACGGCAAAATCGAAGACACCGGCGCGCTGACCGCCAAGCGCATGGAAACCATCGACGACGAAACCACCGCCGCCGCCCAATCCTTCATCGAGAAACAGGCCAAGGCGGACAAGCCGTTTTTTGTCTGGATGAACACCACGCGCATGCACCTGTTCACCCACGTGCGCGATTCGATGAAGGGCCAGAGCGGCATGCCCGGCAACGAGTATGCAGACGGCATGCTTGAACACGACGGTGACGTCGGCAAACTGCTGAAAACCCTCGACGACCTGAAAATCGCCGACAACACCATCGTGGTCTACACCACCGACAACGGTCCGAACCAGTTCTCCTGGCCGGACGCGGCGACCACGCCGTTCCGCAATGAGAAAAACTCCAACTGGGAAGGCGCTTACCGGGTGCCGGCAATCGTGCGCTGGCCGGGCAAGATCAAGGCCGGTGAAGTCTCCAACGAGATGTTCTCAGGCATGGACTGGTTCCCGACGCTGATGGCCGCCGCCGGCGACACCAGCGTGAAAGACAAACTGCTCAAAGGCTGGGCACCCACTGCCGGCGGTAGCAGTTTCAAGGTGCACCTGGACGGCTACAACCAATTGCCCTACCTGACCGGCCAACAACCGAAAGGCGAACGCCGCGAGTTCTACTACTTCAACGACGACGGCGTGCTGGTGTCCATGCGTTACGACAACTGGAAAGTGGTCTTCGCCGAGCAACGCGAACCCGGTGGTTTTACCGTGTGGAGCAGCCCGTTCGTGCCGCTGCGCGTGCCGAAACTGTTCAACTTGCGAATGGACCCTTACGAGCGGGCAGACATCGTGTCTGACCAGTATTACGACTGGACCGTGAAGAACTCCTACCTTCTGGCCGCCGGCGTGGCCAAAGCCGCGAGGTTCTTGCAGACCTTTATCGAGTACCCACCGAGCCAGAAACCGGCGAGCTTCAGCATCGACCAGATTCGCGCGGCAGTGGATGCGAAGATCGAGGAAAAGGCCAGGGCTCAGGCCAAACCGTAAGGCGTGGCTGCCGCCCTCCATAAGGGCGGCAAACACTCAGGACTCTGCCCGAGGTGCGTCCCAAACTCGCCGCGACGTTCAGCGTTCGACCGTCGACGCGAGTGGAAACCACACGCAGACTTCAAATCCTTCCTGCCGTCCTGTTGCTGGCGATACCAGACGTATCGTGGCGTTGACCCCCTGTGCAATGGTTTTGGCAATCGCCAACCCCAATCCCGAACCGCTGGTGTCACTGTTACCCCGCACAAATCGCTCGGTGAGACGCTGCAAAACCGGCTCCGGCACTGACGGGCCACCATTGACCACACGCAGCAGCGCCTGGTCGGTGAGGCTGACTTCGACCGGTTGATCCGTGGCGCCGTACTTGAGCGCATTCTCGATCAGGTTGCGCAACAGAATGGCGAAGGCGTCCGGATCAATCGTCGAGTACACGCTGGTTTGAGTGGGCAGCTGCAACGCGATCCGTTGGCCACTGCTGTGGTTCCACTCATCGACGACATGGGCCAGCAACGGGATCAGGTCCTGGGGCGTTTCGGACAACAGCCCGCCGCCCTCGGCCTTGGCCAGTTGCATGAGTTTTTCCGAGAGTCGGGTCAGTTCACGCAACGAGTTTTCGATTTTGGCCGCGCGCAAGCGCAGCGGACCTTCGGGCGCTTCGTGACGCAAGCGCTGGATCTGCGCCAGGGTCGCGGCCAGTGGCGTGCGCAGTTCATGGGCGCTGTTGGCGGTAAAGCTGCGCTCGGCTTCCAGGGTTTTGCGCAAGCGCTCCAGCAGATGATTGACCGCTTCGGCCAACGGGGCGATTTCTGCCGGCAGGTGCGTCATGGTGATCGGCGACAGATCCCCCACACCGCGAGCCTCCACGGCACGGCGGTAGGCCAATATGCTGCGCAGGCTGATGCGCACCAGCATCCAGGTGCCGAACAGACTGATGGGGATCAGTGCCAATAACGGCAACAGCAAGGCAAACAACGCTTCCCGCGCGGCTTCACGGCGATGCTCCAGAGGTTCGGCGATCTCAATGAACACCGTCTCACGTAGCGCACTGGCGCCAAACAAACGGTATTTTTCAGTGGTTGCAAAACCTTCGGCAGGTTGCGTGCGGAAGATCTTCGGATTGGCGTCATGGGACTGCATCAGGATCTCGCCCTTGGCGTCGCGCACCAGATACGTCAGGTATTCCTTGTGCATTTTCAGAGGGGCGACGTGCTGAGCATCACGGGGACTTTCGCGATTGCTGATTTCCAGCACGGCCAGAGGCAAGATGCGCTGCGCGGTCTCTTCCAGCGCACTGTCGAACGCCTCGTTCAATTCATGTTGCACCACCAGCCAGGCGCCGACGGTCGCCGCCAGCCACAGCAAGGTCATGCCCAGCGTCAGTCCCAGGCCAAGGCGTTTTTGCAGGCTTGACGACGGCTTCATGCGGACATCAACCGATAGCCCATGCCGCGCACGGTTTCAATCAGATCGCGCCCGAGCTTTTTACGCAGCCGGCTGATGTAGACCTCGATGGTGTTGCTCTCGATCTCAGCGCCGAAGGCATACAACCGCTCTTCCAGTTGCGATTTGGACAGCAGCGCGCTGGGGCGCTGCACAAACGCTTCGAACAGCGCCCACTCCCGCGCGGTCAGGTCCACCGTCGCACCGGCCCGCGACACCGTGCGGGCACTCAGGTCGACCTGCAAGTCGCCGAGCCTGATCTGCGGATTGGGGTTGCCGCTGTAGCGCCGGGCCACCGCCGCCACACGGGCCGAGAGCTCGAACAGGTCGAACGGCTTGACCAGGTAGTCGTCGGCGCCAGCGTTGAGGCCCGCGATACGATCGGAAATCTGATCCTGAGCCGTCAGGATGATCACCGGAGTGACGTTCCCTGCCGAGCGTTGTTGATGCAAAAAATCCAGCCCGCGACCGTCCGGCAGCATCAGGTCGAGCAAGATCAGATCGTAAGGCGTAGTACGCACGCTGTTGCGCGCATGGTCCAGGCGTTGCACCCAATCGACCGCATGGCCGTCATCGGCGATCTGTTCGCGCACCGCCTCCCCCAGTCCAAGTGCGTCTTCGACCAATAAAACCCGCATCGGGCACCTCCTGTGATGGTTGTCGTACGGCACCTTAATCGCCTTACCTGACGTGAATCTGAAGATTCAGCTGGTTGTCAGGAATGCACCTTAGGGTATGCCACAGACGCCGACCTCGGCAGGAGACAGATCATGAAAACAGGTTTTATCGCCAATGCCGCGCTGTTGAGCCTGCTGCTCAGCGGTTACGCCCTGGCCGATGACAATTGCAGCGACCCGGTGAGCGACTGGCAACCGCGCGACACCCTGCGTCAGCAAGTGGAGCGGCAATACGGCTGGAGCGTGCAGCGCATCAAGGTCGACGACGGGTGTTACGAGCTCAAGGGGCTGGACCGCAAAGGCAACGCCATTGAAGCCAGCTACTCACCGGCCTCGCTGCGCCTGCACACACTCGAGATTCACTTTCGCGACGACGGCGATGCCAGGGATTACCTCGGCAGCCCGCTGACGGAATGAGGCCCACTGTCTTTTTTTTCCTGCGCTTCAGGTTGCTGTCAGCAAGCAGGTCCAGGCTCTCGACCCAACGATCAAAAGGATATCTCCATGAAAAAGATCATCGCTGCAACTTGCCTTGCCGGTGCCATTGCCCTGCCGGGGCTGGCCCAGGCTCGTGAAGTGACCCTGACCACACAGCTCAAGGACTACAGCGGCAATGATGCGTACCTGGCGATCTACGTCACCGACGCCGCTGGCCACTACCAGAAAACCCTCTGGGTGGCCGGCAAGAAGGCCAAGTATTACAAGCACCTTGGCGACTGGGCCCGTGGCAGCGGGATGAACCCGAGCGAGTTCGATGGGGTCAGCGGTGCCAGTGTCGGCAGCGGGCGCACACTCAAAGTCAGCGTCGAACTGGCAGATACGCTGATTGATGCCGGGTATCAGATCCGCATCGACAGCGCCGTCGAAGATAAACGTGAAGCCCACGCCGATGTCAGCGTGCCCCTGACGTCCAAAGGCGCAGGCAAGCCGGCGGCCGGCAGCACTTACGTCGATTCCTTTACTTACGATCTGTAGCACCTGCCCACTCTGGAGGCTGAACATGCTTCGCCAGTTCCATTCCCTGCCCGGTTTGATCGCCGCCCTGTTGGTCATGCTGTTGGCCATCAGCGGCGCGGTGCTGTCCGTCGACCCGGCCCTGGAACGCCTGCACAGTACGCCCACGACCCAAGGACAACTCAACGTCGGCCAATTGGCCGGACGCGTTGCCAGCCACTTCCCGGGCGTGGAGCAGATCCAGCGCACAGCGTCCGGGACAGTGATCGTCTACTACAACCAGAACGGCCAGGCCGGGGCTGAAAAGGTCGACCCATTGACCGGTCAAGGCCTGGCACCTTACGCGCCATCGGCGTTCTCCCGTTGGATGAAAGAGCTGCACCGTTCACTGTTCCTTGGCTCGCCAGGCCATGGGGCGTCGGGGGTTGGCGCGCTGTTCATGCTGATACTGTCGGTGTCCGGCGCGCTGTTGCTGGCCCGGCGCCTGGGTGGTTGGCGCAACCTGCTGCGGCCACTGCGCGGCACCTTCAGCCAGCGCTGGCATGCCGAAGTCGGGCGACTGGTCATCCTCGGACTGCTGCTTTCAGCATTGACCGGGCTCTATATGTCCGCCACCAACTTTGGTTTTATCGCCGACGGCAGTCAAAGCGAACCCGCCTTCCCCGCCCACGTCAGCACCGGCCCGGCCTTGCCGGTGGCGAGCCTGCACGCCTTGCAGGCCACCGACCTGAATGACCTGCGCGAACTGGTCTACCCCAGCCCCGGCAACCCGCAGGACGTGTTCTCCCTGCGTACGGCCCAAGGCGACGGCTATGTGGATCAGGCCAGCGGTGCCTTGTTGTCCTATCAATCCCACGACTCGATGCACAACCTCTACGAATGGATCTATCGGCTGCACACCGGCGAAGGCCTCTGGTGGCTGGGTCTGCCGCTTGGTCTGTGCGCCCTCGGTGTGCCGTTGATGAGCGTGACCGGCATTCTTTTGTGGTGGCGCCGCCGCAAGGCTGGCCCGAACATCCGCCACAACAGCCCCGCCCACTCAGCCAACAGCGTGATTCTGGTGGGCAGTGAAAACAACAGCACCTGGGGCTTTGCCAACACCTTGCATGAAGCCTTGCACCAGCGTGGCCATCGAGTGCATAGCGCAGCGATGAATGAATGGCGCGGCGATTACCGCGAGGCTGAGCGGGTATTCATCTTGACCGCGACCCACGGTGACGGCGACGCACCGGCTTCGGCCTCTCAGTTCCTGAAGCGTCTGGCCGACAGCGGCCTCAAGCCCGGCCTGCCCTTTGCCGTGCTGGGCTTGGGCGACCGTCAGTTTGCGCAGTTCTGTCAGTACGCCCATCAGGTTCAGGATGCAATGGTGCAGGCCGGAGGCTCGCCGTTGCTGGGGCTGGAAACCGTCAACCGCCAGTCCTCTCAGGAATTTGCCCGCTGGGGCCACGCCTTGGGCGAAGTCCTGGGCCATGACCTGACGCTGGTTCACACTCCGCAGCAGCCACGCACTCATCTGTTGGCGCTGACAGAACGCATTGCCTATGGCGAACAGGTGAATGCGCCGACGCATGTGCTGCGTTTTAAAGCACCCGGCGAACTGCCTGACTTCCTGGCCGGCGACCTGGTCGGGATTCTGCCGCCGGGCAGCCCTGTTCCGCGCTTTTACTCGCTGGCCAGCGGTTCGCACGACGGTGTGCTGGAAATCTGTGTGCGTAAACACGACGGTGGCATGTGCTCGCAGTTTCTTCATGACTTGAACATCGGCGGGCAGATCGAAGCCTTTATCCAGCCCAATCCGCAATTTCGTCCAGCATCGGGCGCGAACCCGGTGATCCTGATTGGCGCCGGGACCGGCATCGGTCCTCTGGCGGGTTTTATCCGCAACAACAAGGCCCGACACCCGATGCACCTATACTGGGGCGGGCGTCACCCGGCGTCGGATTTTCTCTATGAGCCGCAGCTCAACCAGTATCTGGCGGACCGACGCCTTACGGCACTGCGCGCCGCTTTTTCTCAAGTTCAGGACCGCAGCTACGTGCAAGACCGACTGATCAGCGATGCCCTGGCCTTGCGCCGACTGATTGAAAAAGGTGCCCAAGTGCTGGTGTGTGGCAGCCGCGAGATGGCCAAAGGCGTGATGCACGCCCTCGATGAAGTGTTGGCGCCTCTCAACCTGAGTGTGCTCACCCTCAAGGCACAAGGACGCTACCGTGAAGACGTCTACTGAGTGGCAACGCTACAGCCTGAATGGCGAAACCATGGGCACCCGCTACACCGCCCTGTTCTACGCCGGTCCCGGGATCGATACCGACGACGTTGGCCAGCGCCTGGCGCACGCAGTGGCGCGGGTGGACCAGCAAATGTCCACATGGAAAGCCGATTCTGACCTCAACCGTCTCAACGCCGCCCCGGAGCAGGAATGGGTGCCAGTGCCCAAGGAACTGTGCACGGTCCTGTCCGCTGCATTGCGAGTGAGCCAGCAATCCGACGGCGCCTTCGACATCGCCGTCGGTGATCTGGTGAATACCTGGGGGTTTGGTCCCGGGGAACAGACCATCACCGGGCAAGCGCTCGACACCGCGCCGCCGCGCGCCCGGCTGCTGGCCAGCGCAGCATTAATGGTCGACCCGCAACGCAATCAGGCGCGCAAACGCGGGCCACTGAACCTGGATTTGAGTGGGATCGCCAAAGGCTTTGGCGTTGATGAGCTGGCGCGTTGCCTGGAGAATTTGGGCATCACCCGCTACCTGGTCGGCATCGATGGCGAGATGCGCGCCCGGGGCGTGAAGCCGGACGGCCAGTGCTGGGCCGTGGCCCTGGAAAAACCCAATCGGGGCGTGCGTGAAGTCATGGGTGTGATGGAACTGAGCGACGCCGCGATTGCGACATCCGGGGACTATCGACACTGGGTTGAAGTGGCCGGGCAATCCTATGCTCATACCATGAACCCGATTACCGGCGCCCCGCTGTGCAACCGACTGGCCGCCGTCACGGTGGTAGCCGCCTCGTGCATGCTCGCCGATGCCTGGGCCACGGCGCTGATGGTGCTGGGAGAAACCCAAGGCCCACGCCTGGCTCAGGAGCGCGGGATGGACGCGCTGTTCGTGCTGCGCGAGGGAGATCAGTTCAGAGAAATATCCATTGTCGGCGGCCAGTTGCAGGCGCAGATTGAAACCCGCTGACCCCCCTGACCGGGCGGCTGGACCGCCTACTGACAGTGAGTCCGTTCAACAATGAAATTCATGCACCGGCACACCGAGGCACACCGAAGCGATCGTATCGGCTGGCTGCGCGCCGCCGTCCTGGGCGCCAACGACGGGATTGTCTCGACCGCCAGCCTGCTGATCGGCGTTGCGGCCGCCAATGCCTCTCATGCCACCTTGCTGGTCACTGGAATGGCAGGGCTGATCGCAGGCGCCATGTCCATGGCCGCGGGCGAGTACATTTCCGTGCACTCCCAAGCCGATACCGAGCGAGCCGATCTGTCCCGCGAACGGGCAGAACTGGCGAGCGACCCGAAAGCCGAACACATCGAACTCGCCAACATCTACATGCATCGCGGCGTATCACCCGAGCTGGCGCATCAAGTCGCCGATCAATTGATGGCCCATGACGCACTGGGCTCACACGCCCGGGACGAATTGGGCATCAGCGCCACCCTCACCGCCAAACCCTTGCAGGCTGCCATGGCCTCCGCCGCCAGTTTCGTGGTGGGTGCCGCGTTGCCACTGGCCGTGACATTTTTCGCGCCGCAGCAGAGCGTGGCGATGTGGATATCGGTCATGTCATTGGTGTTTTTGGCATCGCTGGGCGCCATTGCCGCCAGGGCGGGGGGTGCCAAGGTGTTGATCGGTGCTTGGCGTGTGACATTCTGGGGTGCGCTGGCCATGGCAATCACGGCACTGGTGGGGCATTTGTTTGGCGCGGTGGTCTAGCGGGGGCATCCACATTTTCAGCCCATTCGCGAGATCGCCTGATGGTGCGGACATCTCCCGGAACCTGATCCACTCCGCGCGCAGACATCCTGTTGCAGTGAAGGCTCTGCAATCGAGCCAAAAGGCGTTAGCATCGCTGCGTTTCGTCTAACCTCACAAAGCGCCATGCAGTCATCCGCCTGTGTCTGGCGCATCGAATTCAATCCGTTAATGCACCGGAGAACTTCCATGCTCAAGCGTACCCTGGCATTGACTGTCAGCTTGACCCTGTCTTTTTTTACCCTGCTGTCTCAGGCCGCCGACACCTTGAAAGTCAGTGCGATTCCCGATGAAGCGCCTACTGAACTGCTGCGCAAGTTCAAGCCACTGGGTGAGTATCTGGAGCAAAAGTTAGGCATGAAGGTCGAGTTCGTGCCCGTCAGCGATTACCCGGCCGTGGTCGAAGCGCTGGCCACTGACCGAATCGACCTGGCCTGGCTGGGCGGTTTCACCTTCGTGCAGGCGCGCCTGAAAACCGGCAATGCCATCCCGCTGGTGCAGCGTGAACAGGACGCTCAGTTCACCAGCAAATTCATCACCGCCGACCCCAACGTCAAATCCCTCGCTGATCTCAAGGGCAAGACCTTTGCTTTTGGCTCGGTGTCGTCCACGTCGGGCAGCCTGATGCCGCGTTATTTCATGTTGAAGGAAGGCATCAAGCCGGAAACCTACTTTAGCCGCGTCGGCTACTCGGGCGCGCATGACGCCACCGTCGCCTGGGTCCAGGCCGGCAAAGTGGACGCCGGGGTGCTGAATGCCAGCGTGTGGGAAAAACTGGTCGCCGCCGGCAAGGTCGATACCAACAAGGTCAAGGTGTTTTCGACCACCCCGGCCTACTTTGACTACAACTGGACGGTGCGCGGGACCCTCGACCCGGCACTGGCCGCGAAGATAAAAGCGGCCTTCCTGGCGCTTGATCCGGCGAACCCGAAGGACAAGGAAATCCTCGACCTGCAGGCTGCCAGCCGCTTCATCGAAACCAGCCCGGAAAACTACAAGGGTATCGAAGAGGCTGCACGCGCCGCCGAACTGCTGAAATGACATTGCACCTGACCCAGGTCAGCCTGACCCACGCCAACGGTGTCGAGGCGCTGCGTGGCGTGGATCTGCACATTGGCGCCAACGAACAGGTCGCCATCATCGGCCCGTCAGGCGCGGGCAAGTCGAGTTTGCTCAATCTGCTGGCCACCGCCCTGCGACCGGGCCACGGCGAGCTGCAGTTGCTGGGCGAGCACGCCTGGCAGCTGTCGGCCCGTCAGCGTCAGCGCCTGCGTGCGCGCATCGGCCTGATCCATCAGTCGCCGCCCCTGCCACCTCGACAGCGCGTGGTCACGGCGATTCTGGCCGGCAAACTGGGTCAGTGGGGCTTGGGCAAGAGCCTGCTGAATCTCTTGTATCCGCTGGACATTCCGGGGGCACGCGCGGCATTGGCCAGACTGGACCTGAGCGACAAATTGTTCAGCCAGTGCCAGCAGCTGTCCGGTGGGCAGTTGCAGCGCGTGGGCATTGCCCGGGTGTTGTACCAAGCGCCCGAGGTGTTGCTGGCCGATGAGCCGGTATCGGCGATGGACCCGGTATTGGCCGAACACACGCTGTCAGTGCTGTGCCGCCATGCCCGGGAACACAACGTCACGCTGGTGGCCAGCCTGCATGCCGTGGAGCTGGCTCTGGCGCATTTTTCGCGGATCATTGGCCTGCGTGACGGGCAGATACTGTTCGACCTTCCGGCCAGCGCCGTCGACCGCGAGCAACTCGACACGCTCTACGCCAACGAGCAGCTGCAATCCTCGCCAGTGCCCGCCGCCCACTTGAGTGTGCAGATTCCGCGATGCTGACGTCTGACACTCGCGACCCCGCTACCCGCCCTCGCCTGTTGCTCACCTTGCTGGCGATCGTTCTGCTGTGGCCAGGCATTCACTACAGCGAACTGGACCTGCGGGTACTGATTGCCAGCGACAGCCAAAGCGAAATGGGCCGATTCGTCTCAGCCTTCTGGCCACCGGCCCATGGCGAAGCGTTCATCCAGATGCTGTTGCAAGCCACCTTGCAGACGTTGGCCATCGCCACGGCCGGTATGGCCCTGGCGTTGCTGCTGGCCGTACCTGCCAGCCTGTTGGCCAGTCGGGCGTTGTCGCTGTCTGCGGCGTCGCGTGCCGGTCGCCCCAGTTTCTGGGGTCAATTGCTGCGCTGGCCGGTGCGCGGTTTACTGATTTTTTTGCGCAGCGTGCCGGAAATCGTCTGGGCGTTGCTGTTCGTACGCGCTGTCGGTCTGGGCCCGACGGCGGGAGTTTTAGCGATTGCGATTACCTACAGCGGCATGCTGGGCAAGGTCTACGCGGAAATTTTCGAGTCGGTCGACCAGCGCCCGGCCCACGCGCTTTTACGGTCCGGCAGTGGGCGGCTCGCGGCGTTTTGCTACGGCATCCTGCCCAATGTCTCGGCGGAGCTGCTGTCGTACACCGTGTACCGCTGGGAATGCGCGATCCGCGCTTCGGTGGTGATGGGCTTCGTCGGCGCTGGCGGGCTGGGCCAACAAATGGACCTGTCGCTGCGCATGTTCGCTGGCGGTGAAGTGGCCAGCCTGTTGCTGACGTTCCTGGTCCTGGTGCTGTTCGCCGATCAACTCAGTCGCCTGCTGCGCTGGAGGCTGACATGAATCGCCTTATCAACCTGGCGCTGGTCCTGGCCATCGGCATCGCGGTCGTGGCTTCATTCGGTTACTTGAACATCGACCTCGGCGAGCTGGGGAGCAGCGCAAACCTGAAGCAAATGGGCGCCTATGCGCAACGCTTTCTCAGTCCGGACCTGAGCGCCGGACACTTGCAAGCGATCGGCCATGGCGCCCTGGAAACCATCGCCATGTCCGCCCTTGGCACCTTGCTCGCGGCGGTATTCGGCCTGCTGTTGGCCTTGCCTGCAGCCGGACGCTTCGGCTGGCCGTTGCAAAGCGCATCGCGCCTGGTGCTCAACGCTTTGCGCGCGGTGCCGGAACTGGTCTGGGCCGCCTTGATGGTGCTTGCCGCCGGGCTCGGCCCCAACGCCGGCACCCTGGCGCTGGCCCTGCACACCACCGGCGTACTCGGTCGGCTGTTCGCCGAAGCACTGGAAAACACTCCGCCGGAACCGGCCGACGCCATCCGCTTGCAGGGCGGCAACGCTGTATGGGCGTTTTGCTACGGCACCCTGCCCAACCTCTTGCCACAACTGTTGGCCTACATCCTGTACCGCTGGGAAAACAACATTCGCATGGCCAGCGTGCTTGGCTTCGTTGGCGCTGGTGGCCTGGGGCAAATGCTCTATGTCAGCCTCAGCCTGTTCCAGGAAGCGCAAGCCAGCACGGTCATACTTGCGATGCTGTTACTGGTTTTCGCCGTCGATTCATTGAGCAGCTGGAGCCGTCAGCGCTGGGTCAAGGCCTGAGTGCGCTACAACGGCAAAGGCCGGTCCTGCACCACCTGCTTCATCACCAGCGTCGAGGTCAACCGCTGCACGTTGGGCAAGGTCGACAGGTTCTCATCGCAGAGGTACTGGTCTGGCAAGACATGGCCTGGCGACGCAGCGGTCGCCAGGCGCCCCCGACAACGGCGCGGTAAACACTTAGCGAACGCCTAGACCAACCGCTCGATCTTCTGATGCTGCCAGACCATTTTGTAATACGCCGTCTGCAACAGCAGCATCCCCAGATACGCCACTGGAAACGCCATCCATACGCCCTGCAAACCGAAGTGCCCGTCCAGCACATACGCCACCGGCAACTGCACGCCGACCACGCAGACAATCGAGATCGCCATCGGCACCAGCACCGAGCCGCTGGCACGCATGATGCCGCCGACAATCGCCTGGAAGCCGAACACCAACAGACTCCAGAGCATGATATGCAACAGGTGCTCAGCTTTCGCCCGGGTGGTGTCATCGGTGAGGAACAGCCCCAACAACCAGTGCGACAACAGATACCCCAACACCACCAGGCCACCGGTCAGGCACACATTGATCAACAAACCCGTGCGCAAAATCGGCCCCATGCGCTCCAGGCGCCCTGCCCCGATTGCCTGTGCGCCCAGGATCGACGCCGTGATCGCAATCGACAACGCCGGGAACTGCACGTAATTGACGATCTGCGTCACCGCCCCATAGGCCGCTGTCGCCTGGGAACCGTGCTGATTCACCAACGCCAGAATCACCAGTTCCGAGACCGACAACACCACCATCTGCAACCCGGTTGGCAAACCGATGCGCAGCACTTTGCCGAGAATTACCAGGTCCAGGCGCATCGCCGCAAACATCTCCCGATCCGGCGCCAACGGATGCCCCTTGCGAATCAACCGCCACGCCAGCCAGCCCATCGCCGACAAGTTACCCGCCAACCCGGCATACGCCGCACTCTGAATCCCCATCATCGGCAACCCGAACCAGCCCCGAATCAACGCCGGCGTCAGGGCCAACCCGATGCACGTCGACACCACCAACGCCACCAACGGCGACACCGTATCGCTCACCCCGCGCAGTAACTGGGTGAATAGCACGTAGATCAGCAACGAGGGCATGATCCACATCATCACGTGGGCGTAGGACACGGCGTCGTCGAGTACATCCGCCGGCGTGCCCAGGCCTTGCAGGGCGGATCTGGCGAAGATGCTGCCGAGGATTGCTGCGGTCAGGCCGATCATCGCGCCTAGCAATAGCGTTGTACCGGCGATGGTTTTCACCAGATGCGGTTCACGCGCGCCCCAGGCCTGACCGATGAGCACGCCCGCGCCCGCGCCGAGGCCGATAACCAAGGCGATGAAGAAGAAGACGATCGGGAACATGCCGGAGACCGCAGCGAGGGCCTGAGTGCCGAGCATTTGGCCGATGTAAATGCTGTTGATGGTGCCCGACATGGATTGGAGGAAATTGGAGAGAACCATTGGGGCGAGGAAAAGGAGGTAGGTTTTCCAGAGGGAGTGTTGGGTGGTGGGGTTTTGCATTGAGGCTCCGTCTCGGGTGTGGGCTCGCGGTTTGCAATTCTACGCCAGGGAGTCGGCCATAATCTCCGCCATGCGGATAAGGGCAGTGATTTTCGATAGGAACAGAGGCAAATTGCAGTAATCAGCTGCCGTAAACCCAGCGGCTGCCGGTCATTTTTCTACAGGCAAAACAAAACCCCTACCTGCATACGCAGATAGGGGTTTCGGAATTTAATCTT